>JABDPJ010000170.1 GCA_013042835.1 Lysobacterales bacterium
GGCCTGGAGCAGCAGGCCATTTTTTCCTACAGCAGTCTCGAAGTTGCCGAAAATCATTTCAAACAGGCACTGGCGCAGGACCCCGCCTTTATCGATGCGCGCCTTGCATTGGTGCGCAACTACCTGATGAAAAACGGCACGGGACTGCTGAATAATGATGAACTGGAAGAGCTGGCAAAGCCCCTGATCAGCCAGGTGCGCGAACAACAACCGGACAACCACCTTGCCCGCGCATTTGAACTGGTGATTGCCCTGCGAAAGATCGATTCAAGAAAAAGCAAAGAGGACAGGGAGCGTGAAACCGCAGAGTTACGCAACCTGTTGCCATTGATACCAAGCGAAACCTATGTGCGGGAAACGGTTGCAGCCATGCTGAATTTTTTCTTCAAGCAGCCTCAACAAGCCATCGAGGTTATCCAGGCCGGACTGCTGGTCGACCCGCTGGAAGCTGAACTTCATAGCATGCTCGGTAACATTTACCGCGATAATGACCAGCTTGACCAGGCACGTGAAGCCCTGGAACGGGCACAGCAACTGGCGCCGGAAAACCCGAATTTTTATTCGGACCTGGCCAATCTGGAACGGGAGTGCAATGACCTGCTGGCTGCCCTGAACTGGAAACGAAGGGCAACGGAAGTCGATCCCCAGGACCATGAACTGGCTAATGAAATTGCCGTCGACCTCTATGCACTCGAGTTGCCGGAGGAAGGCGATCTCTGGTTTGCCCGCGTCAAGGCACTGGTTCCCGATTCGCCAATCCAGCTTAATCTCGAGATAGAACGGGCAATGGCGAGGAAAGAATTTGATACCGCCATCGCACTGGCCGAGAAAGCCATCATTGCGCAAATGCCGGACCGGCGAAACTCCTTTGCAAACCCCCTGTTTACCTATGCCAGTTTAATGCTGGATAACGGCAGGGCCCGGGAAGCCTATGATCTTCTCGTATCCGTGCGCCCTGAAATAACTGACTACAGTGCACTCCCCACCGGCATTGAAGGCATGATGATGCAGATGGCAAGCATCAGGCTGATGACCGGTTTTGAAAGCTTTGACACACGCAAAGAGGCCTGGCTGCAATTGACTTCCAACCTGGACGCCCTCGGCTTCCCCTGGCGCGAACCCAAGACCGGCATCGTAACCGATGATTACCTGATGACGGGTGATATCCCTGCCGCAGTGGAAAACTACCTGTACCGACTGAGCCTGCCGATGGCGGGTAACCTACAGCGGCACAAGCGGTTTGATAAGGCTTTGTACGCGCCCGTTTATGAAAATCCGGAGGTAGCCGCACGCCTGGCACAACTGGACGTGGAGTTTGCCCAACTCCGCGAGCAGGTTGCCCAAATGCTGCAGGAACCGGAGTGGAGCCAGTAGGAAATGAGTTTTTTTAAAGAACTAAAACGCCGCAACGTGTTCCGCGTCGGCATCGCTTACACGGTGACTGCGTGGCTGCTGTTACAGGTGACGGATATTATTTTCCCCCGCATCGGTTTACCTGATTCAGCAGTCACGTTGGTCATCGCTTTACTCATGATTGGCTTTATTCCGGCGTTGATTTTTGCCTGGGCATTCGAAATGACCCCGGAGGGTATCAAGCGGGAGAAAGACGTCGACCGCTCGCAGTCCATCGCCCCATCTACCGGACGCAAGCTGGACCGCGTGATTATTGGGATTCTGACCGTGATTATTGCTTACTTGCTGATCGATAAGCTGGTTTTGCAGGAACCAGTGACAGCCAATAAACCGGTTGATGCACAGGTGTCACAGGAGCAGGACGAATCCACTGCGGAATTTGCCGAAGCCGCGACTAAAGGGCAATCCGTCGCCGTTTTGCCCTTTGTTTCAATGAGCAGTGGTGAGGACGACACCTACTTTGCTGACGGCCTGACAGAAGAAATCCTGAACTCCCTCGCGCGCCTCCCCGAACTGTTGGTCACGGCCCGCACCTCCTCTTTCCACTTCAAAGACAAAAACATGCCGGTGCCGGAGATTGCTGCGACCCTGGGTGTCAAGCATGTGGTTGAGGGCTCAGTCCGGCGTTCCGGGGAGCGGGTGCGTATCACTGCGCAGCTCATCCGGGCCGAAGATGGTTTCCACCTGTGGTCGGATACCTATGACCGGACCCTCGAGGACGTTTTCGCGGTGCAGGAGAATATCGCAGAAAACATCGCCGAGACACTGGATGTTGTTCTCAACGAGGAGAAGCGGCAAAAGATGCGGGATGCGCGTATAGATGACGTCGAGGCCTTCATTGCCTATCAGAAGGGTTTGGAAATGGTGGAGAAGGCACACGCCATCAGCGACCCTGTCGACCTGCTTCCCGAAGCCAATCGCTATTTCGACCAGGCCCTGTCGCTGGTTCCGTCAATTGCCGACGCACAGATGGAACGAACAGACCTCTTTGGACATATTCTTTTCAGCAACGCAGTCGGTATTAAAAGTTACTCAAGCGCTGAACTTGAAGACGCCCTGGAACAACTTCAGGCCGGACTCACACTCGTGGCCAGGCACGCGCAATCGGAGGCACAACGCGCATATATCGAGGCCGAGCGTGCTGAGTTTTCAAATGACTGGTCAGGCATCCCGGCCAAGCTGGACCGTGCATTCCAGACCGAGGAGTGTTATTCGGTCAACTGGGTCTCGACACTGGCAAGTATTTTTGGCTGGGCTGAACAGGTATCCGCCCACTATGAGAGATTGAAGCGCTGCGACCCATTAAGTGGCAGTCATGTAGCCATGGACGGTCAATTTTCAATCTGGGCAGGGAAAGCGGAGCAAGTCATCGAGTCGACCAGTCATTTCCTGGACAACGTGGCCTTTCAACCCTGGGTTGATGATATGCGGTTCACGGCGTTGCTGGCTTCCGGCAACTATCACGACGCACCGGATATGTACGCACCAAACCCTGAGGGCAGCTTTTACGAGGTACCCAGAAAAATAATGGTTTATGCCCTGGATAATGAAATCGACCGTGCGCGGGAAATACTTGAAGCAGCGAAACAGAAAGGCCCTGTCAATGACGGCAGTTTGCTGATTAATGAAGCCATACTCGGCAACCGGGATGCAGCCAATGCTTACGCCAGCAAACTGGACGCCCGTTTTGCTGGCCCGTTCATCCTGGCTGAAACGGTGAAAGGCTGTTTCTGTGGTGCACCATTCGACCTGGAAGCGACACCGAATTTCAAAAAACGCATTGAAGAGGCTGGATTTAAATGGCCACCTCACACGCCCATCAAGTTTCCGGCCAAGGACTGGTGATGAGCTTTTTTGACGAGTTAAAACGCCGCAACGTATTCCGGGTAGGTTTTGCCTACGCCGTGGTTGGCTGGCTGGTGGTACAGGTGGCCGACCTGGCGCTGGAGAGTTTCGGCGCCCCGGGCTGGGTGATGAAGACCCTGATATTTTTTGTGTTGATAGGCTTCGTACTGTCGCTGTTTATCGCCTGGGCCTACGAATTAACCCCCGATGGCATCAAGCGGGCAGAAGATGTCGACCCGAACCAGTCCGTCACCCATGCAACGGGGCGCAAGCTTGATCGCCTGGTGATCGTTGTGCTGTTGATGGCAGTCGGTTTACTGGTGTTCGAACGTTTTTGGACCCGGCCGCAAACCGCGCCGCCAATTTCGGAGGTGCAAACCGCAGAGGAAGCAGCAGAACCGGCTTTGCAACAGGATATTGCGGCCACGGGTACTGACGATGAAGCACAGCCGGCATCCGAAGAGCCTTCAGTGGCCGTCCTGCCATTCGTGAATATGAGCTCCGACCCGGAGCAGGAATATTTTTCCGATGGCATTTCCGAGGAAATCCTCAATGTTCTTACCCGCATTCCAAACCTGAAGGTCGCGGCGCGCACCTCGTCATTCCAGTTCAAGGGCAAGAACCTGGATATCGCCGATATCGGCAGGCAACTGCAGGTTAACCATTTGCTGGAGGGCAGCGTGCGCAAGGCCGGCAATACCCTGAGAATTACCGCCCAGCTGATTGAAACGGATTCGGGCTTTCACCTCTGGTCGGAAACTTTCGACCGCACGCCGGAAGATGTTTTCGCCATCCAGGATGAGATCGCGGCAGCCATCGCCAAACAGCTACGAACGCTGTTCACGGACGAGATTGACAATAGCAGCACCGCCATCGACATGCGGGCTTACGAACTCTATCTCAAAGGCCGTGGACTGGTTGCCCGCCGCCGGGAGGCCGCTCTTTTCGAAGGTATAGACGTGCTCAAGTCGTCCATTGAGATCGAACCGGGGTACGCACCGGCCATGGCGACCCTGGCCAAAGCCTACGCCGTATTGCCATGGTTCTCGAACAGGATTCCGGCTGGAGAAGCACGCGAACAAGCGCGCGAATGGGCCGGCAAGGCCCTTGAATCTGATTCTGAAAATGTAGAGGCCCTGGCTGTGCTCGCAATTGTTTACAGCGAAATTGATTTAGATTTTAGCGGCGCCCTGGAACTGCTTGAAAAAGCCGTCAGTCTAAACCCCGGCAGTGTTGAAGCAAATAATTTTCTCGGCGATCTGTTAAGTCGCACAGGTGATCTGCCAAATGCCCTCAAATACGAATCTCGCGCGGCCGAACTGGACCCTCTGGCACCCGTCCATTTAACCGATCTTGCAAATGTCTACGTATTATTAGGTGAATACGACATGGTGATCCAGCTCGCCAATCGTGCACTGTCACTGGACCCTGCATTTTCACACGGTTACCAACACCTGGCTGATATCTATTTCATCCTGGATGACGTGGAGCAATTAAGCCGTGTTGTTCAAAAAGCCGAATCGACGCAGGTTGATTACCAAGACCTCATTGGCGGCCTGCAATTGGCGCTCGAATTTGCCAAGGGGAATCTCACCCAGGCCGAAGCGAGCCTGAATGAAAGAGTGGGACTGGCAAGGACCAACCAGATAACCGCATCATTTGTTGCTTTTGAAGCCGCCCAGTTTGGTTATTTCGACAAGGCCGGAGAATTGCTTCTAAAGGCCTACCGTGAAAAAGACGGCACGTGGATATTTCCTATTTGGATACGTGGCCCCGAGCAAGCGCCCGAGAGTGCATCCTGGCAGGAGTTCTGGCGTCAGCCCGGTGTAAAAGAGCTGGCGGATCTGCGGCGCCGCAATGGCTTTGACATGAACGCGCCGACATTCGGCAGCGGGGCCAAACCGTGAATCTATTCGCTGAACTCAAGCGCCGTAACGTTTTCCGCGTAGGTATCGCCTATGCGGTGGTTGCCTGGCTGGTGATGCAGTTTGCCGACGTGGTGTTGAACAACATCACGGCGCCCGGCTGGGTTTTCCAGGCGATCATGCTGTTGCTGGCCATCGGTTTCCCGATTGTGCTGATTTTCGCATGGGCCTTTGAAATGACGCCCGAGGGTCTGAAAAAAGAAAAAGACATTGATCGCAGCCAGTCGGTCACTCCTCAAACCGGACGTAAGCTGGACCGGGCCATTATCGTAATCCTCGTATTGGCACTCGCATATTTTGCCTATGACAAGTTCAATGGCAGGACAGAACCAGCGACACCTGCGGAAACCGCCCAGGCTGACGCAAATAGTGCAGCAGCGGATGAAGGCAGGTCACCAACGCGCAGTCAATCCGATAAATCAGTAGCGGTGCTACCGTTTGCATTTCGCAGCGCCAACCAGGAAGACCAGTTCTTCGCTGAGGGCATGCACGATGATCTGCTCACCCAACTGGCCAAGATCGGCTCATTGAAGGTCATATCCCGTACTTCAGTGCTGGAATACAAGGGCTCAACCAAGAAAATCCCTGAGATCGCGGCAGAACTCGGTGTATCCACCATCGTTGAAGGCGGCGTGCAGCGCTCGGGTTCGCGTATCCGTTTCAATGCGCAGTTGATCGACGCCAAAACCGATGAACATCTGTGGGCGGAAACCTATAACCGCGAACTGACCGCGGAAAACCTGTTCGATATCCAGGCGGAAATCGCTCGCGCGATCGCACAGGCCTTACAGGCCACCCTTAGCCCCGAGGAAGAGACCAGCATAAACAGGACCCTGACCAACAACCTGCAAGCCTGGGAGTCCTATCAACGCGCCATCGGCATGACTAACAAGCAAAACGTAGAGGCAATGAGAACAGGTCTTGTTGAAATTGACCGCGCCCTGAAACTTGATCCGGATTTTGCCGCGGCCTGGAGCTTAAAGGCTATCTTGCTACTCCAGCAATACTGGTTCTACGATACCGACCCGGCAACACGCGATGAGGCCTGGGACGCCATTCAAAGTGGGCGCGCCATTGACCCGACACTGCCTGAGCTTGACCTCGCGGAAGGTTATTATCATTACTGGGGTTATCGCGATTATGTCAAGGCGTTACCACTCATGCAGAAGGCCTCTGCTGCCCTGCCCAATAACGCTCGCGTGCATCAGGCCCGTGCATATGTCCTGCGCAGAATGGGAGATTGGGAAAATACGCTGTCCGCCATGGACCGGGGCAAGGAGCTCGACCCGAGGAACCATACACACAGTGCCAATATCGGTGAAACGCTGATCGGGTTGCGTCGTTTTAACGAAGCAACTCAAGCTTTGGCAGAAGCACAGGCCATCAAACGGGACGACCCGATCACGCTTAACTTCATCGCTTACCTTGACTTGAACGAGTCCGGCGACATCAACAGCTACGCGCACCTGACGCACCTCACGTCGACAATCAACGCGGATACTCAATGGGAAAGCTGGCAATCTTCTTTATATCTGCGTGACTTTGAGACCGCTTTACAGGACGTGGCTAACTGGCAGGAAAGCTTCCTGGACACCAAGGATTATCGTGTAACGAAACCCATGTTAACCGGCCTGACCCATCGATATGCAGGCGACAATGAGAGCGCAACACCTTTGCTGCAGGATGCCAGGCAGGAATTCGAAACCTGGCTGCAGGCCAACCCCGGAAACTATGCCATTATCCGCTCCCTGTGCTTCATCACGGGCGGGCTGGGTGAATTGGCCGCCGCCCAGATACACTGTCAACAAGCCCTGGAAACTGCCCCCAACGATGCCTTTCTTGCAGGTATATTCATATTTGACACAGCAACCGGCCTGGCACTGGCGGGTGATGCACAAGCCTCGGTCGAGTTGTTAGAAACCATGTTGGATGGCGATGTTGGACCGACCATCTACCCGGTCATGTATCATCCCGCCTTCGACGGTATCCGCTCGGAGCCAATATTTATTGAATTCATGCAGCAGCGTGCCCCGGAAGAAAACCGATAATGAGCTTTTTTACCGAACTCAGAAGAAGAAACATCTTCAAAGTAGCCATCGCTTACTCGGTGGCCGCCTGGTTGATACTGCAACTGGTTGATTTGGTGTTGGACAACATCAATGCACCCGACTGGGTGATGCAGGTTTTCATGCTGGCAGTGGCGGTCGGCTTGCCGATCGCCATCATCATCGCCTGGGCATTTGAAGTCACGCCCGAAGGTGTCAAGCTGGCAAGGAATGTGGATCAGAAAGAGTCCATTACCAAGCACACCGGACAGCAACTTAACCGCGGCATCATCGTAATCCTTTCTGTCGCGATCGTGTTTTTGCTTACCGAGCGCTTCCGCGACGAAATTATTTCAGCATCGCAGCCAACTGCAGCCGATACCCAGGCAACTGCTGATGCCGAAGCAGAGCATTCCGCCGCTGATAGCGTCAAATCCATCGCGGTCCTGCCTTTTGTGGACATGAGTCCCGATGGCGACCAGGCTTATTTCGCCGATGGCATATCCGAGGAGATTCTCAATGTACTGGTCAAAACCCAGAGCCTCAAAGTAGCGGGGCGAACCTCGTCATTCCAGTTCCGTGACCACAGCACCGATTTGCAGTCGATTGGCGAACAATTGGGTGTGAATCATATTCTCGAAGGTTCGATTCGCAAGGCCAACAACCGCGTGAGAATCACGGCCCAGTTGGTCACCGCCAGTGACGGTTTTCACCTCTGGTCAGAAACCTATGACCGGGACCTGACCGATATCTTTGCTGTCCAGGATGAAATTGCCAGCGCCATTACCAAGGCGCTGGCAATCGAACTCGACATTTCAGAGGGCCAGCAGAGCCCGGCGATGCCCCGCACCGGGAACATGCAGGCTTACGACCGTTATCTTGAGGCCATTGGCCTGATTGCCCGTCGGGTCGACTTTCACCGTGCTATCAGCCTGCTGAATGAAGCCACCGAACTGGATCCGGCTTTTGCCGCTGGCTGGGCTGCCAACGCACAGGCACACTCACTGATTTTTTACTATCACAACGACCTGGATCGCCACGAAGTCCTGGGCAAGGCCGAATCAATGGCCAGGCGTGCGCTGCAGATCGACCCGAATCATTCAATGGCTTATTCGGTACTGGGTGATGTGCATCGCGACCGCTACGAATGGATGGAAGCGAAGGACAACTACCTGCGCGCACTTAGCCTGAACCCCAACAACATAGAAGCCAATGAGCAGTTCGCCCAGATGCTTTGGCGGGCCGGTTACTTTGATGAGGCACTGGAATACAGCACCAAGGCAACCGACCTGGACCCGCTTTCGTGGCTGAACCTCACCGTGCATGCGGCACTGCGCTATGTATCAGGCGACCATGACGGCGGCTGGCAGGACATGCAACGGGCCTTGAAAATCGGCGGTGGAAACCGCTATTTCCCATTACGTCACGCCATCAACATAGCTATCTGCGAAGGGCGGATCGATACGACCATTGAATTAATGAAGAATCTATCCAACACCAACCAGGATTACACATTTGCCTCGGGGAAGAGAGCGAAGCTTAATGAATTCATCGAGATGTTGCATTCGCGGGAGGATACGCTCAACTTTCTCGCCGCCAATGTAGACCAAACCGATGCCGGCGGAATCAATAGTATCTGGGCAACCGATTTGTACTGGGCAGCTTATTATGGAGATTATGACCTGGCCGAAGTTATCTTCGAGAAAGGCACAGCGAATAATGATGGTTCCCTGTTATTCGATATGACCTGGTTCAACTACCCCATCACCAACCCCTTGAGGAATACGGAGCCTTACCGGCGCCTGGTTAAAAGCTTGAAGCTGGATGCCTTCTGGCACGAGAACGGTTTTCCAGAAAACTGCAGGGCCGTTGGCGACGATGACTATGCCTGTAACTAAGCCCGGTAGCGGTATTGTATTTGGCGCGGTAATTAGCCGCCCGCCATTTTGAGCTCGCAGCGGGCCTCAAAGCAGCAATGACTGTGAAAGCTGAAATTTTCAGGCAATGCCAGCAGGTTCTCCCACAGTGGTCCGGGTTTTCGATCGGGGATTTTGAGTTTGATGACCCCAAGGGTTTTTCATCCTTCACGATGGGCATACGCTGCAAAAGACCGGCAACCCCGCCGGCGGTTCTTTACCGTCAACTCGAAGGCAAGGAAAACGCGATCCTTGATTTTGAAACCGAGAAACAGGTGTTCCTTACCCTGGGCGAAAATGACATTGCCGCCCATTGTCATTACTACGGCGATTGTTGCCGCATAGAATCCTTCTACCAGGGTCGCACGCTCGTTGGTGACGACCTTTTCCAGGCAGAAAACCTGCGCCAGATTGCCGATCAACTCTACCGCCTTCACCAGTTGAGGCCCGCGGGGCTGCCGCCCCAGCCATTCTTCGAAATGATGCAAGCAAAGTGGGGGCCGATTGCCCGGCGGGTCCTCGAGCAGGAAATTGACCGGTTTCCTGAGAATGAACGTGATATGTGCAGGGAGCTACGGGCGATTTACAGCCAGGAAACGATCGATCAAGTGAACCGCTGTGTGCCGGATGGCGAATTGACGTTTTGTCACAACGACACCTACCACGGCAACATCATGAAACTCGACAGTGGCGAGATCAGGTTACTGGATTTCGAGTTCTCTTGCCTTAACCACAAGGCCTATGATTTTGCCAACCTGTTTGCAGAAACCGTTATGCGTCACCAGCTGCCGGATTATCCCTACTTCAATATTGTCGAGCCGGAATTCGGTGGCAGGGAGCTCGGTTGGCTGATTGACTTTTACCTCGATAACGCCAGTTTTCATAACCGCCGGCAGCGGCAGGAAGAGTTCGACAAGCTGCTCGGTCAGACAAAACGGTTGCTGATCATGTCCGACTATAAATATGCGCTGGCGGCACTGCCGCTGGCGGTTGAACCCATTCAGAAAATCCGCTTCATCCCCTATGCCTACCAGCGTTTCAAGAAGTTTCAGGCTGCCTCTGAGCGGTTGCTGGCTTAAGTCCAGGTTCATTCCAGTCGCGCCGGGGCAACCTGTATTCAGGCGCCACAAAAAAAGGGTGGGCCAAACGGCCCACCCTCGCAGTCAGAAAACGCAGTTTACACGTTGGCAAACTGGTTCATCGTGTTGGCTGTACCGCCGGCTTTAAGTGCGGCTTCACCGGCAAAGTACTCTTTGTGGTCGTCACCGATGTTGGAACCTGACATGATCTGGTGCTTGACGCAGGCGATTCCCTTGCGGATTTCTTCACGTTGCACATGCAGCACGTAGCCCAGCATACCGAGCTCACCGAAATACTCCTTCGACAGCGTGTCGGTGGAAAGAGCCGCGGTGTGGTAGGTGGGCAGGGTGATCAGGTGGTGGAAGATCCCGGCATCCCGCGCAGCATCGGCCTGGAAGGTCTGGATGTGTACGTCGGCGTCCCTTCCCAGTTCAGTATCGTCATAATCAGCGCTCATCAGGCGGTCACGATCATAGGCTGACACGTCCCTGCCTTCCGCAACCCATGCGTCATAGGTCTGCTGGCGGAAGTTGAGCGTCCAGTTGAAGGACGGGCTGTTGTTGTAGACCAGCTTGGCATTGGGGATGACCTCGCGAATACGGTCCACCATGGCACCAATCTGGCCGATGTGGGGCTTCTCTGTCTCGATCCAGATCATGTCTGCGCCATTTTCCAGGGACGTAATGCAGTCGAGTACACAACGGTCCTCACCGGTGCCTTCACGGAACTGGAACAGGCCGGATTCCAACCGCCTGGGACGCAGCAACTTGCCGTCGCGGTTGAGAACCACGTCACCGTTATGCATATCCTCGACGTGGATTTCCTCGCAGTCGAGGTAGGAATTGTACAGGTCACCCAAATCGCCCGGTTCGTGGGTCACGGCGATCTGCTTGGTCAGGCCGGCGCCGAGGGAGTCGGTGCGCGCAACGATAATGCCATTGTCGATTCCCAGTTCAAGGAATGCATAGCGGCAGGCGTTGATCTTGGCCAGGAAGTCAGAGTGCGGTACCGTGACTTTACCGTCCTGGTGGCCGCATTGTTTTTCGTCGGATACCTGGTTTTCGATCTGCAAGGCGCAGGCGCCGGCTTCAATCATCTGCTTGGCCAGCAGGTAGGTGGCCTCGGCGTTACCAAAACCGGCGTCGATATCGGCAATGATGGGTACGACATGTGTTTCATGATTGTCGATTTCTTTGATGATTTTGGCCTCTTTTAGAGCATCACCCGCTTCACGGGCCGCATCCAGCTGCCGGAAAAGCTCGTTCAGTTCCCGCGAATCAGCCTGCCGCAGAAACGTGTAGAGCTCCTTGATCAGTTCAGGAACCGTGGTCTTCTCGTGCATGGACTGATCCGGCAGGGGGCCGAATTCGGAACGCAGCGCGGCAACCATCCAACCGGACAGGTACAGGTATTTCTTCTTGGTGCTACCGAAGTGCTTTTTAATTGAGATCATTTTTTGCTGGCCAATGAATCCGTGCCAGCAACCGAGAGACTGGGTGAATTGCGAGGAATCAGCATCGTATTCCTCCATGTCACGGCGCATGATATCAGCCGTATACTGGGCAATCTCCAGGCCGGTTTTGAATCTGTTCTGGACGCGCATTCGCGCGGCGGACTCAGGGTTAATGTCATTCCAGGCGCTGCCAGCGTCTTTGCAAACTTTTGCTAAAGCATTGATATGATTCGAGTAACTTGACATGGCGATTCCTCGGTTTTCAGGGTTGAAATAATGTCTTGAGCAACAGGATATTTTAGAACTATCGATCCAAATTGCTCCAAAAAGAAGCCATTCTAGCCATACCCGTTAAATTTAGATAATCTATAGTTTTGATACTCCACATTCATCCCGTGAATAAAGTATCCAGGCAGTCATGAGGGTCTTTAAGTGAACCTGAAAAACATCGATCTCAATTTACTGGTCTACCTTGATGTGCTGTTACGTGAGCGCAACGTGACCCGCGCTGCCGAGAGCCTGGGGATCAGCCAGCCGGCCATGAGTAATGGTCTGCGGCGTTTGCGGGAGTTGTTTTCCGACCCCTTGCTGGTACGCACCAGTGGCGGCATGAGCCCGACCGAACGGGCCGAGGACCTGCAGCCAAAGATCCGTGAAGTGGTGGCCTCGATCCAGAGCGTGGTGCAACCGGAGGGGCAATTCGATGCTGCCAGCGCCAGCCGCGTTTTTCGAATCTCCGTGAGCGATTACACCGAATCAACGCTGTTGCCGCACATGTTGCGCCGCATGCGCCTGGAAGCACCGGATGTCACGCTGGATATCCTGACACCCAGTGATGTGAGCTTTCAGGACCTGGAACGGGGCGGCGTCGACCTGGTCATCAACCGCTTTGACGTATTGCCACAGTCATTTCACCAAAGACCCATTTGGCGGGACGGGTTTTCCTGTCTCATCAGTTGCCAGAACCCGATTCGCAAAAACTTCAATCTCGAAACCTACCTGGAGGCCGGCCATGTCTGGGTCAGCAAAACCGGCATGGGCGTAGGCGTGGGAATGGAGCCCGGCGCCGGCCAGGGCCTCGGGTGGATTGATGAAGCCCTCGCCAAACTGGGCAAAGAGCGCCGCATACGGGTATTTACCCGGCACTACGAATCGGCGATGCGCCTGGCGGATTTGCGCGACCTGATAGTCACGCTGCCCAGCAAGGCGGCCAACCGCCTGAAGGACGACCCCAGCGTGATTATTTTGCCGCCTCCGTTTGAAATCCCGGATTTCGAGCTGACGATGGCGTGGAGTCCCCTATTGCAGCATCACCCGGCACACCGGTGGATGCGGCGCCTGATTGCGGACGTTGCCCAGGACGTGGATTGACCATACACCCTGCTTAGGGAAATCTGCCTGACTATTCATAAGACAAATAGTGGAAATTATTCGGCAAGTGGACAGGTCTGGCTTAAAATGGGTAGTTGCATAGATGAAACCCGGGCTGTGAACGAGCGCGGGTTGTCAAAACCCACATTTGAGGAATGAAAAATGTCCCATCGTATCCAGCAAGGCGGCCTGCAGGTTGCTGAAGAACTTTTTGACCTGGTTGCAAATGAGTTAATCACGGGCACAGGTGTAAGCACCGGCCGGTTTTGGGCCTCATTCGAGGAAATCGTCAATGATTTAACACCCAGAAACCGGGAACTGCTGCAAGTACGCGAGAATTTGCAGGAACAGATCGATGCCTGGCACGATCAACGGGCCGGGAGAGCCATTGATCACGCTGAGTACAAGGCGTTTTTACAGGAGATTGGTTACCTTGTGAATGAGAGGCCGGACTTTCAGATTGAAACTGAAAATGTCGACCCCGAAATTGCGCTGCAGGCCGGTCCACAGCTGGTCGTGCCGGTGATGAATGCCCGCTTCGCGCTCAACGCAGCCAATGCCCGCTGGGGCAGCCTTTACGACGCGCTCTATGGCAGTGACGTGATCCCTGAAGACGACGGCGCTGAGAAAGCAGGCCCCTATAACCCGGTACGGGGCGCAAAGGTGATCGCCTACGCCCGCGAGGTACTGGACCAGGCCGCCCCGTTGGCCAGCGGCTCGCATGCAGACGCCACGGCTTACCGCATTGAAAATGGCGAGCTGGAAATCTCGTTGAGCGATGGCTCCCGTGTCGCTTTGAAAAACCCCGAAAAATTCGTTGGCTACACCGGCGACACGCAGGAGCCAACCTCAGTATTGCTGAGCAACAACCTGTTGCACATGGACATCCAGATAGACCGGGGCAGCCATATCGGCTCCGGTGATTCCGCCGGTATCAGTGATGTGATAGTCGAAGCCGCGCTGACCACGATCATGGACTGCGAAGATTCAGTTGCTGCAGTCGACGCCGAGGACAAGGCACTGGTCTATCACAACTGGCTGGGCCTGATGAAGGGTGACCTGGAAGAATCCCTTGAAAAGAACGGCAAGACCATCCTGCGCAAAATGAACCCCGACCGCGAGTACACCACGCCGGAAGGCGGCACCCTGGTATTGCCGGGTCGAAGCCTGCTGTTCGTGCGCAATGTCGGCCACCTGATGACCAACCCTGCGATTCTCGACAAGGATGGTAACGAGGTGCCGGAGGGCATCATGGATGCCATGATGACTGCCCTGGCCGCCATGCATGACCTGAAAGGCGATACAAAGCGGCGCAATTCCCGCACCGGCAGTATCTACATCGTAAAACCGAAAATGCATGGACCGGATGAAGTGGCCTTCACCGATGAACTGTTTGCCCGCGTCGAAGATGCCCTTGGGCTGGATCGCTACACCATGAAAGTCGGCATCATGGATGAGGAGCGGCGCACCTCGGTTAACCTGAAAGAATGTATCCGTGCCGTTAAAAACCGTATCGTCTTTATCAATACGGGCTTCCTGGACCGGACCGGCGACGAACTATACACCAGCAAGAATGCCGGTGCATTCGCCGCCAAAGAGAAACTGAAGACCATGCCCTGGATTTTGGCTTACGAAGACCAGAATGTTGATCTTGGCCTGGTCTGCGGGCTTAAAGGTAGGGCTCAAATCGGTAAAGGCATGTGGCCGACCCCCGATAACATGGCCGACATGATGGAGGCCAAGATCACCCACCCGATGGCGGGCGCGAATACCGCCTGGGTACCTTCACCCACCGCGGCCACTTTGCACGCCCTGCACTATCACAAGGTTAACGTGGCGGAGCGCCAGGCTGAACTGGCTGACCGCCCGCGCGCCAGTGTCGATGACATTTTGACCATCCCGCTGATGGGTGATGACAAACCCTCCGCCGAAGCCATCCAGAACGAACTCGACAACAACGCCCAGGGTTTGCTGGGTTACGTGGTGCGTTGGGTTGAGCAGGGCGTCGGTTGCTCGAAGGTGCCGGACATCAATCATGTTGGCCTGATGGAAGACCGGGCCACGCTGCGTATTTCCAGTCAACATATTGCCAACTGGTTAAAACACGGCATTTGCACCGGGGAGCAGGTCATGGAAACGCTGAAGCGAATGGCCAAAGTCGTCGATGAGCAAAACGCCGGTGACCCTGCTTACATCAACATGGCACCGGACTACGCTGACAGTATCGCATTCGCGGCAGCCTGCGACCTTGTCTTCAAAGGCAATGAGCAACCCAGTGGCTATACCGAACCGTTGCTGCATGCTTATCGCCAGCAGTTCAAGGCCGGGTAAATAGAACAAAAGCCAGGGTAAAAAAAAGGGATCAGGTTAATTAAAACCTGATCCCTTTCTTTCCTATGCGGTCAAACTAAGTTGAAGAAGTAAACTCCGGATAGGCGTCAATACCGCACTCACCGATATCCAGCCCTTCGTATTCCTCATCTTCGCTGACGCGGATTCCAACGGTCATCTTCAAGGCAGACCAGACCACGAGGCTGGCAATGAATACCCAGCCAAAAATGGTCGCTGCGCCAGCCAGCTGGCCGACGAAGCTCGAACCGTCATTGGTAAGCGGAACCAGCATCAGGCCGAACAAACCGACGACGCCATGCACGGAGATCGCACCCACCGGGTCGTCAATCTTGAGCTTGTCCATGCCGATGATACTGAACACAACGATCACGCCGGCTATCAGGCCAAACAGGGTCGCCTGCAATGCCGTTGGTGTTGACGGCTCGGCGGTGATCGCCACCAG
>JABDPJ010000172.1 GCA_013042835.1 Lysobacterales bacterium
GACGGCAACTGTGCCGGACCTGGCCAGTGCCGCAATACCTTCCGGATCGGAGTACTCCAGATGCTCAGCTGACACCGCGCCCATGGCGGCCGCCAACCGGGCGCCGCCGCCATTGCTGAGTTGGTCAGCATGAACTTTCAGACCGAATCCTGCCCGTTGGGCTGTTTCCAGGACAACCCTGGCCTCATCCAGCTCAAAAGCCCCCTGTTCGACAAAGATGTCACAAAATCGCGCCAGTTTCTGTTCGGCGATCGCCGGGATTAAATCCTCGCATAGCAGGCGCATGTAACCCTCACGGTTGTTGCTGTACTCCTCCGGCACCATGTGCGCACCCAGAAACGTCGGTACAAGGTCGACGGGCTGTTGCCGGTCAAGGTCGCGGTAAACTCGCAATTGTTTAAGCTCAGACTCGAGCTCGAGTCCATAGCCGGATTTGCACTCAAGGGTCGTTACACCCAGTGCCAGAATTTCTTTAAGCGCGCCCAGCGCCTTGGCTGATAATCGATCAGCAGAATCTGAACGGGTCGCCCTGACCGTGCTGCGAATACCGCCTCCGCTGTTCGCGATCTCCTGGTAACTCTTGCCCTGTATTCGCATTTCGAATTCGTCGCCACGCCAACCACCGAAACACAGGTGGGTGTGGCAATCGATCAGTCCCGGGATGACCAGGCGCCGTCCGCAGTCAATTGCGTCGGCATTGGCATATTCATCCGGCAATTGTGCTGCGAAACCCACCCAGGCAATCCGGTCGTTTTCAACTGCCAGTGCGGCGTTATTTATCAGGCCGGCGTTTTGCTGATCAGCAGCGGCAGAACAAGTGGCCAGTTGACCAATATTGTTCAAGACGGTGACTGTGCCGTTGTCGGGTGATTTGCTTTGCATTAGCCAAGAGGACCTATATCGCTTTCAACGGCTGCCAGCAAAGATCCGCTGCGCAATATTTCAGCGCAATGGTCCAGATCGTTTCTCACCTCATAATCCTTGACGGCATGCTTGACTTCACCACGCAGTGCCCGGTGTGCAATTGAAACCCCGCGACCCGGGGAAAGTTCGCTGCGAAAGTCCAGGGCCTGGGATGATGTCAGCAACTCAACGGCGAGAACCCTCTCGACATTCTTCAATACCGAGAGCAACTTGAAGGCGCTTATGGAACCCATGCTGACATGGTCTTCCTGTCCCAGGCTGGTTGGAATGGAGTCGACGCTGGCTGGGTGACACAGAACCTTGTTTTCCGAGACCAGTGCGGCCGCGGTGTACTGCGGAATCATAAAGCCCGAATTAACACCGGTATCGTGCATCAACAGTTTGGGCAAGCCATCGTGGCCTTCCAGCAGCAGGTAAGTCCGTCTTTCAGAAATGCTGGCCAGTTCAGCCAGTGCGATAGCGGCGAAATCCATTGCCAAAGCCAGCGGCTGGCCGTGAAAATTGCCTCCGGAGAGAATATCTCCATCACTGAAGACCAACGGGTTGTCGGTGACGGAGTTCAATTCAGTTTCAAGGCAGCGACGGGCGTATTCCAATGCATCTCTGCTGGCGCCGTGAACCTGGGGAACGCAGCGCAGACTATATGGATCCTGGACTTTGCCACAGTCGCGATGAGAAGTGAGAATTTCGCTGCCTTCCAGCAATTTCCTGATATTACCTGCAACGACCTTCTGACCCTGGTGCGGCCTGATCATGTGAATTCTTTCATCGAATGGCGCAGCGCTTCCCTGCAGTGCTTCGAGGCTCATGGCGGCAAGCAAGTCAGCCTCCCGCTGCAATCCGATTGTCCGTTCAAGAACAAAAGCACCATAGGCAGCCATCATTTGCGTGCCATTTATCAGGGCAAGGCCGTCTTTTGCTTGTAGGCGAACCGGTGCAATGTCTTTCTTCAATAACTCCAGGTCGGCCGGCACCCTGTTTGAACGGCTTTCATCCCACACCTCACCCCGTCCGATTAATGGCAGGCACATATGCGCCAGTGGCGCTAGGTCACCCGATGCCCCTACGCTGCCCCGGCTCGGTATCCACGGCAACACGTCTTTCTCTTCCAGGGCCAATAGTTGCAGAAATGTCTGCTCTGACACACCGGAATACCCCAGGCTCAGGGAATGAATTTTAAGTTGCAGCATAAGCCGCGTGATTTTCGGAGGTACAGGCTCGCCCATTCCGCAGGCGTGGCTTAAAAGAATATTTTGCTGCAGCATGGCCAGGTCACCGCTCGAAATGCGCTTGTTGGCCAATACGCCAAACCCGGTGTTGATGCCATAATGCGCTTCGCCGTCGAGCAGGGCGGCTTCCACCATTTCCCTGGATTGATTGACATGGTCATGCTCTCGCCGCAGCGATTTCATGCGTTGGTCCAGATCAGCATAAAGGTGATCCAGGCGGATTCGGGATGTGTTCATTGGCATCACCCGCCGTTGATCATGGGCAGGTCGACACCCCTTTCATTGGCAATGTCAATCGCGTCCTGGTAGCCGGCGTCCGCATGGCGCATGACACCTGTCCCGGGATCGGCGGTCAGTACGCGCTGCAGGCGCTCGTCAGCCATTGCAGACCCATCGGCAACACAAACCATACCTGCGTGCTGCGAGTAACCGATACCCACACCACCGCCATGGTGAATGGATACCCAACTGGCGCCGCAGGCAGTGTTTAACATGGCGTTCAGGAGCGGCCAATCAGCAATCGCATCGGAGCCGTCCAGCATGGCCTCGGTTTCGCGGTTGGGCGAGGCAACCGAGCCGGTATCCAGGTGGTCGCGGCCGATCACGATCGGGGCTGATATTCTGCCCTCTCGCACCAGTTCATTGAACTTCAAAGCAGCTTTAGCTCTTTCACCATACTCCAGCCAGCATATCCTGGCCGGTAATCCCTGGAAGCTGATTTGTTGTTGGGCTTTCTCGATCCAGCGCCGCAAAGCGGGCTTTTCGGGAAACAGTTCAAGGATAGCTTCATCGGTGGCACGTATATCCTCGGGATCCCCTGACAGTGCGGCCCAACGGAACGGACCTGCGCCACGACAAAACAGGGGCCGGATATATGCCGGTACAAAACCGGGGAAATCGAACGCTTCCGGCATATTGCGAAAATCTGCGACCTGTCCCCTGAGGTTGTTGCCATAATCAAAACAAACAGCGCCCCGGGATTGCATGTCAAGTATGGCCCTGACATGGACTACCATGGAGTCGAGAACCTCGTTGTCATAGGCTTCCGGGTCGGACTTCCTCAGGCTTGCCGCTTCTTCCAATGAGTATCCGGCGGGTATGTAACCTTCGCGCAGATCGTGGGCGGAGGTCTGATCGGTAATGATGTCGGGTACAAAATTGCGGCGCACCAGCTCAGGCAATACCTCGGCAATATTCCCCAGCAGTCCGACCGATACCGGTTCTTGCGAAGTTTGAAAAATCTCCAGCGCTTCGTCCAGGCTGTCGGTCATGCGATCACAATATCGTGTTTCCACCCTGCGCTGAATGCGCCAGGGATCCACTTCCACTGCCAGGCAGTGGCCCTCGTTCATGGTAACGGCCAGCGGTTGTGCGCCTCCCATCCCGCCGAGTCCCGCGGTGACCGTTAGCTTGCCGCGCAGGCTGCCGTCGAAATGCTGGCGTGCGCACTCCGCGAAAGTTTCATAGGTTCCCTGTACGATGCCTTGAGAACCGATATAGATCCATGATCCTGCTGTCATCTGGCCGTACATGGTCAGGCCTTTTTTCTCGAGGTCCCTGAATACATCCCAGTTTCCCCAGCGTGGTACGAGATTGGCATTGGCAATCAGTACCCGCGGCGCCTCAACATGGGTACGGAAAACCCCCACCGGTTTGCCACTCTGGATCAACAGCGTCTCGTCATCCTCAAGCCTCTTGAGGGTGGAAATGATCCTTTCGAGGCATTCCCGGTTCCTGGCGGCCTTGCCGGTCCCGCCATAAACAATTAATTCATCGGGTTTTTCAGCAACGTCAGGATCGAGGTTATTCATCAGCATGCGCATGGCGGCTTCCTGATGCCAGCCTTTACAGCTGATTTTTGTACCCTTAGGGGCCTTAATGGGTGCATTTTTCGTGTTCATTAATGTACAGTCACTATCCTGAATGAAGATGTGTAAATTATAGCAGCGAAATGGCTCCTGGCTGGCTGTGGCATAGCGATTAGATGGAATAACGATGCTGAAAAAAATTACCCCGAGAATTTGGTTTTTATGTTTGGTTTTATGTTGCGGAGCGTTACTTGGTTTTGCTCTCTACAACCAGTATGTTGATTATCTTGACCCCTGTCCCCTGTGTATTTTTCAGCGGGTCGTTTTCATGGCTATGGGGGTTATTGCCCTGCTGGCGTTCCTGCATAATCCTGCCAGAACCGGTCAGCGGATATATGCCTGGTTGATAGTGGCGGGTGCAGCAGTGGGCGCCCTGATAGCCGGTCGCCATATCTGGTTGCAAAGCCTGCCCCCGGGCGAGGTGCCGGAATGTGGTCCCGGGTTGAATTACATGCTGGAAAACTTCCCCATCACCGAGGTGCTCTCAACCGTACTCAGGGGGTCCGGAAGTTGTGCCGAGGTTATATGGTCATTCCTGGGTATGAGCATGCCGCAATGGACCCTGATCTGGTATGTTGGCCTGGGCTTGATGACTTTATGGTTCGTCTGCTTCCGCGGCCGGGCATCCAACAAATAATACGATAAACAGATTGAGCACTTGATGATGAATGATGAAGTAATAGACGTGGATTCCTTGCGGAAAGAGAGTAACTGGCAGCCGGCTTCCTGGCAGGCGTTCGAAGCAAAGCAACAGGCGCATTATCCGGATCAGGCTGCACTGCAGGCGGCCCTGGACGAATTATCCAGCCTGCCACCACTGGTTACTTCATGGGAAATCCTGTCGTTGAAAGAGCAAATTGCGCAGGCGCAGGCAGGCGAGCGCTTTTTTCTGCAGGGCGGTGATTGTGCTGAGAGCTTTGCAGAGTGTAATTCGGATGTCATTACTAACCGGCTCAAGGTGTTGCTGCAGATGAGCCTGGCGCTGACGCATGGTTTACAAAAACCGGTTGTCAGGGTGGGCCGTTTCGCCGGCCAGTACGCCAAGCCACGATCATCCGACGTCGAGACCAGGGATGGTGTGACACTGCCCAGTTACCGTGGTGACCTGGTGAACTCGGTCGAGTTCACCGCAGAAGCAAGGCGGCCGGATCCACAACGCCTGATCCATGGTCATGCCATGTCTTCAATGACGATGAACTTCGTCCGTGCGCTCGTTGATGGCGGTTTTGCCGATTTGCACCATCCCGAATACTGGAACCTCAGCTGGGTGAAGCACTCTCCGCTCGCCGAAGAATTCCAGCGCCTGGCTGACAGCCTTGGCCGCGCGGTTAACTTCATGGAGACCATCTCAGGCCGGCGTGCAGGGGCGCTCAAGCGGGTTGATTTTTATACCTCTCACGAAGCCCTGCATCTGCATTACGAGCAGGCATCGACGCGCCAGGTACCAAGGCAAACGGGCTGGTTCGACCTGACCACGCACTTTCCCTGGATCGGTATGCGGACTGCCGATGTGGATGGAGCCCACGTGGAGTATTTCCGTGGTATCCGCAACCCTGTCGGGATCAAGATTGGCCCCGGTGCAGACGCTGTGCAGGTTCAAAAATTGCTGGAGATACTCAACCCACAGTCTGAGCCCGGTCGCATGGTGCTGATCCACCGCATGGGCGCGTCCCGAATTGAAGAAAAACTGCCGCCACTCATCCGGGCAGTGCAGGATACAGGATCGCCGGTTTTATGGGTATGCGACCCCATGCATGGCAATACGGAAACCACCGGTTCGGGCATCAAGACACGGCGTTTTCGCAATATCATGAGTGAAATGGAGTTGGCTATTGAACTCCATCATCAGAATAGTTCGCACCTGGGCGGGGCGCACCTTGAACTGACCGGTGAAGATGTCACGGAATGTACCGGCGGGGCGAGGAACCTGGACGAGACTGACCTGGAGCGGGCCTACAAATCCATCGTCGATCCGCGCCTGAATTATGAGCAGGCGCTGGAACTGTCGATGCTGATCGTCAGTAAATTTGAAAAGCTGGCCTAGTTGCTCTTGTTCTTATCGTCTATGAAAAAGTGGATTCGCAAGACGGGTCGCCCGACGCTATTGGGCGCACTCGCAATCGTATTCTGCTTCCCGGTTGCCGCTTTGGCAGCTGGCGAAGTACGCCATACCGTCAGCTTCCCGGAAGACCGGGAACAGGTCATCCTGGTGCGTTCTGAATTTCCGGTCGATGGCGCTGTGACCGACCTGATCATGCCGAACTGGACGCCGGGTTCCTACAAGATTCGCAATTTTGCCGGCAACGTCAGCCGGATATCCGCTATGTCTGATGAAGGCAGGGCGCTATCCCTGGAAAAAGTCGCAAAGGACCGTTGGCAGGTTGACACGGAGCAGGCGGGCACACTGCTGGTGGACTACGAAGTACATACGCCTGAGTTGGGCGTTCAGACGAGTTGGGTCAGCAGCGCGTTTACACTTATCAACGGCGCATCGGTGTTCCTGTATACGGAGTACAGCCGCGAACTGCCACACACATTGAACGTCAAGACGGACAAGGAGCAAGGAGAAGTTTTTACCGCCTTGCCGGCGTTGCCCGGTGAAGCCGGTTTCAGGGCTAAAGGCTTTGATGAACTTGTTGACAGCCCCGTCGCCGTAGCCAATGCCCCGACCTACCGGTTTACGCACAAGCAACAGGAGTATGTATTGCTGAATGTGGGTGAAAACCAGTTCTGGGATGGCCAACAGGCGGCCCGGGATGTTAGAAAAATCGTTGTCGAAAACCAGCTGTTCTGGCGAATCAACCCACTGGAAAGGCCTTTCTGGTTCATGAATTTCATTGTCGAGGGCCGGGGTGGCCTTGAACATGATCACAGCACGGTACTCATGACCGGTCGCCGGGATATGCGCGACCGTGACAAGTACATCAAGTGGTTGAGCCTCGTCGCGCATGAGTTCTTCCATGTCTGGAACGTACGCCGTATGCGGCCGGTTGAACTGTCGGAATCCGAGTACCAGGTTGAGCAATATACCAGCCAGCTGTGGCTCGCCGAGGGGTTGAGCAGTTACTACGATAACCTGCTGTTGTCACGCGCCGGCCTGGTAACGCCAAAAGAATACCTGGAGTTGCTGGCCAGGGACATACATCGTCTTGAAACCACTCCGGGCAGGCTGGTGCGACCAGTGACCGAGACTTCTTTCGACGCCTGGATTGGTCAATACCAGCTCAATGCCAACTCTATCAACAATACAGTCAGTTACTATACGAAAGGGGCAGTTATCGGTTTCGTGCTGGATACCTACATACGGAAAGTCAGTAAAAACCGTCACAACCTGGACGAGGTGATGCGCAAAATGTACCGGCGCCATGCCAGTCAGCCATACGACCGCGATGCGTTCAAAAACGTCGTAACCGAAGTTGCAGGCGACGCCGCCGTTGAATTCCTTGAGCCCTTGTTGAACACAACCGCTGAACCTGATGTTGATAGCGCACTTGAATGGTATGGACTCAAACTTGACCGCAAAAACATCAATGCGGCAGACAGCGGCAAGACTGTTGAGAAAAACGGACCTCCAGCCAGCGGCCTGGGCGTTGTCTTTGAGGAGGGTGAACCCGGCATGGTCATCAAGGCCGTTCTCGCCGGCGCCGGCGCCGCCAGCGCCGGGTTGTTGCCGGCTGATGAGGTGCTGGCTGTCGGTGGCGAGAGGTTGATCCCCGGCGGGTTGGATGACCTGATGGGCAGCTTTCGGCCGGGTGAGGAGACAACCGTGTTGATATCCCGTCGCGGTAAAATAATCGAGTTGAATATCACACTTGGTAACGCCATACCGGAACGCTTTGAAATCGTACTGAAGTCCGGTTACAAGAACAGCCAGGTCAAACGTCTGCAACGGTGGCTGGGACAGGAAATCAAATAGCCAGCCTTTTGTGAAATTCAGCCGCGGCTGGAGATAAAACTGACTATTCGCAGCTTTTTCAGGATTCCTGCTTCTTTGCGCTGCGACTGGCCGTTTTGCGTTCGTGTTCTTTCAGGTGAAGCTTACGAATACGGATGGACCCGGGTGTCACTTCGACCAGTTCATCGTCCTGGATGAATTCAAGCGACTGTTCCAATGTCATGATCAGGGGCGGGGCGAGTAAGACATTGTCATCCTTGATCACGGTACGGATATTGGTTAGCTGTTTGGCTTTAAGCGGGTTGACAGTCAGATCGTTGCCGCGGTTGTGAATGCCGATAATTTGCCCTTCGTAAACATCAACACCGGCTTCCATGATCATCCGGCCACGATCCTGGAGGTTATACAAGGCATAAGCGACGGCCTTGCCGGTGCTGTTTGAAATCAGCACGCCGTTATTTCGCGTTGATATGGGAGCCGGATTGTACGGGCCGTATTTCTCAAAGCTGTGAAACAGCAGCCCTGTGCCGGCCGTCACGGTGCGGAACTCTGATTGAAACCCGATCAGGCCGCGGGCCGGAATGATGTAGTCCATGCGGATGCGGCCCTTGCCATCGGGTTGCATGTCCTGCAGGATGCCGCGCCGCTGGCCAAGCCGTTCCATCACCGCCCCCTGGTAATCGGCTTCGAGGTCCACGACCAGCATTTCATAGGGCTCTTCGGTTACGCCGTCTTTGTCGCGAAGGATAACTTCCGGCCGTGAGATGGCCATCTCGTAACCTTCCCTGCGCATGGTTTCAATCAGGATGGACAGGTGAAGTTCACCGCGGCCCGAGACCCGGAACCTCTCTGCGTCAGTCGTTTCTTCAATGCGCAAGGCCACGTTATGGCTGGCTTCGCGCAGCAGGCGATCGCGCAACTGGCGGCTGGTCAGGTATTTGCCTTCCAGCCCTGCAAACGGCGAATTATTGACCCGAAAGGTCATGCTGATAGTGGGTTCATCCACGGTCAGTGGCGGCAGTGCTTGCACCGCTTCCCGGTCGCACAGCGTGTCCGATATACCCAGGTTCTCAACACCGGTCACGGCGATAATGTCACCCGCATTGGCTTCGCTGGTTTCAACGCGCTCAAGGCCGCGAAATCCCAGGACCTGCAGGATTCGCGCATTCCGTTGTTCACCGTGGCGGTCAATTGCCGTGATTCTCTGGTTGGGCTTGACGCTGCCGCGCTGTATGCGGCCGATGCCGATCACACCGACGTAGGTGTTGTAGTCCAGTGTCGTAACACGCATCTGGAAGGGCCCATCCTGATCCACCTCGGGGGGGCTTACTTCATTCAGAATGGTTTCGAACAACGGCGTCATATCACCTTCGCGCACGCTGTCCTGCAGACCGGCATAGCCCTGCAGGGCAGAGGCGTATACGACCGGAAAGTCCAATTGCTCATCGCTGGCGCCGAGCTTGTCAAACAGTTCAAAAGTCTGGTCCAGAACCCAGTGGGGGCGTGCGCCGTCACGGTCGACCTTGTTGATGACGACAATCGGCCGGAAACCCATCTCAAATGCTTTTTGGGTGACAAAGCGGGTCTGTGGCATCGGGCCGTCTACCGCGTCAACGAGCAACAGTACGGAATCCACCATGCTGAGGATGCGTTCGACTTCACCTCCGAAATCCGCATGGCCCGGGGTGTCGACGATGTTGATGCGGTATTGTTCTTCTCCCCTGGTCCACGTTATTGCGGTGTTTTTTGAAAGGATGGTAATACCGCGTTCTTTTTCCAGTTCATTGGAATCCATGGCGCGGTCCAGGGTTGCCGCGTGTTCGCCCATTGTGCCGGACTGTTGCAACATCTGGTCGACCAGGGTGGTTTTGCCGTGATCGACGTGGGCGATGATGGCGATGTTTCTGAGAGTTTTTATCACGATGGGTTCCAATTGGCTAAGCGCGCGCAAGGTACACGTTTTAGCTGCTTTAAGCAATGTTTTTAATGAAAAAACAGCAAGATAAATGCCCCGGCTTGATTGGATTCCGGGTATTTGCCTGCGCCCCGTCACCAATGGCGTTACGGGAACGGCTTCAGTCGCCGCAGTTCCGACCATGCCCAGGCCCTGTAATGGTTGTTCAACCTGTGCTGAATCTGGCCGGGCGCTTGCTTTCAGAGCAGGTGCTGGCTATCCTAGCTACCCCTCAATTTCCAGGTATGAAAACCGTGTTGGCCAACGATCAGAGCATCCTTTTTGCATTTCCCGGGCAGGGTTCACAGTACGTCGGAATGGGCAGTGACCTGCATGATAAATATGCCATTGCGAGGGACGTCTACCGGCAGGCCAGCGAAACTCTTGGCTATGATATTGCCAAGTTATGTTTCGAAGATCCCGAGGACAAACTCAACCTGACACGTTACACGCAACCGGCTCTATTGACCCATTCCTATGCCTGCCTGCAGGTTTTCAGGGATTTGACCGGTGACCGCCTGCAACCTGTTATCGCCGCCGGGCACAGCCTTGGCGAATACTCGGCCCTGGTTGCGGCACACGTGCTGGCGTTCGAAAGTGCTTTGAAACTCGTGCAACAACGCGGGGAGTTGATGGGGACTTATGGTGAAGGGGAAATGTCCGCGTTTCCAATGGACCTTGATACCATTCGGCCGCTTGCCCAACGGCACCACTGTGCGATCGCCGGTTGCAACCTGCCGCAACAAACGGTCATTGGCGGCCGTGGCGACGATCTTGAAAAAGTGGAAAACGAGGTTTTGGAAACGTTTGAACGCAAACGCCCCGTGCGTCTCAAAACCGAGGGAGCGTTTCATACTTATTACATGGTCAAGGCGGCGCAAAAGTACCGGAAAGTGCTGCAGTCCGCTGAATTCAGTCCTTCCAGTGTGAAGGTTTTGTCAAATTTCACCGGCGGACTGCATGGAACTGATCCGGCTGATATCAAGGCCAGCCTGTTTTTCCAGCTATTCCATCCAGTGATGTGGTTTGCAAATCTCCAACAGGCCTTCGAAAACGGCATCGACATGATCTTTGAGTTCGGTGGTGGAATCGGGCCCGGCAGCGGACCGGAGAGTAAACGGCCAAACCTGCAGGGGATGATTGTAAAAGCGCAGCGTTCAATCGGTAAAAAAGCCGGTTATCAGTCGGTTATCAATTGCGACTCGCTTGGCAAGGCCGTTGACCTTGTTGCCGGTTGAAGACTTTACTAGCCGCTAACGCGAGAGCTGGATTAATGATCATACGCATCGTAAAGATGGAATTTGAAGAAAACCATGTACCGGATTTTCTGAAAATCTTCGCAGCCAGCAAAGACCAAATAAGTTCATTTCCCGGCTGCATGCACCTGCAGTTGTTACAGGACGAGTCCGATTCAGGGACCTTCTTTACCTACTCGCATTGGGCGGGGCAAAACGACCTGGCGTCGTACAGGAACTCCCCACTATTCGACACTGTATGGGGGGAAACGAAGAAGTTGTTTCGTAATCCTCCGCAAGCCTGGAGCTTGTGTGACCGCACCCCGGCAGTCCAGGGGGCACCATAACGCGCGGTCCCAGAGGTGTAGTTGCCGGGCATCTGGATGGTCCCGGTTTGAATTTGCCGTTTCATTTCCCGCTTCCATCTGTTCACGCGGCTAGACTTTCGCATCATTGCGTTCTGTGTTTATCAAGGTGACAATAACCTCTTCCGGCTAGCCTGGCATGGTCTTTGGTGGTCGAAACGGGTGGAATCACAATGACTGAGTTTTCAAAAAAAACACTTGATGACTGGCGCAAACTGGCCGAGAAGGAAAGCAGGGGTAAACCGCTTGATGACCTGACCTGGAATACCCCGGAAGGAATCGCGGTCAAACCACTTTATACGGCCGCTGATCTCGCTGATCTTGATCACCTGGGTTCGTTGCCCGGCATGGCGCCGTTCGTGCGCGGTCCGCGGGCGACGATGTATGCAGGACGCCCCTGGACAGTCCGGCAATACGCCGGCTTTTCCACGGCTGAGGAATCCAACGCATTTTATCGCAAGAACCTGGCGGCAGGTCAGACCGGGCTGTCGGTGGCATTCGACCTAGCGACCCACAGGGGCTACGACTCCGATCACCCGCGTGTTGAAGGTGACGTGGGCAAGGCCGGCGTGGCAATTGACAGTGTTGCTGACATGAAAATACTGTTCGACGGAATTCCGCTGGACAAAATGTCCGTGTCGATGACGATGAATGGCGCCGTGCTGCCTGTCATGGCCATGTATATCGTGGCTGCAGAGGAGCAGGGCGTTGCGGCCGGTAAACTGGCCGGAACTCTCCAGAATGACATTTTGAAAGAGTTTATGGTGCGTAATACCTATATCTACCCGCCGGCGCCGAGCATGCGGATCGTATCCGATATCATCGCATACGCTTCAACGCATATGCCGCGGTTTAACTCGATTTCCATATCCGGCTACCATATGCAGGAGGCTGGTGCGACCTGCGCCCAGGAGCTGGCTTACACCATTGCTGACGGCATAGAGTACGTGCGTGCCGCGATAGCCAGCGGGCTCGATGTGGATGCTTTCGCACCGCGTTTGTCGTTCTTTTTCGCCATTGGAATGAACTTTTTTATGGAGGTCGCCAAGTTGCGGGCGGCGCGCCTGTTGTGGTCGACGCTGATGGCGGAAAAATTCTCACCCAAAGATGACCGTTCATTGATGTTACGCACGCATTGCCAGACATCAGGCGTTAGTCTCACGGCCAACGACCCCTACAACAACATCATGCGTACCACCATCGAAGCGATGGCTGCGACCCTTGGCGGCACCCAGTCCCTGCACACCAATTCTTTTGACGAAGCGCTCGCTTTGCCGACGGAGTTTTCTGCGCGTATTGCCAGGAATACCCAGCTCGTGCTCAAAGAAGAGACAGGGATTACCAGGGTCGTTGATCCTCTGGCCGGTTCCTACTACGTAGAGAGCCTGACCCACGAACTCTTTGTCGAGGCCAAAAAGCTCATTGATGAGGTCGAGGACTTGGGTGGCATGACAAAAGCGGTGGAAAGCGGTATGCCCAAGATGCGTATCGAGGAGGCCTCCGCCCTGCGACAGGCCCGCGTTGATCGCGGTGAAGAGATCATCGTGGGTGTAAACAGGTACCAACTGGAACAGGAACCACCGGTGGATATCCTGGATATAGATAACACGGCTGTCCGTGAGGCCCAGATTGAACGTATCAGGCAGGTTCGTGAAAACCGGGATGCGACGCTATGCGATAATGCGCTTGAAGCATTGAGCCGCGCGGCGAAAGAGGAAACAGGAAACCTCCTGACCCTGGCTGTCGATGCCGCCCGCGCACGGGCCACTGTCGGAGAAATTTCAGATGCCCTGGAAAAAGTTTACAGTCGTCACCGTGCCATGACCCACTCAATCCAAGGTGTATTCGGGTCAGCTTATGAAGGGGATGGAGATTATTCCGCCCTGCAAGACCAGGTGGAACAGTTTGCCCGGGAAGAGGGCAGAAGACCACGCATGCTGGTCTGCAAACTCGGCCAGGATGGTCACGACCGTGGCGCCAAGGTGATCGCCACGGCCTTTGCTGACATCGGTTTCGATGTCGATATCGGACCGTTGTTTCAAACACCGGAGGAGGCGGTCACGGAGGCCATTGAAAATGATGTTCACGTGATTGGCATTTCTTCCCAGGCTGCCGGACACAAGACGCTGGTGCCGAGAGTGATCGAG
>JABDPJ010000126.1 GCA_013042835.1 Lysobacterales bacterium
GGCCCAGCGCTTCGGGCAGCGCGAATTGCTCACCCGAGAAACCGTCGACAAAGCGTCCGCCGCGCACTTCACCCCGGTCTTCCATTCTTCTGAGGTAGTTCAACAGCTCCCGCCAGGGCGGCAACAGCGTCTCCCTTTGTATTACCGCACGAAACACCACGCCGTAACGGCGCAGCAGGGACTGGCAAATGATTGCCAGCCGTCGCCGTTCACTTTCTGCTGAGCTACCGCCAGGTTCATCACTGAAACCTGCTCCGGCGATGCTCCAGCGCCCCACTGGCAGGTTGACGGCGTGACGCTTCGCTTTTCTTGAACGGCGCAATTTTTGCGCTTCCGGCCGCAACAACCAGCGCAGGGGTGAAAAAGCATCGGCGGTAACAGCGCCGGCCGCGATCAGGGTTTTCATGGCCTGCTCAAGTTGGGGGCGTAACAGGCCGGACTCGTGTTCAAGATCGGCAGTAAACATCGCACCGTGCTTTTCCAGTAAAGACAGAACTTTTCTGGCCAGCGAATCGGAAACCCCATCGAGGTCCGGCCGCCTGGAAAACCACTCCCTTATATTTATCCTGGGTACGATGGCCAGTGGAGTTGCCGAAACAATGGTGCGGTTCTGGTCCGACGCCAAAAACGGCCTGAACCAGGCAGTCTGCCCACTCAGAAAAAGCTGATCCAGTTGCGCCGGTGTATAGTCGCTGCAGCGGGCCGCCAACAGCGCGTGCTCCCACATGGCCGCGGGAGCGGACCAGCCCTGCAGCATGGACAACGCCTGTGCCAGGTCCCCGCCACCGTCGTCCAGACCATGCCAATGCACGAGGAATTTCATGTATGCCGCAGGTGAAACCGGCTTTACTGCGCGTCTTCGTTGCGCCCGGCTGTAGCGGTGAATCCTGGCCAGCAGGCGTCTTTCACACCACAGGTCGGGAGTCGCTTCGTCCTGCATCAGGATGGCGAAGCCTTCGTTCTGCAGGCTCTGCAATGCCCTCTGCAGGCTATCCTCTCCCATACCGAGGTCGATGGCGAGTTGGGCCCGGCTAACGGGTCCCAGGCCGCTCATGCGGCTCCTAAGCAGCCCCACAAGGGCCTCCTCCTGTCCTGGCACAGTTCCGTCCGGCAGCAGCGCTGTTGGATCCGGCGAAAATGTTGACCGCGGATGGATCGCCAGCCATTCCGGCAGACGTTCGGAGGCTACCCACCATTGTTGCTTGGAGCCGCTATTTTCATCGCCCAGGCTGACACTGCAAACCCGGAACTCTTCACAAAGGGCGTTAAACCATGTGCCCCATTTCGCCGCGTTGCCGGCGGCACCACAACTCGAATTACCGCTGGTCAATTCTGCCCGGGTCAAAAACCCAAGTTGCAAAAGGCCATCGTGCAGCTCATCCGCGTTGCGGGGCTGAATCCAGGTTTCATCCCGCACCTGCTGTCTTGCCTCTACACTGATAATACTTAGCGTGGCTGCCGAAGAAAGGTCGTCAGGATCGTTGCCAATAGCTCGTGTGCGACGGTTTTCCGCTTCTCCGTCGTCAAGAAAAGCATAAGGACGGGCATTGATGATTTCACGCGAAAGCGGAGATGGTCCCACCAGGTCCAGACAGCGTATTTCGATTTCACCGGCGGCGATCTTTATCAGCAATTCTTCCAGGCCATCGATATCCATCGTATCGGTCAGGCAATCTCCGATGGTTTGACTGACCAGCGGATGATCGGGGATTTCACGTGCGCCGCGTATGTTTTCGAAACAGGCGATCTGGTCGGGAAAGACCACTGCCACCAGGTCTTCCGCCTGGTTCCTCTGCCATTGTGGTGGCAGTTTTTTACCGTTGCGCATGCGTTGCACGGCCAATGCGATGGTCGCATTCCAGCGCCAGCGCAGTTCGAACATGGGTGCATCCAGCAGGGCCTGGATCAATACGTCGCGGACGGTTTCGGGTTTTAGGTAGGCAGCGACATCGGCTATGTCAAAACTGTGTGTTTCACCCAGCGACAATATCAATGAATCTTCCAGCGCCGACGCCTGTAATTCAAAGTTGAACTGGCGGCAGAACCGCTTCCGTAGCGCCAGGCCCCATGCCCGCATGAGCCTCGAGCCGAGTGGCGCATGGACTACCAGGTGCATATCGCCTGAATCGTCGAAGAAACGCTCCATGACTATTTTGTCCTGCGTCGGCAGGCAGCCCAATGCCTGCATGGAGGCATGCAGGTACTCGACCAGTTGTATTGCCGCAATCCTGCTGATGCCCTCTTCACACAAGCCGTCGACAATGGCTGCCGGCTCTTTCTCCTGCAACCGGATTTCAATTTCATGACGCAAGCCGGATACGGCTCTCGACAACTCATCGCTGCGACCCGGTCTGTCACCAAACCAGAATGGAATGGTGGGTGGCTGACCCTGGGCATCCTCAACCAGCACCCTGTCGGTCTCGATCTTCAGCATCCGGTAGCTGGTATTTCCCAGCTGGAAAATATCACCGGGCATGCTCTCGAAAGCAAAATCTTCGTTCAAGGTGCCGATCCGGTGTCCTTGCGGCAACATGATGACTTCGTAGTCAAAGTGGTCCGGAATGGCCCCGCCGTTTTGCAATGCGGTCAGCCGAGCGGCGGGCCGGCAGCGCAGTTGTCCGTTAATGGCGTCAAAGAAAACCAGTGCGGAGCGTCGTCCCCGGCGGGTTGAATAACCATCCGCAAGCATGCGCACTACGGCGAGAAATTGTTCTTTTTCGAGATTCCGGTATGGCCACGCTGTACACACGACGTCGTAAAGTTCGTCCACGTGCCAGTCCCTGGCCGAAATTTCCGCCACTAGTTGCTGGGCAAGCACATCCAGCGGCGCTGGCGGTATGACGATAGCGTCGAGCTCACCTGCCTCAAGGGCTTTCTGCAGTGCCACACACTCCACCAGGTCATCACGGCTCAAAGGGAACAAGCGGCCCTTGGGAGTTTCACCGACGCCATGACCGGACCTGCCTATGCGTTGCAGTAATGCCGCGATGCTGCCCGGTGTGCCCAACTGGCAAACCAGGTCGACATGGCCGATATCGATGCCCAATTCCAGGGATGCCGTTGCTACCAGCGCTTTCAGCTGGCCTGATTTGAGCGCCTGCTCTGCTTCGAGGCGGTGCTTGCGGGACAGGCTGCCGTGATGCGCCGTGACCGCATCTTCACCCAGCCTTTCAGCGAGATGCCGGGCCAGCCGTTCCGTCAGCCGCCGGGTATTGACAAAAATCAGCGTGGTCCGATGTTCGAGAATATAGGCTTCCAGCCGGTCATAAAGCTCTTCCCATACCTCGTTGGACAATATCGGTGCCAGTGGAGAATCCGGCAATTCCAGGCTGATATCCATGTGCCGTTTGTGACCCGTATCCACAATGGCGCAATCCAGACCACCAGCAAGGTAATCAGCAATTGTCCTGATGGGTTTCTGGGTGGCCGATAATCCGATTCGGGCAGGTGGGGCGCCACAGAGCGCATCGAGCCTGGCCAGCGATAAAGCCAAGTGACTGCCGCGTTTATTACCCGCCAGTGCGTGAATTTCATCCACGATCAGCGCAGTGACTCCGGCAAGCATATTCCTGCCGGATACCGATGTGAGCAGCAGGTAAAGCGATTCAGGGGTAGTCACCAGGATATGTGGCGGGCGCTTGCTCATCCTGGCCCGCTCAGCCGGCGGCGTGTCCCCGGTTCTGACTGCTGCGCGAATACCATGGGCCGGTTCACCCCGTTCCGCCAGTTCTTCAGCGATACCCTGCAAGGGTGCCTGCAGGTTCTTTTCTATATCGTTCGAAAGTGCTTTTAGTGGCGAGATATACAAGACATGCACCTTGTCCTCCAGCGCAGCATGGCGGCTTTGAATAACAAGGTCATTGATTGCACATAAAAACGCAGCCAGGGTTTTACCGCTGCCGGTGGGTGCGGCGATCAGCACCCGTTCTTCTGCCCCGATTGTTGGCCAGGCAGCCAGCTGGACAGAAGTTGGCGCCGCAAATGCGCCTTCGAACCAGGAACTTACAGCTGGATGAAATGAAGGCGGCAAAGAGGCTGGGAGTTTATCCTGGGACATACGTCAATTGTAACGCATGCATTCTCAATACCTGAGAAACAGCAACGTGCTCATACTGATCCCGGTCAGGCGCTCGATGTCCCGTGCCGAAATGCCCTGAACTCTTTAGTGGTCTCAAAAATTGTAGCGCGCAGATATCTGTACCTGTGTCGCAGTGCCTTTGCTGCCGTCCTTGTTTTCACGCGAACCCCAAAGTAATTCTGCGCCAAACCTGACATTGGTGGTTGGCAGATAAATAAGGTTTGCAGATGCCCGCAATGTGGACTTGTAGTCTTTATCGTCCTGGTATTTGTAGTTATCGATATTGACCCAGCTGAAGGTAAAGTTCGAGTGCAGGTCACCGCGCCATTTCTTGAGGAACCAGAATGACTTTGGCCAGGCGTGCCGGTAGGAAACATAACCTGCAAATACCGGCAGGGCCTGGAGATTGCCCATCGGATCGAACACCGCGTCACCACCCCCAACGCTGTTGAGATCGTTTAGATAACGGCCTATACCTTTGCCATAAGTCACTTGCCAGAGCAGAAAGTCTTCCTCAGCCCAGTATCCAATCGATTTTCGACCACTGGTGGTAATGCCCCATCCTGTCGTACTTTTACTTAGATCAACTCCAGTGTCTGCGTCTGCCGGGTCGCCGCGCAGGTCGCGCAAAATTACGGCCACCCGGGAATTCCAACTCCCCAGTTGACCGAGAGGCAGACGATCGACACTCAACACAAGGTCTCCGCGTCCCTTGGCGCCTGTACCGTTAGCTATATCGGTTCTTGGATCTTCGACCGACAGCTTGAAACTCATGGCTTTACCGAAGGTTGGAAAAATACGCAACTGGGCCTGGCGCGCCAGGATTTCCCCATTGATGCCTTCAAAATCGACTTCTTCAGGCCTTGAGTCGATATCCATAAGGGTCGACCAGCTTTTTCCTGCCAGGATCCAGCGAAACTGTCCGAATGCGTGGCGCAGGCGAAAAGTATCTCCCTCGCCTTCAAAGTCTGCTTCGACGAAGGCGCGAAGGGGTCCCTGCCTGGTTTCTTCGCGCACTTCGAAGTTCACCCTGGTCTGTTTTGCCGTCACATCAGTGCCCGACCTGGCGCCGGAAACGTTCACACCTTCCGGTGGAATACTGCCAACGATGAAACGGTCGGAGATCAGCATAGGATCAAAGCTGTTGACCAGTGCCAGATTTACATAGCCGCCAATCTTCATCGCCGCGGTGGTACCCGGTAAATGCCATGCACCCGGGAAACTAGCATCATAAGTGGTGTTGGACGGGTCTTCCTGAATTTTAGGCCTGGCTGATTCAATACCCAGTGAGGCGTCTTTTTCCCGCCTTGCCAACTCGGCCAGAGCCTGCTGTTGAGCGCTGTTTTCATCGGCATCCGGAACCTTTTCTGCCTCGACAGCTTCGCTATCCGCAAGAAGCACCTCCGTAGCTCCCTGGTCTTGCACACTGATATCCGGGGTGTCACCCGGTTCTGCTTGCGCCGCCATGCTAATGACCGGGTCCTTTTGCTTCAGAACCCTGTCCGGTTGAGCTATTCCTTTTTCCTGCGATTTCTGCAACTGCCGGATGAGTTCCCGTTGCTCGGCAAGCTCCCTGCGTTGTGCCTTTAATTCCTGCTGTTGCTGCACCAGCAGCGATTCCAGTTTGCGCAAGGTTTCCTGGAGATCAGGCTCCGCGGCCCGGACCGGTGTAACTGTCAGTGGAAGACACAGCAATATAATCAGCCAATGGGAATATTTGAATGCAATCAACAGTTTCATGACTCTCTTTGGAATGACCGAACCGTAAG
>JABDPJ010000179.1 GCA_013042835.1 Lysobacterales bacterium
GAATAAGGCGCTCCGCTTCCCGTGTCGGCAGGATCTTGCCTTTTTGCCGCTTGAACAACTGGAAGCCAAGCTGTTGCTCAGCGTGGGCCAGTACCTTACTGACGGAGGGTTGAGAGACACTCAGCTGTTTGGCAGCGGCGGTAATCGATCCGCAGTTGTAAACCGCATGAAAAACTTCGATATGTCTTAAGCGCACGCTTCATCCCACTTGATCTTTGACCCTGAAGTATAACCTCAGGTTATTGGTTAGGCCTTAAGAATCATTGGAATTCCTCATTGATAAGGCTAAGATTGTTCGAAAGAAGTTAAATGCAAGTTAAACGGCTCATAATGCGTGCACAGCTTGCGTTTTTTGTGTGAACAGACGGTGGATTGCATCCGCCCCAGCGTGGGTTTCAGAACAGGCAACTTCTTTTTTAGGCACTTACACTTTATGCAGGGAGTTTTTATTATGAGGAAGCTACCCCGGCCAGTCACTGGCAGGCAACTAAAAATCAACTACAAGTTATCAACCAACCTCTCTTTACTTCTCTTCCCCCTCCTGGCACTGCTGGCAAGCCCATTACAGGCCGTAGATGCAACTGACCCCGAATCTGTCCAGGCCGCTGACAAAGCGGACTCAACACCGGCACGGGTGACCCAGTTATCCCAGGCCGCAGCCGATGCGGAGCAGAGCACCGAAGAGGATTTGCTGGAAGAAGTTGTCGTAACCGGCACGCAGATCAAGGGCGCGGCCATTTCCGAAGCATTGGCAGTATCCGTGTTCGCGGAACAGGACATCGAGATGATGGGTATCAGTTCCGGTGATGAGCTGCTCGATGCCATAACGGAGCAAGGCCAAAATTTCCAGAGTGAGGCGGAAAACATCTCCGGCGGTGTCAACTCTGTGCGTGGTGATATTGGTGCGTTCAACCTGCGCAACATGGGTACCGGTAACACGCTGGCGCTGTTGAACGGCCGTCGCATGGTACAGGCTGCCGGTTTCCAGACCGAGTTGATTGGCGGCAGTTTCGTGCCGGTCAACACGGTCAACCCAAACGCGATTCCCGTATTGGGTATCCGTCGGGTTGAGGTTCTACGTGACGGCGCGTCAGCCATTTATGGCGCGGATGCCGTGGCGGGTGTTGTTAATACGGTGCTGAAGAGCAGTTTTGACGGCCTGACCATTCGCGGTCGTTATGACTGGTATGACAACATCCCCCGCGATGATATCCGTCTCAATATCGAATGGGGTCACGATTTCAACGGTGGACGCAGCAACGTGTCGTTTTTTGGCGATTTCTACCACCGTGACCGGGTCAGCTCCATGGATGACCCCCGCTGGTCGGACTCAGACCACCGGAACCGCCTCGACGAGGACAACCCGTGGTTTACCACCACCTCCTTCAGAAATACTTCCATTGATTCCGGGTTTGGCCAGTGGGATGCCAGGGATCCGCGTACCGGCACGAGCTCCAGGCCCCCTGGTATCACCGATTCAGGTGGTGAATTTGAGACTTACCCCATTGACAATGCAGCATGCCAGCATGAAGACGCCTGGGTTATCAACGAGGCCGTGTGTGGTTTGCGTGATGGAGTGCGAAGGAACCCGGAGGATAACCGCGTCGGAAACTGGCGTTATAACCTCAATGGTGGGCTTAAAGATGAAAATGGCGGCAACGGCATTGGCCGAGACCTGGTTTCCGAGCTTGACCGCTACAACGCTTTCCTGTTCTTTAACCATGAGTTTGAGAATGGCACCGAAGCCTACACGGAATTTGGCTATTACAAGGCCAAGACCAATTTGGTCCGTCACCCCGTTGCAACTACCACGGGTGTCGAATTGGTCATCGGTGCGGAAAACTACTACAACCCGTTTGGCCCCTGCGGTTCAGATAACCGTTTATCGGCTGACCTGATCTCTGAAGACGATGTCCCCTGTGAAGGTGTGCCGTTGTTACTGGATTTTTACCGCTGGGTCGAGCACCCGAGGATCGTCGATAACGATGCCACCACCTGGCGTTTCGTGCAGGGTTTTCGTGGCAATTGGGCTGACTGGGACTGGGATAGCGCGGTGGTGTGGTCGGAAGCGAAACGTGAGGACGTTACCAGCCGCCTCTCCAATACCCTCATGCAAGAGGCCCTGGATGATCCTACGCCCGCTGCTTACAACCCCTTCCATGGTGGGGTTCTGCCGTCCAATATTGAGCGGGCGGTCGTGGATGTATTCCGCACCAACAAGACCGACCTGAAGATGTTTGACTTCAAGCTGAGCAAGGCAGAGTTGTTCAACCTGCCGGCGGGCCCGGTCGGGGTATTGTTTGGTGCCGAATATCGCAAAGAGTCATTCAAAGATGACCGTGACGACAGGCTGGATGGCACCATAGCCTTCACCGATGTTGATGGCGATACCTTTCCTTTTATTTCCGACGTGATCAATTCCAGTCCGTCGTCGGACAGCAGTGGTAGCCGGAATACCACATCACTTTTCGTGGAATTTGCGGTACCCGTGTTTGAAAACTTCGACGTGCAAGCCGCGCTTCGTTACGAGAACGCGTCGGATTTCGACAGCACAACGGTGGGTAAACTCGCGTTTGGCTGGCGTATATTCGAACCACTGCTGATCCGCGGTTCATGGTCCGAGGCCTTTCGTGCGCCAAACCTGATCACGATCAACGAGGAACTGGTGGTGCGCACCAACACGGTCCGCAATTACAGTTGCCAGTACGCGGTTGATGTGTGGGAAGCAGGCCTTGATCCTGACGATCCGGACTTTGACGCTGCTGAGGATGAGTTGGTCTGCAATGGCGGTGTTCAGCGCCGTGCCTCGGGTTCCAAGGAACTCAAGCCGGAAAAATCAACCAATACTTCCATTGGATTTGTATTGGAACCGACCGAAGGCATGATGTTTACGTTAGATTACTGGCGCATCAAGAAGAAAGACACCATCGGTTTGTTTGGTGAAGTGAACCATTCGCTGCTTGATGCCTTATTGCGTATTGAAAACGGCTTGAGCGGTTGTGCCGGTTTTGTCGGTGACCCGGCGGTTGGTTACCTGACGCTTGATCCTGAAGACATCCCATTCTACGAAGCTGCCGGTATTTGTCCGGTTGGGCAAATGGAATATGTCGAGGACAAGTACGCCAACCTCGACACCAGGATCGTGGAAGGTTATGACATCGGATTATTCTACTCATTTGACAACAGTTGGGGTGCATGGGATTTCAGTCTGCGTGGCAGCTTCTATGAAAAGTATGAGCAACAGGCCGGTCCGGCAACCCAGGTGCTGATCGATGCCTCCGAATCGGGCGTGTTTCCCTCTACTTTCCCGGCACCACGTGGGTTTGACGACCTGCTGCGACAGGATGGCAACCAGACGACCAAATACAATTCCAGCCTGCGCTGGAGAAAAGGCGACTGGGGCGTTAATCTCACGGCTTACTACCTGAGCAGCTTCATCCAGACGTCACTGGGTGAAAGGGATGGTCAGAAGTGGCGGATCCCGTCCATGACGACCTTCAACGTAAGTTTTGATTATAACGTTGATCTTTGGGGTAGTGACTCAAGGTTCCGTTTGGGCATCAATAATTTCACCGATGAACGGGCGCCATTGGCCGACCGTTACTTTGGTTATTTCGCGGATGCACATCGTGATTTGGGACGTTATTTCTACCTTGACCTCAGGATGGGTTTCTGAGGCACTTGAGAATCTGACCGGAAGGCTTCTCCCGGTCATGGTGTTTTAATAACAGGAACCTGCGCCCACCTGGGCGCAGGTTTTCAAACCTCCATGCGGAGTTTCCCATGCAAGTTCTTATCTCCGTAGTTATGCAAAAACCAAATATGTCGCCGAAAAGGCTTTTAACCTGAGTCAAAAGTCGGCTGCGCCTGCGAGAGATAAAAAGCTGGAAAGCGTTGAAAAAGGACTGATCAGCAGCACATTCTCCGGGCATTAACCAGGAAAGGAAGAAGCATGAAAAACCAAATATTCAGAATGATATTAAGCATAGCTTTGCTATCGATTTTCAGCGGAACCGCGTTGGCGGCAGATGTTGTGTTGACTCCGTTCGGGCAAAGTCCGGACGCCATGATGGTCAGGGTTGTCCTGAAGAAACTGGGGATTGACGGCCGCCTGGAAAAACTCCTGCAGGCCGATGAACTGCAGGATGAGAAAGTTCTCATTACTGTAGTGGCGGGCAGCTCCAAGGGGCTGGGAGAAGCCGGCATCGACAAGGATGCTGAAATCGAGCGTATGAAAACGCTAGCCGCGGCTGCTGGGGCCAAAGGTATGAAGGTGCTGGTGATGCACATCGGTGGCAAAGGTCGCCGGGGTACGCTGACTGATGTATTTATCGTCGAGTCCGTTCCCATGGCCGATGCGCTGATCGTGGTTGAAGGCGGCGATTACGATGGTCTGTTCACCGGCCTGGTGGAAGGGAAGGAGTTGCAAATGTTGATCGCTCCGTCTGTCCGGGGAACCAGCGAGCCCTTGCAGCAGGTGCTGACAGAATGGGGTGTCCTCCAATAAGGCCAGCCGGTTGACCCGCCTAATCGAATTGCGTTGCGGGAGTATTGTCCATGAAACTTAGATCCTGCCTGATCATTATCGGTATCTGCTGGCTGGCATTGAGTCCTGCGGTACATGCCGTCAGGCTCGCACCAACGCTGCAGTCAACCGAAGGCATGGTGACGGCAGCCCATCCACTGGCAGCAACGGCCGGTGCTGAAATCCTGGAGAAGGGCGGCAATGCCGTGGATGCCGCGATCGCCGTTAGCCTGGCTCTCGGTGTTGTCGAGCCCTATGCCTCGGGTCTCGGCGGTGAGGGCTACATGGTGGCTGTCATGCAGGACGGGCGCGAACTTGCCATTGATTTTCGCAGCACCGCACCGGCCCTGGCGACCTATGACAACCTGGAAAAGGCAGGCAAGCTCAGGGACGTGCGCTATACACCCAAGGGTTACTGCGTGGCCGGGGTGCCAGCAGGAATTGGCAAGGCGCTGGAACTGGCGAGTCTGCCGTTGCAAGACCTGGCGGCGCCGGCCATCCGGCTGGCCGAGCAGGGTTTTGAGATCAACGACACGTTTTCCAGCGTAAACATGGACCGCTGGGAAATCCTGTTCAAAAATGCGCCTGAATTCCTCAACGACGGTATGCCCTGGACGGCGGGAGAAACCTTTCGCAATCCGGCTCTCGCCCGGACCTTGAAGGTCATGGCTAAAAAGGGTGTTGCTGCGTACTATCACGGCGAACTGGCGGACAATCTCGACCGCTTTATGCGGGAGAATGATGGCTGGGCCCGGAAATCAGACCTGCAGAATTACCGCGCCCTGGCAAAAACGCCGATCAAGGGAACATACCGTGGCTATGAACTTTACGTTCCCGGCAGTCCGGTCGGTGGACCGCGGGTCCTGGCTACCCTGAATATCCTCGAACACTTTAACCTTGCCATCATGAACTGGGCTGACCCCCTGGCGATCCATATCATGCAGGAGGCCATGATTCTCACTTCGCTGGATCAACGGCGCTGGCTGGGTGACCCCGAAACCAATGGTTACATCCCTGAAAAGGGCTATATTAGCAAGGATTACGCGCGCCAGCGCATGATGCAGATCGACCTTTCGAGGGCATCCGACCCCGAAACCTGGCACACGGAAAGGGTCGGTGACCCGGGCCCGTATGAAAACGGGGAAAGCTACGTTGATGTCATGCTCGAAACCCGCCGAAAGGCGGTCATTGAGGGGACTACCCAGGACGCGCCACCCTCGACCACGCATTTTTCGGTCGTAGACAAGGCCGGCAACGCCGTTGCCTGGACGCAGACGATTTCCAGTTTTTTTGGCACAGGCAACATGGTGGACGGCTATTTTCTTAACAATGAACTTGGCAATTTCAAGGGTGTGCCGGTTGAAGGCAGCCCGATCAACCTGGAGCCGGGCCGGCGGCCCCGGACCACCATTGCCCCGCTGGTTGTGAAACAGGATGGCAAGGTGCGCTGGGTGCTGGGCTCGCCGGGCGCAGGCCGCATCGGCTCAACCGTCATCGAGATCCTTGTCAACCTGATCGACTTTGACATGAACCTGGAGCTGGCGATCAGAACACCCAAGTTCACCGGCTACGATGCTTACAGGGAAATCCAGTTGGAAGACGATTTTCCACAGAAAACTGTCGATTTGCTGGAACAGCTTGGTCACAAAGTAAAGCGGTACGATCACCCCGACCTCTACTTTGGTGGGCCTAACGCGATTGCAATTAAGGACGGTGTTATGACCGGCGTGGGTTCCATCAGGCGCAATGGCGGCGCTGCCGCACCCGAAAAGCAGGCGAGGAAATAATTTCAGATGAGATTCAGCATCGCGCGAGCAAGCGGTTTCACAGGCCTGGCAGTGGTATTGCTAATGTTGACTGTTGCAGCCTGGGGCAAGAATTTTACCCCGGACATCCGACCGGGAGAGGGCGTGACCGAACAGCGCAAACTGTCGGATTATTTTGCCCCGCTCAAAGGAACCAACCTGGACACGGATGTCTTTATCCTCGACAGTGGCCAACCGGGTGCAACGGGCCTGTTGCTCGGCGGGACTCACGGCAACGAATTGGCAGGAAGTGTTGCCGCCCTGGTCATGGTGGAAAACAGCGTGGTCAGGCAGGGCAAACTCATCGTCATTCCCTATGCCAACCGTAGCGCTATTTCGATGCGGGATACGCGCAATGGAATCAAGCGTCAGCATGCGATCCAGTCACGCTCGGGTAAGCGTTTCCTGCCTTATGGTGACCGCAGGACCGATCCCGCGGACCAGGGACAGGCAGATCCGGACGACTATGAAAACCCCGCCGGCTACGTGCTGAAAAACGGCGCCGAATCACGCAATCTGAACCGCACGTATCCGGGCGATCCCGAAGGCACACGCACCGAACAGGTGACGTACGCGATCATTGCATTGATCAAAGAAGAACAGGTGGATATCAGCCTTGATATGCACGAGGCTGATACACCGGAGCGAAAAGTGCAGACAGACGGCGATTACCGACCCGGTGGCAACAGGCGGCTGGCTTACACCCTGGTCTCACACCCCCGTGGAATTGAAATTGCCGCCTTCGCCTTGCTCGCGCTGGAGGAGGATATCGAGGTCAGCATGAAGCTCGAGGAGTCGAATACCAAATATCGCGGGTTAAGCCACCTGGAAATCGGCAACGCCACGGATTGCCTGTCGTTTCTCAGCGAGAGCCCCAACCCGGGCCAGGACCGCTGGCGCAGCGACGGCGATGTCGTCAACGATCCCAAGTATCCCCTGACGCACCGGGTCGGACTTCACCTGCGGTTGTTCAAGAACCTTGCTGATGCCTATGCTGACTATCATGGCGAGGCGTTGATCATCGAGGGTCTGCCGGAATACCAGGATCTGCTTGCCGGCAGTATCGGCAGGTTCTTAAATTAGTTCGATAGGTCTCAAGACAGGAGAAGCCCGCGACAATGGAATGGTTCTGGCCGGAAGGTTTTTACACGATTGTCATGGTGGGTGTTTTCGCCGTTGCCTCGTTTGCTTTCAAACAGCCGATCGCAGTGGCGTTGGCAATTGCGGCGATCATTGGCGCACTGGTATCCGGTAACGGTGTTCCGATTGATCACCTGATCGAGGGTTCATTCGGTTACCTGGATACCATCCTGATCATATTTTGCGCCATGATTTTCATGAAGACCGTGCAACATATTGGCCTGATGGAATCCGTGGCGGCCTGGATGATCCGCAAGTTCCGGGTGTTGCCTTTCAGGTTGACAATGGGCATTACCGTACTGTTGATGATACCCGGCATGATAACGGGCTCTTCATCGGCAGCGGTTCTTACAGCAGGCGCCATCGTTACACCGACCCTGCTCAAGCTGGGCGTGCCACCGGTTAAAGCTGCTGCGGCAATCGCGCTGGCGGCAATCTACGGCATGATCGCGCCACCGATCAATATCCCGGCCATGATTATCGGCGGCGGTATCGACATGCCTTATGTGGGGTTCGGTATCCCGTTACTGATTTGCACCGTTCCGCTGGCAATATTCACCGGTATGCTGCTGATTTTTCCATCCCTGAAGCAGCATGCAGCGGAAGTTGGTCCGGGCACGGACGACAGCGAGTTGGAGGAAGAGCTGACCCGCATGTCACGCGTGCCACTGACTGTCCGGCTGATGCTGCCGTTTTTCGTGCTGGTGGTACTGCTCGGCGGCGAACGCCTGTTTCCGCAGTACGCACCTTCGCTGGGTATGCCGCTGGCCTTCCTGCTGGCGGCTGCCAGCGGCTTATTGGTGGGCCGTGACTGGAAACCCTTCGAGGCGGCGACCGAGGCAATCCAGGCGGCGCTGCCTGTTGCCGGCATCCTCGTCGGTGTGGGCATGTTCATCCAGATAATGACAATGACCGGAGTGCGTGGCTTTTTCGTGGTCTCTGCATTGGCCCTGCCAGCCTGGTTGCTGTACGTGGGCATCGCCACATCGCTGCCGTTGTTCGGCGCCGTGTCGGCTTACGGTTCGGCCACGGTGCTGGGCGTGCCTTTCCTGCTGGCCCTGCTGGGGCGGGATGAAATCGTCGTCGGAGCAGCGCTTAGCCTGATTGCGGGACTGGGTGACCTGATGCCACCAACGGCACTGGCCGGTTTATTCGCCGCCCAGGTCGTCGGGGTAAAAAATTACTTTTCAGTCCTCAAGGTGTGCCTGCTTCCGGCCGTGGTGACGGCCATCTGGGGAATCATGATTATCCTGGGCGCCAACTGGCTATGAGGAGGAAAAAACGATGATACTGACCTGGATATATTGGGCAATTTGCCTGTTTATGGTCATCCTGGTGCTGCGCAGCCTCTACCGGGAAAAATCCCTGCGTGAGCAATGGGTCGCAGCCATGGTGCTGGTGCCATTGCTGCTGCGCGTGTTGATGATCAAATAGGCACTGACAGATGTTTGAAAAGAGATATCTTGGTTCAAGGTTTACTGCAAGCCTCATGCTCGTGGCGGCCATCGCCATCACTGCGGTCAGCGGACTGAGTTATATGAAAATGCGTGAGCCAGGCCCGGATATCGACCGCGTGGTGCCCCACGCCGGGTTTGAACATAAACGCCTGAGCGACTGGTTCGAAGGCCTGGCAGGGACGCCGGCAGACACGGACATTTATGTCCAGGAAGGCGCTGAGCCGGGCGGCACCGTCCTGATCCTCGGTGGCACGCACGCCAACGAGCCTGCCGGGGTGATCGCCGCCGTGGTGATGCTGGAACAGGCGGATGTTAAACGTGGCCGTTTGATGATTGCGCCATACGCCAATCCGATGGCGCGCACGCATACGTTTCCCCAGGACGCGCACCCCCAAACCTTCAGTTTCAGAACACCGAACGGCGTCACCCGGGCCTTTCGTTACGGCGCGCGCATCACCAACCCGGTAAACGAATGGCCCAATCCGGATATTTACATACATCCCGAGTCCGGCCAGACCATGGCGGGTATTGAACGCAGTAACCTGAACCGCGCCCATCCAGGTGTTGCCGATGGCGGCGCCACCGAGCGCCTGGCTTATGGTTTCATGGAATTAATCAAGCAGGAAAAAGTCGACCTGGCCATCGACTTGCATGAAGCTTCGCCGGAATACCCGGTGGTGGACGCGCTGGTGGCGCATGAACGGGCGATGGAACTGGCGGCAATGGTCACGATGGAGCTTGAGTTTGAAGGCGTGCCGATCCGACTCGAGCCCTCGCCTAAAAACCTGCGCGGCCTGAACCACCGCGAGTGGGGTGACAACGCGGATGTGCTGGCGGTATTGCTGGAAACCTGCAATGCCAGCGCCGGGCGTTTCCGGGGCAGGACCGACGAGGCGCTCATACTGACCGGCGAGGACAAGGCGTATGAGAAGGCGGCCGGGCTGGGACGCCTGTACGTGCCGTGGGAGTCCTTCGACAAGCGCTTCGAGGAACGTGTCGCCCGGCATGTCACCACGGTCAGGCTGCTGGCCGACAACCTTGAATTTGTGCGCGAAGGCAAGGGCGTGACCGTGGAGGGCCTGCCGGCTTACCAGGAATTGTCCGACCTCGGTGTTGGCGCGTTCCTGTCAGATTAGGTGAGACTGGCGCGGGGGTGATGAATGCCGATGGCTAGAGCAAATCCCGATGCCGCCAGGCGTGTCCTGGTAACCGGAAGTCGCGGCAAGAGCACAATCGTACGGTTGCTGCATGCAGCCCTGCAAGGCGCCGGCCTGCACACCCACTCCCGCATCACCGGGGTCGTTCCGCGTGAGATGGGCCCGCAGGGCACCAGGCCCATCCTGCGTTCCAGCGGTGCGCATGTCGAAGAAATGCGCTGGTGGTTGAGGCAGCTTCCCAAAACGGCCGCTGCCATTGTGATGGAAAATAGCGCCATCACCCCTGAGCTTCAGAACCTGGCGGGCCAATGGCTGCGGCCCGAACTGACGATACTGAGTAATACCCTGGCAGATCACCAGGAAGTGTGGGGTCCCGATGAGGCATCTGCGGCCGAGGTGCTGGTACGAGGCGTACCCCGCAAAGGCCGGGTGCTGCTGCCGGCCTGCCTGGCTAACGACGAGCACCTGCTGCGCTTGCTGAAACAAAGATCCTGCACTATTCAATTTGCCAAAGCCGCCGATCTTGATGGTCAGCATTACCAGGCGGTCAACCTGGGCCTGGCGCTCGAAGCGGTCAGACGCCTCGGGTTGGCGGTGGCCCCGGCATTGGAAACGATGTCAAAACTGTCTCGGGACAGCTATGATTTTCACGTCGCCAGTGTTGGCGATGCTGAGTTGGCCATGGCCTTTTCCGCCAACGACATCGTCAGTACCCGGACCCTTTTCGAGTCGTTGAATTGGACCAGGGAAGCCACCCGCCTGGTTTACAACCACCGGCGGGACCGCCCCGGCCGCTTCGAGAGCTTTGCGCAATGGCTGGAAAGCCCGGAATGGCGCGAGGTCCTGATTATTGGTGACAAGCCCGGGCTGAGGATCGGTAACGCAAGCTACAGAAAAATCAGAAGCAAGGAAAAGCTGCTGCGCCTGCTCCGGCCAGGTGACAGGATGTTTGGCTGCGGCAATATTGCCGGCCTGCCCCTGGCGCTCGCCACGTCACTGGCGCGCTAATCAGTTATTATCAAATATGGTGTGTGAGGATATGTTGTCATGATCAGTTATCTCCGTCGTTTTAAAGCCAGCCTTTGGCTCACTTCAACCCTGCTGTTTTTCGCCGGTTGTGCAACGGTCGACGTCAGTGAAAGTGGCCGCGATGCCATTGGCAGGCACGGAATGGTTGCAGCGGCAAAGCCGCAGGCGTCCCAGGTAGGTGTCGATATTCTGAAGGCGGGCGGCAATGCCGTGGATGCAGCGGTTGCCGTGGGATTTGCATTGGGGGTAGTGGAACCGAATGCCTCAGGTATCGGTGGCGGCGGGTTCATGCTGATCTGGCTGGCCGAGAGCGGCACGGTAATCTTCATAGATTCACGCGGGAAAGCGCCGGCGGCGGCCACCGGCGACATGTTTGAACTGGATGAAAACGGCAAGGTGAAACCCGATGACAGGGGTTTCAACCCGGTCGTCATCGGCGGCAGATCTGTCGCCGTGCCGGGGGAGGTTGCCGGTTTGCTGATCGCTTTGGAGAATTACGGGACCATGAGCCGGTCGGAGGTCATACAGCCGGCGATTGATCACGCTGAACGGGGTGTTCCGGTATCACCGGTGCTGGCCGCAATGATTGCCGAAAACTACGAGGCCCTGGTGACGTTTCCAGCTTCAGAGGAGATATACCTGACCGACGGTTTTCCCAAGC
>JABDPJ010000182.1 GCA_013042835.1 Lysobacterales bacterium
ATCAGCAGGATTGCAATGATTTCTGTTTCCCTGATGTGATCAAAGGTGCCCGCGGGAAAAAGATCCGCGATCGGTGTCGCAATACCGACCAACATCTCAAATATTTCCCTGATTGCCAGAAAAACCAGCACGACAGGTAACAATATCACCAGGCCGTTGACCAGCGCGGACTTAAAGAAGTTGATCATTTGTTTTCACCTTGAAGGTTGCTTGATTAAGAGTAATCTTCTCAAGGGTAATTACCCTTACTTCAGCTTACAAGCTTTCTTCACAGGCAATCAAAATGTTAATATCTGTCCCGTAAATGTGCTGCGACATGAATCACGCGCCATTCATGTTTTAGTATCACGACCGGGTTGAAACCTTGGATATCAATTTTGCGGTTTTGCTGACGGAAGATTGCGTAAGCTATAACCTCTTTTAATGTTCTTTACTGTTCTTGTAAAGTAAGCACAAAATGCATATCGAATTAGCTGCCCGACTGTTATTTATCAAACTTTAATGAGATGTTACTTATGACCTCACTTGATTCCATCCATCAACTCAAGGCCCGCATGGCTGAATCTGTCATCGGCCAGGAGGCCGTCATCGAACAATTGCTTATCGGCCTGCTGGCCAATGGCAACATCTTGATGGAAGGCTTGCCAGGCCTGGCCAAAACCCGTTCTGTCAAAAGCCTCGCGAGCAACATGGATGCGGATTTCTCACGTATCCAGTTCACACCCGATCTGCTGCCTTCTGACATCACCGGCAGCGAGGTCCTGTATACGGAGTCAGGCCAGCCCACCTTCCGTTTTGAAGAAGGGCCGATATTTGCCAATATCGTGCTGGCTGATGAGATCAACCGTGCACCTGCGAAGGTCCAGGCCGCCCTGCTGGAAGCCATGGAGGAACGGCAGGTCACCGTATCAGGCAAGACACATAAAATGCCGGAATTGTTCATCGTGATGGCCACGCAGAACCCCATTGAACAGGAAGGCACCTATCCGTTGCCCGAGGCGCAAATGGACCGGTTCCTTCTGCACGTTTATATCGATTACGGCACCGAAGAGGGCGAAGCGAAAGTCATCAGGCTGGTTCGTGGTGAAGAAGGGACATCCCCAACCCACGATGACCACGCACCCGTTGTGCAACAGGTCGTTTTTGACGCCCGCCGGGAAATCAACCAGGTGAAAGTCTCGGAAGTGATCGAAAGCTACATCGTGGACCTGGTATTTGCCACCCGTTTTCCCGAGCGCTATGACGAAAAACTGGCTAGCTGGATTCGCATTGGCGCCAGCCCCCGCGGCGCCATCGGGCTCGACAAATGTGCCCGTGTCCACGCCTGGCTCAATGGCAGGGACCACGTATTGCCGGACGATGTCCGGGCTGTCGTTCATGGTGTTTTGCGCCACCGGATCGCACTGAGTTACGAAGCCAATGCCGATGCTGTTTCCAGCAACGATGTCATTGATGAAATTCTCAAGCTGGTTGCGGTAGCGTAGATTTGAAGAGAATTGACAGGGCGTTCAGCCGATGATCAAGAAAGCACAATCAATAGCTAAGAATAACCGGCATGCCGGCGTTTACGTGCACCTGGACGAGTTGATCAGGCTGCAACACAAGTCCTCCGGTTTCAGTTTTCTGCCCAGGCAACCCGTGCATAGTGTCTTGAGTGGCCGTCACACGTCAAAACTTCGCGGACGCGGCCTTAATTTTGAAGAACTGCGTGACTACCTGCCCGGTGATGACACGCGCAATATCGACTGGAAAGTCACCGCCCGCACACGCACACCTTATGTGCGCGTTTACACGGAAGAGAAAGACCGCGCTGTATGGTTGCTCGTCGATCAGCGCGTCGGCATGTTTTTCGGCAGTCAGCAACAAATGAAATCCGTGGTGGCCGCACAGGTGGCGGCCATATCGGCCTGGCGGGTGCTCAGCGTCGGGGACCGCGTTGGCGCGCTTGTTTTCAACGATACGGACATTTCAGTCATACCTCCGCATCGCAGCCGTGAACGGGTCATGCAGATTCTCAAGCAGGTGGTGGAGAAGAACCAGTCACTCAGTGCCAACGCGGAACTGAGACCCGCTCCCGGCAAGCTGAATGAGGTTCTGAAGCAAATTTCCCAGCTGGCCAGACATGACTGCCTGGTCTGCCTGATCACGGATGCAGACGGCCTTGATGACGAGTCGCGGAAATACATTACCCGACTTTCAGAACACAACGACGTACTGGCGGCTTTCATCTACGACCCGCTTGAGAAGGAAATGCCTGCCGCCGGTCGTTTGCGGTTCGCCGATGACAAAGGACAACTCGAAACGGATACTTCCAACAGAAAATTACGCTCCGGTTTTCAGAACGTGTTTGAGCAGAAACTGCAACGTATGCAATCGGCCTCGCGACGGCTTGCCATCCCGGTGTTGTCCCTGCATACCGGCAGTCCGGTCGCGGAGCAGATGCGCGAGGCTTTCGGCCATCACCTGGCAGCCAAACGATATTAACTGGAACAGCATGAATTCACCCGATCCCGCCAGCCTGCAAAATCTCAATGACATCGTGCTGCCAGCGCCCGCCAGCTGGTGGCCGCTGGCAAGTGGCTGGTATGTTCTGCTGGGCTTGCTGGCCCTTGTTATTGCCTGGTTTTCTTACAGGTCAATCAAGCGTTGGAATCAGAACCGCTACCGGCGTGCGGCACTGCATGAGCTTGCCGAGATCACAAAGGGCCTTGAACTTGAGTCAAAACGGGAGCGCTACCTGAGGCAAATTCCTGGCCTTCTCAAGCGCACGGCGCTAACGGCCTACCCGCGCAGCGAGGTTGCCTCATTGAGTGGCGAAGACTGGCACAGGTTTTTGAACGGAACGCTGAAAACTCCACTATTTACCGAGTCTATCAGCGCTACGCTGGAACGTATTTCCTATTCCGGCGGCGATTTGAACAAGCTCGATTCCGGTTCGGTAGGCAGCCTGCTGAATGTCAGCGGCCGCTGGCTGAGGCAGCACCAACCCGCTGCAGGTATGAAAGGCAGGCAGGAAGTTTGAGCCAATGCTGACCTTTTCACACACCTGGTTATTAATGCTGATACCACTACCCTGGCTGCTGCGCAGATGGTTACCTGCCCACCATGAGCGCAAGGCTGCAGTACGCGTGCCTTTTATGCAACAGCTTTCGCAACTGGCCGGCATTCAACCGGGAAGCGCAAAAACAGTGGCCAGGCGACCTGTTTCGCAATGGCTGGTGTTGAGCCTGGCCTGGTTGCTGGTAGTCGTCGCTTTGGCCCGGCCGCAATGGCTGGAAGATCCGGTTATCAAGGAGTTGCCCATGCGTGACCTGATGGTCGCAGTAGACCTGTCCGGGTCGATGGAAGCTCAGGACTTCACGGATAGCGAAGGCAATATCGTGGACAGGCTCAGTGCGGTCAAACAGGTTCTGGATGCGTTTTTCGCGCGTCGCGACGGTGACCGGGTCGGCCTGATCCTGTTTGGATCTGCAGCGTTTGTGCAGGTTCCATTTACCGATGACCTCGAGGTTGTCCGCGAGTTGCTTGAGGAAGCACAGGTCCGCATGCTGGGGCCGAGAACCATGCTGGGTGATGCCATGGGACTGGCAATCAACCAGTTCGAGCGCAGCGAGGTCGAAGACCGGGTGCTGATCGTATTGACCGATGGCAACGATACCGGCAGCCTGGTTCCGCCGGAGCGGGCCGCGGAAATCGCCCGCGATAACAGCGTGGTTGTCCACACGATCGCTATCGGTGACCCGACCTCAACCGGCGAGCAGGCACTGGATGAAAAAACGCTTGAAAAAATCTCCACCACGACCGGCGGCGGATATTTTCATGCCAACGACCGGGTCGAACTCGAGGCTATCTATGATTATCTCGATGAAATTAACCCGCGACAGGTCGATACCCAGAGTTACCGGCCATTAACCGACCTGTATTACCTGCCACTCGCGGCCAGCATGCTGTTGACATTGTTGTACATCATGTACCTTGAACTCCGTTTGCGTTATTTCGGCCGCAAACTGGATCAAGCCGCTGCACCGGAACAGGCAAGCTGATGGACTTGCTGGCACCCCTGCAACAATTCCACTTCCTGCGGCCGGCCTGGCTGTTACTGCTGATTCCCGCCGGCATTCTTATCTGGTCGGTCTATCAACGCAATGATTCCCTGCGCAGTTGGAGAAAAATCGTCAAACCTCACCTGCTGGAGCATTTATTGATGCGCGAAGGTGGCCAGGAGGGTCGCTGGCGGCCGGTTTATTTGCTCGGTATCGGCTGGCTGGTCGGCATCCTTGCACTGGCCGGGCCGAGCTGGCAAAAGCAGGACTCTCCATTCAGCGAAGACCTGGCGGCCATGTTCATCGTCGTTAAGGTCACGCCCCAGATGCAGGCCGCAGACATTCAACCCAACCGTCTTCAACGCAGCGTGATCAAGATCCATGATTTACTGGCACTCAAACAGGACATCCGTACCGGCCTGATTGCCTATGCCGGCAGCGCCCACCTGGTCATGCCACTCACCTCTGACGCCGGCATCATCAACAATTTTGCTGCTGCGCTGGAACCGGACATCATGCCCGTTAAGGGTGATGAGCCGGCCGAGGCGATTGCACTGGCCAGCCAAAGGCTCAAAAAAGCAGGCGTACCCGGTTCCATCGTTTTGATCACCGATGCCGTGGACGTATCCCAGTCAGAAGAGTTGAAGCGCATCTACACGGAGGACAAGACAGAGGTGCATATCCTGGCAATGGCGGCTGGACCGGAGGTCATTCCTCCGCCTGGCAGTTACCCCGCACCGCCACTTGACCTGGACTCACTGAACCTCGCCGCACGCGCCATGGGCGGTAGCCTGACAGTTGTGAGTAATGACAAATCTGATGTCGAAAGCCTGTCCGCCAAAGTTGAACGCAGTATAAGCCGGGTTGCCTCACAGGAGGGCCAGCAATGGCGGGACTCAGGCTATTACCTGCTGATAGTCCTGGCGCTTATCCTGTTGTTTTTTTTCCGTCAAGGCGGATCGGTGTCTGCAGAATGAGTATCAGGTTGCTGACACTTGCCGTGCTTTTACTGCAAACGCCCGTTGCATTGGCATTTGAGTGGCTTGATTTGTGGTTGACCGCCGATCAGCAGGGTCAGCGACTCATGGACAGGGGCGAGTTTGAGCAGGCGGCCGGCAAATTCACGACACCGGAAAAAATTGGTGCGGCACTTTTCCTGGCCGGAGATTTTGAAAAAGCCGCTGCGGTTTTTGGCCGTTCCGGCACCGCGAAAGCGGATTACAATCGCGGTAACGCGCTTGTTATGTCGGGCAACTACGATGACGCGATCGAGGCCTATCAATCCGCGCTTGCCAGGAGGCCCGGCTGGCCCGAGGCAGAACAAAACCTGCAAGTTGCTACTCTGCGCAAGCAGGCACTGGCGCCACCCGAGGATGACTATGGCGGTACCGGTGGTCAGTTAGAAGCCGACGAGATCGTTTTTGACCAGGGCGGGCGATTCAACAAATCATCGAGCGAAGAGGTCATGGACGCCGCAGACCAGCAACTGGGTGAAGAGGCAATGCGGGCCTTGTGGCTGCGTAAGGTCGAGACGCGCCCGGCGGATTTTCTTGCCGCGAGGTTCAACTACCAACTCGCAACCCGGGACAACGAGGCGGCTACTGATGAGGCTGCGTCAAGCAATGAATAGATTGCTGCTCGCCCTCATTGCCTTTGCCGTTATATGGTTCCCATTGGCTGCTGCCGCGCAGGATGAAGGCATCAGGGCCAGCGTCTCGGTCAGTATCGGTGATGAAGGGGTGCTTTGGACGGGGCAGCAGATTACCCTGAACCTGGACCTGAAGACCACCGGGTTCAGTTTTTCCAACACTCATTTCAACCTGCCGGAAGTCGATGGTGCTTTCCTGATGCAGACCGATACCACGACCATCAAGATGACCGAGCAAGCCGATGGTGAGACCTGGCAAATGGTCCGCTACCCGTTGGCGATCTATGCGCAGAAAGCGGGCAGACTGGAAATTCCGCCCATTGATGTCCGTTTCACTTCGGCTGCCGGGTTTGGGTCGGCAGCAAAGGCTTTTGAGTTGCAAAGCGAGCCACTTGAGCTGAACGTAAAGCTGCCGCCCGGCGTCAATAGTGGTGACCTGGTTGTTACCACCACTGCATTTGAACTTGACCATTCGTGGCAGCCAGAGTCTGCCACCATGCAGAGCGGCGACGCGCTGACGTTGACAGTCAGCAGGAGCGCCGCTGATGTGGCCGCGATGTTGCTGCCGTCGTTACCGGTATTCCGCACCGAGGGCCTGGCGGCCTACCCGCAAGCACCTGAAATCAGTGACCGAACCAATCGCGGCGACCTGACCGGCGTGCGCACCGACAGCATTATCTGGGTGATCGAACGGGCCGGTAAATACGAGATTCCAGGCATCCGTTTCCAGTGGTGGGACCCGGTCAGGAACGAGTTGCAGCAACGAATCGTGCCGGGGCTTAGCTTTGACGTGCCCGCGCCGGCCAGCCAGGGTGACAAGACCGGTCCGGCAGTACGCTCCGGACCACCTTCAGACCAGGGTCACTGGTTGTTTTGGGTGCTCCTGGCAGGTCTGCTGTGTGTCTCGGCCTGGGTCATTTTCAATCGAAAAACATCTGCAACAACGCCTGAAGACGAGAAATCCACGTTTTCCCGGGTGCAAAAAGCATGCAGCGCCAACGACGCGGCCCAGGCCTACGCGGCCATTCATGCCTGGCTGGCGTACCTGCCCCCGGTGTCGGGCGGGACGAGACCCGCCTCACTCGGTGCGTTTGCCCAAAGTATCAATGATGAGCCATTGGCGGACGAACTCGAGGCATTGCAAAAGGCCGTTATAGAACCCGGCACGGCGTGGCGGGGCACCGGGCTGGTGAAGCGGTTGAAAGACATTCGCCAACAAATCGCGGAGCAAAAAACGGTACAATCAGGTTCTCGCCTGGCGCCGTTGAACCCTTGAGACGCACGCTTTCCGGGACAGACTTTCTTACCAGCCTCGCTTTCTGCTAACGAAGATTCATATGATGTTAAAAACCTGTTTCGCTCCATCCACCATGTCCACTTTGTTGTTAGCCATCTTTCTGGTTTGCGCGCCCGGCTCCCCGGTTGTGGCGGCGGAAGAGCCAGGCATCAGCCAGCAATGCATGCTGGACCTGCTGCAAAACGGCCCGGCAGATATGACGGTCGGCGAAATCCGGCAGCAATGTATTCAAAAAGACGATGAAGCGGAGGGTGCAGCAACGGGCGCCGGTGTAAAAACATCACCCGCAACCGGCAGTGCCAGCAGCAGGATGGCGGCTGACCGGAAAGTGGTAACCAGTCCATTCAGCATTCTTGCGCACAAACCCAATTATTTTTTACTGGGAGCTTATAATTTCAAAGGCTGGGATGCGACGCTTTATCGCCAAGTGTCGAATAATCCGGATTACTTCAACAAAAAGGTCGAAGGGCAGTTTCAGATAAGTCTGAAGGTGCCCCTCGCGCTCGACCTGTTCGGGGACCGCATGGATATTTACGGTGCCTATACCAACCGTTCATTCTGGCAGATGTACAACCGGGATTATTCCGAGCCCTTCCGGGAGACCAACCATGAGCCGGAGGTGTGGCTGCAGTTTGACAATGACTGGAAGGCGCTGGGTTTGACAAATGTTGTCAACACGCTTGGCTGGGTGCACCAATCCAACGGCAAAGGCGGGGTACTTTCACGCAGCTGGGACCGCATGTACGCACATTTTATTTTTGAAAAAGATAAGCTCGTGCTCAGTTTCAAACCCTGGATCTGGCTGATTAAAGACAAGACAGAAAGTGACAACCCCGACATAACTGACTACCTGGGACATGGTGAGTTTCGGGCAGCCCTGAGTCACAAGGGCCATGTTTACAGCATGATGCTCAGAAACCAACTGGAAAGCGGCTTTGACCGGGGTGCGGTCGAACTGGGATGGAGCATACCGGTTTACAATTACCCTTACTTGAAAGCTTATGTGCAGTATTTTTATGGCTATGGTGAAAGCCTGATCGATTATGACCGCAAGGTGAATCGCATCGGTGTCGGGATCGCCATTACCGACTGGATCAAATGAGTTGGCGGTGAAATGAATAAGGCGGTTCACATAACGATATTTTGTGTGATGGTGGTTTTTTCAGTCAAGGGCGAAACACAAACCCAGCCGACAGCCTCGCCGGATTATGATCCCATTCACTGGGCGTATTCCTCATTTTTCGGAACCGGTTGGTACCGGATCAAGGACAGCCGGTCAGTTTTCGTGCTGAGAATACCTCCACGGCAGACTTTGCGTGAATCATTCATTGACGATGCCGGGGAAAGGCGGATTGGCATAGAGATCAGGTACCCCCTTAGTGTCGGCCTGCACGATCTCGCAGACCTGGGTGACCTGATTGAAAACGACAATTTCGGTACGATCAGTTTCGTACCAGGGGTGGAGCTTGAAATTCCCATCACCCCGAGGTGGTACTTGAGGCCCTTCGCCAACTTCGGCTGGGGTACCGAGTTTGAAAGTGGCGAGTCCGCCTGGATTTATTATGCCGGTGTTAAAAGCCGCTACACGATTCCTGCCGGTAAAAATGAGTGGTCGTTACTCAACAGCCTGTACTACGCAGGGTTCACCCCCGACAATGGAAGGTCAGACCACCTGGCGGTCGCAGATCTCGGTATTGAATTCCGGCAACCTCTCAGCGAGTTCACGATCAACTCCAAGCCCGTCGACCTGCACTGGAGCCTGATGTATTCATTCATGGGCAATGAACTGCATTTCAACCTGCCCGACGGCAGCTTTGACCCCATCGACGATCAACTGGAGTTTGGGCTCGCGGTGAGTTTACACGACGGGCCATTTAAACTCTGGATATTCAACATACACCAGCTTGGCCTGGGCTACCGGATCAGTTCCAGCGGCCGCTTCTCGGCGGTCACCTTCAGCATGCGTTCGTGGTTTACAAAGTAGCTGAAATCAGCCAGAAATGTTCCGCGATCTAATTCTGGTCAAGCAGTGCCCGGGCGCTGGCCACCTCGTTGCGGTAGGTATCCATAATTTTCGCGAGCGCTTCTTTGACACCAATGGCCGGGGCCCATTGCAGTTCCTCACAGGTGTTCGCAATATGCGGCACACGGCTCTTGATATCCTGGTAGCCTTTTCCGTAGTAAGCGCCTGAACTAACTTCAACTATTTTCACATTGCGGGCCTGTTGCTCATATTCGGGATAATTGAACGACATCTCCAGCATCAGCGATGCCAGTTCCTTGATTGAAAGGTCATTGGCCGGGTTGCCGATGTTGTAAATCTTGCTGTCGGCAATACCATCGCGGTTTTCTATGATTTTGACCAGGGCTGATATTCCATCTGAAACGTCGGTGAAACTGCGCCTCTGCAGGCCGCCGTCTACCAGCTTGATATTTTCACCCCGGGCAATGTGGCCCAGAAACTGCGTTACCACCCTTGAACTACCCTCTTTCTGTGTGTGCAGACTGTCAAGGCCGCTGCCGATCCAGTTAAACGGGCGGAACAAGGTGTACTTCAGGCCTTCCTGCTGGCCGTAAGCCGCGATGACCCGGTCCATCAATTGCTTGGCGCAGGAATAGATCCAGCGGGGTTTTGAGATCGGCCCCAGTACCAGGTTGGATTCATAGGGGTGAAATGCCGAGTCTTCGCACATCGCATAGACTTCGGAGGTGGATGGGAAAACCACCCGCTTTTTGTACTTCACACAGGCCCTGACGATAGTGAGGTTGGCCTCGAAATCCAGCTCAAACACACCCAATGGATTGGTCACATAAGTCGCCGGCGTGGCAATCGCGACCAACGGCAATATAACGTCGCACTTCTTGATGTGGTATTCGATCCACTCCCGGTTAATGGTGATGTCACCCTCAAAAAAATGAAACCGATCATGCTGCATTTCATTGGTCAACCGGTCCGAACGCATGTCCATGCCGTAGACTTCCCAATCCGTGGTTTCAAGAATCCTGTTGGACAGGTGATGGCCGATAAAACCGTTAACGCCAAGGATCAAAATTTTCATGGTTTTCCTGGTTGCTTTTGGAACAACACCGCGAAGGTGAGTTTTGCCTATTCCGGGCCGGGCGCTGAACCCGCCTCGTCAACAGGCGATTTTACACCTTCGTCGGCCTCGAGCACACTCGCAACACGGAAACGTTTGCGCCGGCGCACCAGGCCGTTGATGCGCCCGATGTATTCCCCCAGCATACCCATTGAAAACAGCAGCAGTCCCATCAGGAAGATGGTGATACCGAACAGGGTGAACACGCCTTCGACCTCGGGCCCGTAAAAAAGCCGGCGAAACGCAAGGTAGCAAACAAACAGGAACGACAGGATTGAAACAACGATGCCGGTAATCGAAATCAGTTGCAGGGGCACCGATGAAAAACTGGTGATCAGGTCAAAGTTGAGTTGCACCAGCTTGAACAGGGAATACTTGGATTGCCCGCCGGCGCGTTCTTCATGAGCCACCGTGATCTCTGTCGGCCTGGCGGCGTAAAGGTATGCCAACGCTGGAATGAAGGTTCGCGATTCGTTGGATGCCGCGATTTCCAGCGCGATGTCACGGCTATAACCCCTCAACATACAACCCTGGTCGGTCATGCGGATATTGGTGATCTTTTCGCGCAGCGCGTTCATCAGGCGTGAAGCGATGTGCCGCCATGCCCTGTCATGCCTTGAAGCCCTGATCGAGCCGACATAATCGAAGCCCTTGTCCATTTCCGCGACCACTGCCGGAATCTCCTCCGGGGGGTTCTGCAAATCGGCATCAAGCGTAACTATGAAATCACCTTTGGCGCGTTGAAAGCCTGCAATCAGGGCGGCGTGCTGGCCGGCATTGGAACTGAGCGAAATGACCCGCGTCACATCCGGCCTCTGCTCGAACTGATGCGCCAGTATCTTGCCGGATTGATCCGAGCTGCCATCGTTGACAAATAAAACCTCGAACGGCCGTTCCAGCGCATCGAGCACCGGGTACAAACGCCCGAACAGAAGCGCAAGAACATCCTCTTCGTTAAATACGGGCACCAGGATGGACAGCTCGACGCTTCGACCCTGCCTGGTAGTTTCCATGTCCGTGTTCAAGGCCAAACTCCTGTTCGATTCGTTCCGGCCGGCAATGGCTATGCTGCCTGGAGAGCAAGCAAACCTGACCTGCCCTCCAACTCACCCATTTCTATTTCACACTCGGGCAAGCTTGACTTGTCCAGTGATGCATACAGCTGCCTGAGCGTGACACACTCGAAGCCGGACAATCTCCATTGCTCGAGCAACTTTTCCATGGCCGGCATCAGCTTCATACCTTCCAACTCTGCATGCAGGGTGTAAACATGGCCATTGGGAAGTGAATCCCGGCTTTTCTCCAGGATGCTTTTCCAGCAATTCAACGAGTCTATACCATCTGAACCAATGATTTCATCAAGTGTTGGCAGTGTCGTGGGCAACTGAACACAACTGGAGCGCTTGCCACCCATCATCGGCAGGAAAGGCTGGCGGCCGCGGACGTCACTGGCATACTCAAAGCCCATTTGCTCTTCGAAACCGATGACGTGGCTATTGAGCTGCCAGCCCGCGGCTCCGATCGTCTCTGGTGACGTGCGCAGGGCCTGCTTAAAAGACGCAAGCGCTTTTTCCATTTCACGCCGGGTCCAGTCGGCGTCCCTGGCCGCCACAAAGTCTTGCCAGCGGACATGGTCATAGCAATGAATACCGACTTCGTGACCCGCGCTCGCCACCTGGCGCATGATATGCCCTGCCCGCTTGCCGATGTGTGGTCCGGGTTTGAGCACACCGTTCATCAGCGTGCTGACGCCGTAGTGACTGACGACCGAGGTGCGTCCTACCTTTTGCAGGAAACCCTTTCTGAAAATCCGGCGAATCGCCCTGCCGGTGTTATCCGGGCCGACACTGAACAGGAAGGTCGCCTTGACGTCGAAGCGCGCAAACAGATCAAGCAGGGCCGGGACTCCGTGGAGCGTACCGTGGTAAGTATCCACATCGACTTTGAGAACCACTTGTTTCATTCGCCGGCAACTCCATCAAGCAGCAGCCGTGAGCCAAAAATGGCTTGAAAGCCTTCGGGCCCGACCTGCTCACCGTCAATGCACAGGTTAGTGATCAGGAAACGGCAGCCGTCGCTGCAGTCAGCCTGGAAATGTCCGTCTTCAACGTAAATCGCGGGCCCGTCGTGGCGCGCTGGCTCACCACGGATATAGCTGCCCAGCAGATCTACCCGGTGCCTGTCGATGTCAAAAAATGCGCCGGGAAAGGGGGGCGCCACGGCCCTTACCAGGTTGTGTATATCGAGAGCTGACTGACGCCAGTCGATCCGCCCGTCCTCCGGTTTCCTGCCGGAGAAATAGCTGCCCATATTCAGTTCCAGCGGCACTTCGGAAACACGCCCTTCCAGCATGGCAGGAACGGTCTCCATCAGGAGGATTTCCGCTGCGCATTTGAGTTTTTGAAAGACATCAAAAGCCGTGTCATTTCTAAGGATGGGAACGGCACGTTGCGCCAGCAGGCTGCCGGCGTCGGGCTTGATTTCCATCCGGTGCAGGCTCACGCCGGTTTCCTTTTCGCCATGAATGATGGCCCAGTTAACCGGCACCCTGCCGCGGTACTTTGGCAGCAGCGAGCCGTGCAGGTTAAAAGCACCGCTTGAGGGAATATCCAACAATTGTTGGCCGAGCATCTGGCGGTAGTAAAAGGAAAAAACATAGCCAGGTGCAACTTGCGCAACCCGGGCTAAAGTGGATTCGGAATTGGCGTCATCCGGCGTGATGACGGGAATACAATTTTTATCCGCTACCTCCCTGACGCTGCCGAACCAGATCTGTTCTGACGCGCTGTCCTCGTGGGTTACCACCAACCGGACGTCGACACCCAGTTCGAGCAAGGTTTCAAGGCAACGCACCCCGATATCGTGATAGGCAAAAACGACGGCGCCCGCAGCCGCTGAAGAGCAATTGTTCATGCCAGCAAGCGCTGAAATACGTAAGCTACCCGGTCAACGTCAGCGATGGTCATGGCCGGAAACAAGGGCAGGGTAAAGGTCTGCTCGCCAATTTGCTCAGCCACGGGAAAACTGCCCGGGCCATATCCGAGCCGGCGATAGAGACTGAACAGGTGTATCGCCGGGTAATGCATACCCAGCATGATTTCGCGGGCCTTGAAGGTATCCAGAACATCCTCGCGGCTCATACCCAGGGAGTGGAAATCCAGGCAGACGCAGAACATGTGCCAGCTATGACCCGGCGCGTCCGCCGGCAGTACCAGCGCAGGATGGGATGGCATGCGTTTAAAGTAGTGCTCCGCCAACTTGCGCCGCCTGGCATTGAATCCGTCAAGTTTGCGCAGTTGCGCCAGGCCAATGGTGGCATTGACATCGGGCAGGTTCATTTTTCCACCCCAGGCCTCGACACCCATCTCACCACTCTCATCGCGTGAAATACCGTGAAAGCGGATGGATTCCAGCCGCTTGATCAATTCGGAGTCATCCGAGGCTACCGCACCGCCCTCGATGGTCGTCATGTTCTTGTTGGGATGGAAACTAAAGGCAACCGGGTTGCCCGATGAGCCAATTTGACGGCCCTTGTAGCGGGTGCCAATGGCCTGCGCCGCATCTTCGAACACCAGCAGGTCGTGCTCGGCCGCAAGTGCATGGATCGGGTCCATATCGACCGGCGCACCGGCAAAATGCACCGGCATGACGGCGCGGGTCCTGGGGGTAATTGCCTCGCTGATCGCCTGCGCAGTGATGTTTCGGCTTTCGAGTTCCACATCGACAAAAACGGGAGTTGCACCGGTTCTGACAACAACATTCGCGGTTGCAACGAAACTCATGGCGGGTACGATGACCTCGTCACCCGGGCCAATATCCCTGGCGATGAGAATGGCCTCCAGGGCCGCCGTTGCTGAATTGAACAAACGCACGTCGACTCCGCCGCCAACATAGCTGGCCAGTTCTTTCTCCAGCTCTATGACGCGGGGTCCGCTGGTGATCCAGCCGGACTTGAGCACCTCGGAAACCGCTTCGAGTTCTTCCTCGTCCAGTGTCGGGCGGGTAAACGGCAACATGTTCATGAACGGGCCAGTATGTAGACACCCAGGATGATGACGCCAATTCCGACCACCTTGCCTATCCCGAGTGGTTCATCGAACAGGTACGAAGCCGCCACGGCATTCAGGATATACCCGACTGACAACATGGGATAGGCAATGGACACATCAACACGGCTGAGCGCGAGTATCCAGACCACTACGCTGACGGCGTAACAGATCAGCCCCAGCCACAACCACAGGTTAGTAGCGAGGCTGCCGGCGGAGGAAAGCAGTGAATGTACATCGAGGTTGATAATGCCGGTATCACTCACGCTGGCTTTAAGCGCCAACTGGGCAATCGCGTTCAAAAGCACGCCCGTCATAACCAGCGCAAAGGCTGCCCATGTCATGCTTTGGCCAAGTGATTGAGTCATGATTTTATGATCACCATTGTTTTCGGGCCCTTGTAGACGACCCTTCCGTTCAGTGCTTCGACCTTGAGATTTTTCAGCCGGTTCAACTTGACAACCACGGCCGCCTGCTCAAGATTTTGCCATATTGTCAAAAATTCGTCCTGCGATTTAATGTGTTTCTCAGGCTCCAGCCGTATACCCATCGCCATCTCACCCTCGTATTCTACAGTGGTGACATTCCTTCCCATGTAAAAAACTGCCGCCTCGGGGAAATACTGAAACGAGAATACCGGTGCGTCTTCAGGCAGCGACTCCATGATCACATCAGCGACGACCTTGCTGGAACGGCTTTCGGCCAGTGAACCGGCTCCGGAAACCACCAGCAGAGCAGCGGAAAGTGACAACAGGACAGCACCTGCGAAAGCAATACGACCGCTGAATTTCCGCACACTCAGCGCCAGGAAACCCAGCAGCAACAGGGTGCCACTGCCAATGAGCCAGGGCTTGTACAAAGCCCATTGTTCTGCGGGGTAATGACCACTGGCGAGTCGCTCGACAAAAAACGCACCAACCAGGTAAACAAGCCCCAGAATGAGCATCGCCCACCGATCAGGCCTGATGCGGCCGGTTTCCTTGATCTGCTTGCCGGCCAAAATGGCTATAACAGGCAGAATCGGCAATATGTATCCCGGCAATTTCGATTGACCCAGTGAAAAAAAGCAGAAGGTCACGACAGCGAAAGTCCACATGAATCGTTCAGGGTCAAATTGCCCCGGCTTGTCCGGCACCCATCGAAAAGCCGGTTTAAGAACCGGGCGTAAACTCGTCGTCACCCAGGGGAAAACGCCCAGTAACAGGAAGGGAACGAAATAATAAATCGGGCCTTCGCGGCTATGAACCTCGCTGGTATAGCGGTTGAAGTGTTCATGGATAAAAAAGAATTCGGCAAATTCAGGGTTGGCGATGCTAACCATGATGAACCAGGGCGCGGTGATAAGCAGGTATAAGACCAGGCCCTTGAAAATATGCAGGTCTTTCCATAATTGCCAGTCGCGCTGCCAGAGGCTGTATACCACGACGGTAGCTGCCGGCAGTACAACCGCCACCAGGCCCTTGGTCAAGGTGGCCAATGCCAGGGCGGCCCAACCGAGCAGCATCCAGTTTCTCGTCTGGCTCTCGCCGGGTTGACCGCTGTGCGCAATCACCAGGCTGCCTATGCCCATCACCAGGAAAGCACTCAGCGCCATATCCAGCGTCAGGTAGTGCCCAAAAGCCACCACCATCAGGTAACTGATGGTCAGGCCAAAGGTATAGAGCGCCGCCCTTTGCCCGTAAAGGCGAAACGCAACCAGCATTGCAAACAGGGCCGTTGCAAAGCCCGTCAGCGCGGTCCATAAACGTGCGGTGGTATTGCTTTTGCCAAATACTGAAAAAATGGCAGCCGTGCCCCAATACTGCAGCACCGGCTTCTCAAAATACTTGAAATCATTCAACCTGGGCGTCAGCCAGTCACCCGTATCCACCATGGCGGCTGGAATACCTGCGTAACGGCCTTCGTCGGGATCGAATAATTCACGCTGACCAAGCAATCCAAACCACAGAACTGCGCTCAACAGGATGACAGCGGTTGTAAAACGCCTGGAGATATCGGGAGCAATCATTCAGTGTGGGCCTGAAGACAGGCCAGGCAAACTCCTAGTTTCGTGTATATTTGGTCGGAAATACCGGACTGAGAGTAAACTTGAAGAACCAGTCAGAATCAAAGCGATCGGTGCTGACCACGTATTTCTGGACTTCGGCAGAAACCTTCAGGGGCATACTGCCAATTTTCATGGTCTTGGCAATGCCGCCACCCAACGGCAGGGATAACTTGTTGCCACTGTCCCCTTCCCAGTCATACCTGATCACCGGGGTGGAGACCAGTTGCCAGCCGTTGCCCAGGCCGTAGCTGAAATAGGCCTGGATCGTGGTCATCATTGTGTCCGGTGTGCCCTTGTCCCGCTTTTCAGCAATGTCGAAAACGTGAGACATCAAGGCGCCATAAACGCCCCAGTCGGTCACCTTGCCGATATTCAATTGGGGGCCAATGATCAGCTGCTGTCTGGCGTTTGAAGTATCCGAGGAAGTAGGCAGGTGTCCTGCGAGACCGTACATCAGGATCAGGCCGTTATCGCTGACCCCGCCGTAAACGAAATCCGTCGTAACATCATCGGTATGAGAGTGTGTAGGCGCCCAGACCCCTGGTCCATTCAGTGTTGGATCTTCGAGGCGAATTTTCCACTCAGGATTACCACGATCGGTCCAGTAAACCGGCTGGTCATCGTAGTACGGCAGGGAAAACCTGAAAACAAATCCCTTGCCATTTTTCTGCCTGAACGGGAACACCGGTGTAAACCTGTGTATCATCGCCGTCTGATCGTCCGCTCCCTCGATGCTGCCCTGGTAGGTCCTGTATTCAAGCTGGTAATCCAGACGATAGAAAACCGCCAGCGGATTGGTCAACTCCTCGGCGATCTGGTCAGTTGTTTTCTCTGATCCAGCTGCCGCAGAAGAACTGGCAGACGAAGTGTTCGCCTCATCTGACTGCAGATCTTCAGCCTGGACAGAAGCTGGCTGTAACAGTGTCAGTACCAGACCAATGTTGAATATAACAATAACAATTGAACGCATGCAGTACACCCGCGAGATCTTTAATGATAAAAGTCCGGCATTTTACCTATAGTCACGCGATGAATCTATGGAAACCGTTACGGTTTTCACCGGTCACAGGCAGCCTGACTTTTCCTGACTCCGCTATTTATGCAGAGCAGCCCGGCAAGAGGGAGCATTTCCGGAAACTGCAGGGCAGTCAGTACTCTCAATACTACTGGCTGACGCGAAATGGGTAGGCCGCAAATATTTCCTTGATTCCAGCGTAAATATTGGCCCGCTTCTTTTCGTTGCTGCTTTTCTCGTTTACGCGCCCGACCGCAACACCTTCCCAGATCATCCGTTTTTGCTCACGGTCAACAATGTCAACGTTGATAGTGCCTTCGGTATAGTTACGCACCTGCGTGGTATCGCCATAGCCATAGCCGTAACCACCCCAGGCACCATATGCGCCACGCCGGTAGCCATAATACCCCCCGGTTCCGTATGGCTTGGTTGTGACCCTGGTCTTGTCCTGTAAACGGCCGGAGACGTTAATCAACAAATCGGGGTTGTCCGATAAAGTGTAGCCCCTGCTCGCCATTTCCTTGCCAATCGCATCACGGAAAATCGCGCCGTAAATACTGGAGTAGTTGGGGCTCTCTATACCCATGGGATTGAAAAAGTTGTAGGTCTCGTACTGGCTGAAATCGGCCGTATGATCATAGTCCGTTTGAATCCGCAGTCCGGAAGCACAACCTGCCAAGAGTGTTGCAATGAATGCAAGCTGGGCCATTTTCCTGAATATTGAATGAGTCCGCATAACTTGATACTTGATCGCCTCTTTGGCACCGGGTGTTATTTCAACGGCATCATTGATTCATTGTATGATGAAGTCAAGGATTTGCCCTTTGTACCGGGCTTCATATCGAGGCCCGGCTTGTGACCACTAGTTGCCGGACTCCTTCTCCATCCGGTACTTGGCGTAATTATCCATCCCTTCAAGGCGCGCCAGTTCCTGGCGATCCAGCTCAGACCGGCTCAGGGTTTTCTTATGGGCCGGAATCCACTTGCCACTATTTTGCACCTCGGTTTTTCGCTGCGGCTGCGGAGCCTGTCGATACTGCTGTTGCATGGCATCCATGGCGGCCCAATTACCGCCGCTATATTGCTGCCATTCATCCCCTTCACGTTTGTATACCTCGCCCTGGGGGCCGGAAAACCTGTTGGACGATAACGTAACATCAACCATGAGCGATGAGGCCGAAAGCCTGGCTGGCCGGGCGGCGTCCTCCTCACTGATTTTTTCAAACTTCTCGGTTCCATCCACCTTTTTCTTCGGCAGAAATTTGTCAAGGGAAGTTTCCGCTGCCTTGGCGGGGTCGCCGGGTGTGGTTTGCAAAGGACCTTCCCAGGCAGATGCGTCGCCATGATTGTAATTAACTGTCGGGGATTCAATTGTCACGGTTGTGCGCTGTGGGTAATAGCCGCCCCAGCCGCCATAGCCATACGGACCCCAACCGCCATAACCCCAGCGGCCGAAATAGCCTCCGCGACCACCATAGTAGGCACCGACGGGGTGATAGCCCGTGTTGTAACCGTAGGTGAGCCCATAATTCCAATAAACCGGGTCATTGTTGGAATCCCAGTAAACACGGGACGGGTAGTTCCAACCGGTTCCATAGACAACGCTCACCCTGGTTGAGAAGGTTCCGCGGTAGCCGCTCGAATACGCGTAATTCACATGGTCCGAGTCATCCGCCTGGTTCTCATCGAGCCTGACAAATGACACGTTATAGAAAGGGTCAGTTGCCGGGATTCGATATATTTCATCGGGCACCTTTTCAGCGACCTTCCAGGGGCCGGTGGGAGTCTCGGAAAAATACCAGGCGCCTTCATGGCACAGGTAATAAAAGTTATTGTGTTTGATGACCTGGAAAGGTGTGTTGAGCCCGCGTAGCAACTCGGTGGAATCAATGACTTCAAAACGGGGCTCGCCAACCCACACAACTTCCGTGCCCATATCCACATGCCTGGCAACCGAAACCCGGCGGGGCAATGCGGCTTCGATCAATGCCAGTTTCGCCTGGCGTGTGCCCGGTACCGAGAACAGCACATGGCCCTTATCATGATCCGACGGGATTTGGGAAAACGCGTCGGGCAAATCAGGTACGTTCTGCCATTTCCCGTTCAATTCACCGGCTCCAAACCAGCGGCCGGAAACAAGAAAGTACCAGCGGCCCGAAAAAGTGAACAAATCACTATCAGTGTTGCTCACATAGCTGATGCCGGTTTCTTCAATAGCACTCAATCGCGGTGCGCCGTCCAGCAGGATCAATTCCGCCGCCTGCAAACTAATGGCAAATGGCGTGGGGGAGGCCGCTGGTATTTTCGCAGGCAGGGCTTGCTTGACGTCCTTCCACCGCTCGTTGACTGCCAATTGGTTAAAATCCCCGGGAAGCTTGTCGGTAGTTACCCAGTCACCATCCGAGAGGAAATTATTTCGCTGCCAGGTACCTTCGTTAAGTACATACCACTGTGCGTCCGGGCGATAATAAAAAACATTCCAGTTGGTATTGACGACGTACTCAAGCTGCGTCCCTTTCAGCGAGGCCTTGACCGGCTCCTTGTCGATAAAAAGTAGTTTAAGCGGAGACTCCGAGACGATGATTTCCGGCGGGTTGAAATTCAACCGGGAGACCTCACCAACCCGCCGCGGTACCTCAAAGTCGTCCGGCAGTAAACGCAGTAATACATCGAGCGGCACAATACTTTCGCGGCCATCAAAGGCCATATCGACCAGGGCTTTCACAGGAGCCGGAACACTTTCACCCGGGAACCTGGTTTCCAGCACCGTCAGTTCTGAGATACTGACGGTACGCTGATCGAAATCAATGTCGGTAAGCGCCTGGACATACGCGGAACCGATCCGGGATGGTTCATCCCCGGCGAGCTTGACCTCCACTGGTAACCAGGCCTTGAGGAAACGAAAATCAGGCCACGATTCGAGCGTTGGAAAATCCACCTGTACACTGCCCTGTTCGAAGTGCTCGATGCGCGGATAATTTGTCAACCTGTCCAGCCCAGGACCCGTGTTCACTGCGGCGCTGCTGGCTGCGTGACCGGTGCCACTACCCGACAGGGCAATGGATACAGTAAGAAGAATGGACAGGTAAGAAACGTTATTCAAGATGATATCCTGCTAGAGCCTTGAGCCGGGGCGTAATGATAGAGGTTTTTGTGTAACATTGACACTTCATGCAATCTTTCGAGGCAGGTCGCTCCATGATGAATTTTTCACCATTCCGCGCCAATTTCTCGCTGTTAGCCGCACTAATTTTGTCCACTTTTTTACTTGCAATACCCGAATCTGCTACGGCGGGCCAATGTTTAAAAAGCAAAGTCGTCGACCGGCCTAAAATTGGTCTTGTTCTCGGCGGCGGTGGTGCGCGTGGCTACGCTCACGTCGGTGTTCTTAAAAAACTTGAAGAATTGCGTATTCCTTACGACTTCGTTACCGGCACGAGCATGGGTTCCATTGTCGGCGGCCTGCTTGCCACCGGCATGGAATCCGATGAACTGGCCCGAGTCGTAAGGGAGGCTGACTGGGACGATCTTTTCAGTGACAAAACACAGCGCGAAGACCTGCCATTCAGGCGGAAAACCGAGGATAACCTCGGCTTGTTCGGACCAAAGCTGGGTATCGGCAAAGACAGCGACCTGCTTCCAAAGGGCGTGGTTTCGGGGCAAAAGATCGTGTTCATGTTTGAGTCGGTAGTATCCCAGCGTGTCAACACCTCGGATTTCAACAATTTGCCCATTCCCTTTCGTGCCATTGCGACAGATATTATTTCCGGAGACATGGTCGTCATCGGAGAAGGCGAATTGTCCATGGCCATGCGGGCCAGCATGGCTGTACCCGGTGTGTTTGATCCGGTGCGGCGTGAAGGCGCCTTGCTGGTTGACGGTGGGCTGGTGCGAAACCTTCCTGTGGACGTAGCCAAGGATATGGGAGCCGAAGTTGTTATCGCTGTCGATGTCGGAACCAAGCTGGCCGGCGAAGAGGAGATGACCAACGCGCTCGCGATTATCTACCAGATGAGCGGCCTTCTGACCGTCCATAATACGGATATACAGATTGACGCGATGAAAAACGAGGACATCCTGGTTTCACCGGCGATTGGTGACCTGATCAGCTCAGCTGATTTTTCCAAGCTGGATGAAGCCATTCCGCTCGGCTACGCCGCTGCTGAGGCCGTTGAGAATCAGTTGCGGCGCTTTTCACTCTCACAAAGTGAGTACGAGGCCTGGCGCCGGCAAATCGATAGCTGCGTCGAAGGGCCACCTCAGGTGCACTTTGTCCAATTGAACAACCAGTCGCGTTTTTCTGACGATGTCATTATGGAAATGGTCAAAGTCAAGCCGGGAGAAAGCCTGGACCTCGAACAACTTAATCATGATCTCCGCCAGATCTACGGCCTTGGATTTATTCGCCAGGCGCGCTACAGCGTCATTGAACAGGAAGGTCAACAGGGTATCGAAATTACTGTATTTCAGGATGAACGCGGCACTGATTTCATTGAAACCGGCCTGGACCTAAGCTTCAGCGCCCGCGGCACGACTGTCAACCTCCGCGGCGCTTACCTGAAAACTGACCTCGATGAACGTGGAGCCGAGTTCCGGGGCATGGTGCAAGTCGGAGAGTCTCCGGGGATTTTTGTTGATTATTTCAAACCCCTGGATGATCGCCTCAGGTGGAGCCTTCATCCCAGCGCTTCTTATTTCAGCCGCCCATTATATCTTTATGACCAGGAAGGGGATGCGGTTGCAGAGGTTGAACTGGATGAGTTTAGCGGCGCATTTGCCATTTCCCGGGAATTCAGCCGTTACGCGAGGGCGACGGCAGGCTTTACCCGCTACACCGGTAATCTGGATATTACG
>JABDPJ010000187.1 GCA_013042835.1 Lysobacterales bacterium
GCATTCTGCAGTGCGATCAACCGCTTTCCACTGCCGGTCAAAAGCTCGCCGGGATTCCTTGTCAACCGGGTGCTTGCCGGCTACATGGCCAAGGCAATGAGCATGCACCTTGAGCGCAATATCCCCATCGAAGTGCTGGACAAGGCAGCAACATCATTTGGCATGCCCATGGGGCCGGTTGAATTGGCTGACACCGTAGGCCTGGATGTCTGTATGAAGGTCGTAGAGATGCTCGGTGGCGAATCAACCCAGAGAGAAGCAGCGCTGTTGCAGGAAAAAGTCGACGCCGGGGAACTCGGCAAGAAATCCGGCAAAGGTTTTTACACCTGGGAGAAGGGCAAGCCCAAACGGGCCGACGCCGATAGCGGCAGCTACGCGCTCGAGGAGATTACCGAGTCACTGATGCAGCCCTATTTTGACGCCTGTGAGTCCGCGTTGGCCGACGGCATCGTTGAAGATGCGGATGTCCTTGATGCTGGCATGATCTTTGGCACCGGGTTTGCGCCATTCCGTGGCGGGCCCCTTCATTACCTGAGTCAAAAGGAGCAAACCAATGACTGAATCACTACGCAGAGTAGCCATCGTCGGCGGTAGCCGTATTCCATTCTGCCGCTCCAACTCCCTGTATGCGGACAAGAGCAATCTCGATATGTTGTCGGCCGCCATCGATGGCGTCGTGGAAAGATTCAGTCTGGCCGGTGAACAACTCGATGAAGTGATGGCCGGTGCGGTCATGACGCACTCAAGGGATTTCAACCTGGCACGCGAAGCCGTGCTGTCCAGCAGGCTTTCGCCGCTGACTCCGGGTATCACGATGCAACAGGCCTGTGGCACCAGTTTGCAGGCAGCTCTGAACATTGGAGCGAAGATCGCGATCGGTCAGATTGAAAGCGGGATTGCCGCAGGCACCGACACCACCTCGGATGCGCCGATTGTCTTCAGTGACAGGTTTGCCCACCGCATGATAAACCTGAGCCAGGCCAGGACCATGAAACAAAGGCTGGCGGCACTTAAAGGCTTCGGCCCCGGTGAACTCAAGCCGGTTTCGCCCACGAATGGTGAAATGCGCACCCGACTGTCCATGGGCCAACATTGCGAGCGCATGGCGCAGGAGTGGCATATCAAGCGTGGAGACCAGGACCAGCTGGCTTTCAATAGCCATCAAAAAGCGGCTGCCGCTTACGAAGACGGTTTTTTTGACCAGCTGGTCACCCCCTGGAGCGGCGTCAGCAGGGATAACAACCTGCGGGCCGATACCAGCCTGGAGAAACTGGCAACATTGCGCACCGTGTTCGACAAGGGTTCCAAGGCGACCCTGAGCGCCGGCAACAGCACCTCATTGACCGATGGAGCCGCAGCCGTGCTGCTATGCTCGGAAGAATGGGCCGCTGAACACAAGCTTCCCGTGCAGGCCTACCTGACAACGGGACGTTCGGCCGCGGTCGATTTCGTCAATGACGAAGGTCTTTTGATGGCGCCGACGATAGCTGTCGCGGAGATGCTGCAACGCACGGGTCTCAAATTGCAGGATTTCGATTTCTATGAAATCCACGAAGCCTTTGCCGCGCAGGTGCTGTGTACGCTCAAAGCCTGGGAGTCCGAAGACTATTGCCGTGAGCGGCTGGGCTTGAACGAACCGCTGGGAAGTATCGACCGGGACAAGATGAATATTCACGGCAGCAGCCTGGCGGTGGGTCACCCCTTTGCGGCAACCGGTGCGCGTATCCTGGCCACCTTGGCCCAGATACTGGAGGAGAAAGGCTCAGGACGCGGACTGATTTCCGTCTGCACTGCCGGTGGCATGGGTGTTTGCGCGATACTGGAGCGACCCTGAGAAACGACAGCAGCCTAACCGGGGCCGATGCGGCCCGGATATGCCAGTCCGGGCCCATCATTGGTGCTTTACCGAGGCGCGGGATCCGTCAGATATCGGGCTCCGTGAAATGAAACTCCGGTGACTGGTGCGGTTCGTCAATATGAATGCCTGCAGCCTCGGCGGTATTCTGCATTAGCGTGGCCCGCGTCATGGGTCCGACTCCGCCCGGCACCGGTGTGATCCAGGAGGCTTTGCTTGCTGCCGGCGCAAAATCGACGTCACCCACCAGTTTGCCGTTTTCCAGGCGGTTAATGCCGACGTCAATGACGATAGTGCCCGGAGAAATCCAAGCGGTGTCGACAATGCCGCGCTGCCCCACTGCGACGATCAGTATTTCAGCTTGCCTGACAAAATGCTCCAGGTTTCTCGTAAAGCGATGGCAGGTCGTCACCGTTGCGCCCTGGATCAGCATTTCCAGGCCCATCGGACGGCCGACGATGTTCGAAGCGCCGACGATCACGCAGTTGTAGCCTTTGGCATCTATGCCGTAATAATGCAGCAGGGTCATGATGCCGCGCGGCGTGCATGGCCTCAGGCCCCGCTGACGCAGAGCCAGGCGGCCGACGTTGAACGCATGGAAACCATCCACGTCTTTGCTGGAACTGATGGAGTTGGTAATCGCAATCTCATCTATTTGCGGAGGCAGTGGCAGTTGCACGAGCACACCATGGACGTCGTCGTCCCGGTTCAGTTTGTTGATCAATGCCAATAACTCGGCCTGCGTGGTTTCCGCCGGCAGGTCAAAATCCCGTGTCACGATGCCGGCTTTCTCACAATCCCGCCGCTTGGCCCGGACGTAAATTTTCGACGCCGGATCGGAACCGACCAGAACGACTGCAAGGCCCGGCCTCTGGCCTCCGGCTTCAACATGCCTGTCCGTGGCTTCACGAACAACCTTGAGTAAAACGTCGCTGACCAGCAGACCGTCAAGAACGGCCGTGGTTTCCGATTTCATATTTTCGTTCAATGTCATATTCCGTTGGTGCGCCTGAGTGCGCGTGTGTGCGTAGTGTAACGGATAGCAGTCAATAACGGGGCTCTGGAGCTATGCTATTATCTGGTTTTTACCGGGGGTTCAAGTATGAATGTTTTTGAATTTGTTTTTGTCGGCATACATGGTGCGAGCATGCCGTTATCCAATTACCAGGGACAACCAATACTGTTCGTAAATACCGCTTCCGAATGCGAATACACGCCGCAATACGTGAAACTGGAGCGCTTGTGGCAGGACTACAGGCAGAGCGGTTTGATTGTCATCGGCATGCCCTGTGATGATTTCGGTAAACAGGAACCGGGTGATGAGGAAAGCATAGCCGAGTTTTGCGAAACGAATTACCAGGTCAGCTTTCCCATGACGGGTAAATATCATGTTATGGGGCTCTCAGCCCACCCCATGTTTCATGCCATCCGTGAAGAATTCGGTGATGACGCAATGCCGCGCTGGAACTTCCATAAATTCCTGTTCGACCGCAATGGTCAAATGATCGGGTTCTGGCCGTCTTCGGTGTTGCCGGATGACACGTCGATAACCCACCAGATCGAGTGCAACCTGCAGTCCTGGGTTTTGTAGAGATCGCAGCCCCGGCATCGCCAGGGTTATTTGCGGGATTTGCGCTTGGTGAATTTTTTGAGCCGCTTGCGCTTGGCCAGTTGACGCTGGGTCAGCTTGTTCTTCTTGTCTTTATACGGGTTGTCCCCGCTGCGGAATTCGATCTGCAGAGGGGTTCCGTGCAACTTGAAGTGGCGGATAAATACATTCTCAAGATAACGTTTATAAGACGCCGGTATGGCGTCGGTTCGATTGCCATGGATGATGATCCTCGGCGGCAGGTTGCCACCGGCATGGGCAAAACGTAAACGCGAAGTCCTGCCCTGGCTCATCGGCGGTTGATGGGCTTCGAAAGCTTTTAGCAGCACGCGAGTCAGTTCAGGAGTTGGCATATCAATAGTCGCACTGCGCCAGGCTTCTTTAACAGCCCTGTATAACTCTTTCAGCCCGGAGCCATGCAATGCAGACAAGCGGATCTTTCTCGCCCAGGGAACGAATTGCAGGCGGCGATCCATCTCGGAAAGCACTTGTTTGCGATCGTATTCCTCCATGCCGTCCCACTTGTTTAACGCGATAACCAGAGCCCTGCCCTGTTGCAGGATATGGCCCAGCAGGGTGGTGTCCTGATCGGTAATCCCTTCTGTTGCATCCAGCATCAAGACCACGACGTGGGCCCGGTCTATGGCCTGCAGAGCCTTGACGATACTAAATTTTTCGACCGCATCGGTGACGCGCGAACGCCTGCGCACGCCGGCGGTGTCAATCAACTCGTACTTGATTCCGCCTTTCTCCATGAAAGTACTGATGCTGTCACGCGTAGTGCCGGGCAAATCAAACGCCATGACGCGTTCCTCACCCAGCATACGGTTCACCAGTGTTGATTTACCGACATTGGGGCGACCGACGATAGCCAGTCGCAAGCGGTCGGCGTCTTCCGCAGAATCCGTATCTTCTTCCTCCAGGGCCGGCAACATCTCGGTCGCCTTTTCCATCAGGCCCATCATGCCCTGGCGATGTGATGCGGCGACGGGTAAGGCCGGGCCAAGCCCGAGTGCGGCAAACTCAGCCAGCGCGACATCCGGATTCGTTCCATCGATCTTGTTGCCAACCAGCAAAGCCGGACGGTTGTGCTGACGAAGGAGCTGTCCTATTGCCTCATCTTCTGACGTCAGCCCTTCCCTTGCACTGACGACGAACAGCACGAGGTGGGCTTCATCGATGGCATGGTGCACCTGCCGGGCTGTCAGGTAGTCAATTCCCTCAGCCTGTCCGACGAGACCGCCCGTGTCGATCAGTACACAGGCCGTGTCACCGACATCGCTGATACCATACTGGCGATCACGGGTAACCCCCGGCATGTCTGCTACAAGGGCATCACGGGTGCGCGTCAGGGCATTGAAGAGTGTCGATTTCCCGACGTTGGGGCGGCCGACGATGGCAACAACAGGTAGCATGGAATTAAGCTTTCTTCAGGATTCCGGGGTTGGCAGCATGATACATGAGCGCCGCCCGCAAAGTAACAGGCAGAGGGCGGCTGATAATGTACGATTAATATTGTCGTAACGACTCAGTTGAGAGCCGCACCGGCCCTGAATGCTGTCAGTTTACCTTTCTTGGTCATCGCGTACAGGGTGTTGCCCACGACCAGCGGTGGTCCTGCAAAACCTTTGCCGCCGAGTTTTTCGCGCGCCGCGAACCGGCCGTCGTCAATATTGATCCAATGTAAATATCCCTCGAAATCGCCGACTACGACAAAACTGCCGAAAAATGCCGGCCGGGTCAGGCCCCTGCGCAATAACTGGTTGTGTTTCCAGAATTCTGCGCCGTTGCGCCTGTCGAGCAACCACACGTTACCGTCCTTGTCGCTGATCGTCAGGTTGATGCGGTCCACCGCGACCCCGGTCGCGGAGGAAATATCCTTGAACCAGAGCAGACGTCCGGAATCAGCGGCAAGCGAGGCGAGGCGGTTTTTGTAGCTGGAAACCAGCAGATCCGAAGCGATAAACACCAACTGGCCGTCAATATCCGATAAACGCTCGAGTTCGGTCCTGCCCTCGGTCGTAACCAGGGTCTGTTCCCACATCAGCGTACCGTCGTCCACGCGTAGCGCTACAACCTGACCTCCATCGTAACCGACAAAGACAACGCCGCCCCTGACCAGAATCGGAGCGTTACCCCTGAGGGTCAGCAACGGAACACTGTGGTCGTAGATCCAAATGCGCTGACCGGTATCGGCATCCAGGCCAAACACGCGGCCATCGATGCAACGCACGACAACGATGCCATCGGCAGCAGATGGTGGCGCCAGCACTTCCGAGGTGACCGTCGCAGACCATAACTGGGTGCCCGTTGAAGCATCGAAGGCAAACACCTCGCCATCCTGTGTGCCCATCATCAACAGGTTACCGGATATGCCAGGGCCCCCTGTGAAGGGTAGCTTGGTCTTGATTTCCCAAAGCCTGGAACCGCTGTTGGCATCAATGGCCATGAGCAAGCCGTCGTGATCCGCCGCATACAGGGAACCGGAGGAATAGGCGGGCCGGAGCTGCCGGCCGGCTTTGTCCAGACCCTTGCCGACGTCCGTAGACCAGACCTTGCCAACCTTGAGCGTTGGCTCAAACTCGACCAGTTCTACCGGGTCGTCAGGATCATCCTTGTCTCCCCAGCTTTTTATCCAACTGCAACCGTTGAGCAGCACCAGTGCTGCCAATGCAGGGATAAACCATTGCCTCACATCTCACCCCCGCCTGCAGCTGGCTCGGAAGCCTGTGCAATTGAAGCTCCGAGAGCCTCGAGCTTGATCGTCAGTAATTGCCGGTTTCCCACACCTTCTTCGAGTGCATCAATGGCGGCCTGGTAACTCTGGATTGCCCTGTCGCTGTCACCTTTCGCAAGGTGGATATCACCGCGAATTTCAGCAAATTGCGCTTCGAAGCCTACTTCAGAAGGCGCTCCGTCAAGCAACTCGAGCGCCGCGTCCGGCTGTCCCTGGCTGAGTTTGATCCTTGCCAGTCTCTCGCGCGCGATGACTTTAAGCGGGTCGGGCCGGGCGTTTTCCATGGCGTGCGTCAAAGCGGTCACGGCGAGGTCCGCCTGGCCTGAACTCAACCGCGCCTTGGCCATCATCATGGATGCCATGGAGGTGTAGGCAGACTTGGGAAACTCGGATTTCAGAACTTCGTAATTGGACACCGCCGCATCCAGGTTACCCTGCTCGATCATCTTTTCCACCATCTGGTATTCAGCTGAAGCCTGCTGGCGGTTGCTGGTCTGCCATGCCTGCCACTGTTTGAAACCGAACATCAAGCCAAAGGCGAGTACCAGCCCCATGATGATGGCACTACCATTTTCCCGTAACCAGTTTTTTACGCGTTCACCCTGTTCGTGGGTATCATATAAATCTGACATTGCTTTATTTAATCCATTGATTGAAATTACGCCGGAAACCGCCCGGCAAAACGTTTAAATAGTGTCTATGTAGTTGCGAAGCCAGTCGCTGACTTCATCACGTTCGAGTACCAACTGCTCATTCGCTGCCCGCAGGAACTTGACTGCGACCTTGCCGTTACGAATTTCGTCCTCTCCCAGCACCAGCGCCAACAACGCACCGCTGCGATCAGCACGTTTGAACTGTGCTTTGAAACTGCCACCGTTCAGGTTGCCAACCAGGTTCAAACCAGCCATCCCGGCGCGCAGATCATACGCGAGTTCCAGAGCGGATTCAGTACTGTTTTCACCCACCGCGACCAGGTAGGCGTGCCGGACTGCTGGTGCGACATCAGCATTTTGACGCAGCAATTCGACCAGGCGCTCCTCCCCCATGGCGAAGCCGATCCCCGGCCATGGCTTCCCGCCTTGCAGTTCAACCAGGTTATCGTAACGCCCACCGGCACAAACCGTGCCCTGGGCGCCCAACTCACCGGTAATCCATTCAAATACGGTATGGCAGTAGTAATCAAGGCCGCGAACCAGGCAGGGATTCTCATGATAATCGATTCCCAGCTGGTCCAGGTAGCGTTTCAGCTGCCCGTAATGTTGTCGTGAAGCTTCGCCGAGGTGATCGCTTAACAGCGGCGCGTCCTCAAGCAACGCCTGGACTTCGGGACTTTTGCTGTCCAGCACCCGCAGCGGGTTGCGTTCGACCCGCTCGCGGGTCTGTTCGTCAAGTTCATCCTTGTGCGCACTGAGGAAGGTGTACAAATGGTCCCGGTAAGCCGCCCTTTCCTCAGTATTGCCCAGTGAATTGATTTCCAGGCGTAGGTCCCGCAGACCGAGTGAATTCCACAGACGGCTGCCAAGCATCAGGATTTCCGCATCTGCATCCGGACCGGGTGCGCCAAACAGCTCAACACCAATTTGATGAAATTGTCGGCTGCGGCCTTTTTGCGGCCGTTCATATCGGAACATCGGACCACTGTACCAAAGTCGCTGCACGGGACCATACAGCAAACCATTTTGCAGCGCCGCGCGGACAACCCCCGCCGTGCCTTCCGGCCGTAACGTCAGGGATTCGCCATTGCGGTCGTCGAAACTGTACATTTCCTTGGAAACCACGTCTGTGGCTGTTCCGATAGCGCGGGTAAAAACTTCGGTCTTTTCAAGCAAAGGCAGGCGGATTTGCCCGAAACCATAGCTGGTAAAAAGGTCCTCAGCAGTGCTTTCGAGCTTATGCCAATAGTGGACATCCTGCGGAAGAATGTCATTCATTCCGCGAATTGAGCGAATCGGGACGTTCATTAGCTGGTGTCCGTTCCGTCGGTGGCAGCCCGCAAATTTTGCGGCCAGGTCAGCTGGGCGACGTCTTCCTTCGTATAATCGCTTAAATCGACAGATTCACCATCCATCGACAAACGCACGGCGGATGCACGTCCCAAAAGTATGCGGAACGGTGGTTTTCCATGATAGTCTTTATCGCTCCCGCCGCGTAACAAATCCATTTCCAGTTCCCGGCCATCGGCATCCGTGATCTCCACCCAACTATCGGCGCTGACAGCCAGGTGCAGGCGGCTTTCACCCTCGGGAAGAACCGGTCCGGAGATCGCAGCCCAGGCTTGTTCAGCCGGGTCCAATTCACTTACCTCCTGGCCGTGCAATGCACCGAGCGGTGCAATGGACGCGTTCACCGTTCCCCTGACCTCCTGTGCCGGAGAACTCGTTACCTTCGGCGCCGGGTCGGCATCCTTACCGCTCTGCAGCGCGGAACCGTTCTGCGACAACCTGACGGCTTCATGTGTGAACTGCCAGGCCAGCGTGCCAATCAACAGGGACGCAAGGACATAGCTCGTGGCTCGCAACCAGTTATCCATGAGGTTGCGTTTGGGCGGCGCCGAAAAAATACTTTGTATGGGCGGCTCGCTGGAATCGCCGGATGACAGCAGGGCCGGAATATCCTCTTCAGGAACTTCCAGGTAGCGAGCGTATTTCTGTATATAACCGTTCCTGTATACCTGCGCGATGCTGCCGGCCTGCTCCTCCTCTATATCACGCAGTACTCTCGCATCCAGGTGGACTGCCTGCGCCACTGCCTGCAATGACAGCTTGCGTTCACGCCGCCGTTGTTTCAGGTACTCACCCGTCGCCATTGGAATGAGTTCTTGCTGCTCGCTCATTGCCCGGAAATCCTCCGTACCTCGGCGGCCTGCTCCGAGCCTGAAAAGTTCGTCTCGAGCATGCGTTTATATGCATTGGCCGATCCACGGCTGCCCGAGGCCAGTTCGATCCTGTAAGCCAGCAACAGGGTTTCTGCCGAGTGTTTCGCGGTGGCTTCATATCGCTGTATGAATGCCCGTGCTGACAGGTATTTTTCCTGTTGAAACTGTAATTCGGCCATATTCATCAGTGCATCCGGCAAATCCGGCTCAACTTGCAAAGCCCGACGCAGGTAGTCGTCGGCGGCAACCAGGTCTCCAGACGCCAGCGCGCAGGAACCTGCGTTGGTCAATGCAATTGATGGCGAAACGTAGAACGGGTCGTCCAGAGCCTTGCGGAAGTGTTCAAGCGCCTGTTTCTCCTGCCCGTTCTTACACAGGTAGACACCGTAGTTGTTGTTGACATCGCCGTCCCCGGGGTCAGCATCGTAGGCTTTTTTGTAATGCTTGCCGGCCAGTTGCGCTTCGCCAATGCGTTCATAAAGCACCGCCATGACGGTATGTGCAGGTGCATATTCAGGCTCTTCCCTGACCGCTTTCTTCAACTTGCCCAGCGCCACTTCATATTGGCCACGGTTCATATACTCAAGCCCGAGAGCCGTATTCGATTCGGCGGCCTTTTGGCTCTTGCTTTCCCGGTAGGGATCTTCCGGTTGCTGGCTTGCGCAGCCCACCAGTAATAGTGCAAGCACGAAAAAGACTGTCCTGCCTGATGCGTTGAACATCCGAACACGTTGCAAGCCTGGACTCTGCACTGCTGACCTTGTCATGGGTTGGTCTCTGCCATTTTACTTTTTATCCGTTCACTTCTTTTCGTGCGGTCCTGAACTTTTCCGACCAGTTGCCCGCAGGCTGCATCGATATCCTCACCCCGGGTCTTCCTCACGGTGGCTATCAATCCGCCGCGCATTACGATCTCCTGGAACTGGACGATACGCTGCTGGCTGGAACAACGGTATTGTGTACCAGGAAACGGGTTAAATGGTATCAGATTCAGCTTGCTAGGTACGGTTCTTAATAATTTTACCAGTTTTCGCGCATGCTCAGGATGATCATTGACGCCATCGATCAGCGTGTATTCGAAGGTCACAGTGCGTTTGTGTTTTTCAGATACGTAATCGCGGCAAGCCTGCATCAGTTCAGCAATGGGG
>JABDPJ010000190.1 GCA_013042835.1 Lysobacterales bacterium
GCTTGATCTTCATCCTTGCTCCGTTGTTTCTCATGAAACCGGTTGGAAACCCGACCAAGGCGCATTTTAACTTTGTGATCAACATCAACTCACCTGGTGTGCAATACTTTGTTGTAAGCAATGCCGCAAATAATCCGCAGAACACGGTAAAGACCAATATCTTGCTGGATATGGTATCAGCAACAATCAAGTCAACTTCAGCGAGTCCTGCTCAAGAGAATCAGACCAACCAGAATACGACAGCCGCAAAGAAAAAGGCCGATTCGACCGAGGCCTATGTCGAAGAATACGAACAAAACATAGAGTCCGAGAGTTGGCGAGGGAGTGTTGAACAAAGATCAGCGGATAGTTCCTGCGATGGCGCCTTTGTAAAGACAATCTGTGGTCCTCGCACCGTAATCAGTTTGCAGCTGATATCTGATGAGATAACTGCGTTGGGTCAAGCCGCTGAAAATGTGTCGATCGGGACTCTGACAAAACGTGGCGAAGCTTTGAATAATCAAAACGGTGTTATGGAAATATTGGAACAAACACGCAGGCTGGCGGATACGGAAGGCTCCGCAGTCAACATTGTTATGCCGCGTGTTGAATTTGGTTTTAGTGGTTCGGTCAACAATGCCTATATCAGTATGAACAAACCGATGTCAGATAATGAAGGTGCCGACCATTACGACACCAAGGGACCGGAATGGCGTGGTGACTGTGACGACGGATATCATGCTTACAGCGGACAAGTGACTATTGAGGAGGCGACTCCTTTAGTACTAAGTGGTACGTATCAGGCAACGGTTGTCGATCCGGATTTACGTGGAAAATACTTTTGTCGCTCAGTACCCGTGTATAAAGCGATCAGTGGCAGTTTTGTCATTACTAATCCATCACTTGGGGATGAAAAAGAGCAGGGTGAATTGGCAGAAGGGACCGGGGACTACATAGTCAACGAAATCGCAGAACAGGTTCCAGGCCTGATCACACCAGAGATGCGCGAATCCATTCGAGCACAGGCGGAGGCTGCCGAAGAGGCCAGGAAACAGCGGCGTCAAGACGAGGCGGCAGCAGCCGAGCGTGTTGCGAACACCTGCGACTGCTCGTGTCTTCAGGCCGGTGTCAATATACAAAAGACGGGTTGCTATCAACAGTGTGAGGCAGAGTATGAGCACTGTACTGCGCCAACGGCCGCTCAAATTCGGCAAATGTATGATATGACGCGCGAACCAACCATCGGGGAAACCGCTCACCATGATCAAATGCGTAGCGAAATATTAAAACATCTTGCCAACGAACCGAAACGCTATATACGCGAATCATGGCTCCAGCAATTTGATCAAGCACCGCCCGCTATGAAACAAGCCGTCTATGACAATGTTAAAGCGCGTTACAGTAATTGAGCTTTTCGAATACAGGGGACCATCCCCTTTTCCCGGCCCTCATTTCCAGCTTTCCCAAAATTACCTATAACCCGCCACGGAAACCCCCGCGGTGCGAAGAATGATTTTCGAGACTGCCCACAGAGGCTGGAAAAGCGCACCGCGTCTTCCATACAAGGAACAATACACATTTGCCAGGCTATCCTTCAATTGGCTTGAACTGCGGCCGTGCGTACGCTTGAGAATGGAGCTTATGTAGCGCTGGTGAAATTCCGCACTCAGCAAAACGCAGGGCAGCTGTGCATGATCCATCTCTCCCATGCCATTTTTTAAACTTACGCCAATATCGCGCAAATGATTGAACTCGACAATATGATGCGACTGTGGAGTTTGGGTGGCCCAGTATCGCTTTACATTCTCCTTTCGATCACCAATGCGATTGACCGCCGGCTCTCCCCCACGCACCGGTCGGGCCACAGACTGATTCCGCTGTCCGGTAAAATCATGATCAGCATTAAAACCCTTGATTGAGGCGCCATAGCGTTTGACACGCTCAATATCCATGGGCGGTCTGCTCGATTCTCTTACGCCAAAACGCACACGGGATGCAGCAACATAAGTCTGTGGTAATTCGAAACTGCGCAACGCAGTGGCAAGCCTGGTCTGATCTTTATAACGCCCAATCATCCAGAATGATGGTTCCAGGTTGCCTGTAGCCGGTACCGGCAGGAATAGCACCTCACCGTAGCCGCCAGGCGCAATATCCGAATGGCAGCCCGGTATCTTTTTGATTTCATCCCACATAGTCCTGATTCGCACCCATATCACCGACAATGACTTTCACTTGTAGATTTCCCAGCATCCCATACTGAGACAATTTCACTTTGCTGCTGTGAATGTCCCAAGGTGACACCTCAGATGACTCTGTCCATGCCTCAGTGTTTCTAATATTGAGTATAGTTCAGAACGGTATTTACATCTTCGGCTATTCAACACCGTGGTACAGAATGTGAGTAACCTCGCCGGACGCGTTACGCCGGAAGCTGACCTCGTGGCCAACCTGATCGTCGCTGCGAATCGTGCGGAAGATGTCAGCGTCAACGTGCTTCAACCGTACCAGGTTGCTTAATAGATTCATGGTAGGCAGGTTTACCATTGCCAGGCCACCTTTCCAGCAAAACACCATGTCTTCACCACCCCAGGGCCGGATGTCATAGCTGCCGATGGGCTGGTCATGGCTGTCCGTGCTTTTCGTCAACTAAGAGCGATCTTCATAGTGATCCAGAAACATACTCACCGCTGAATCGATAATAGATCGCTGCTCTTTCTTGTCCGTAATAATGGGTTCACCAAACAGGTAAGGCCAGGAAGTAAATGACTCGAGCAGGGCCAGAAACTGCTTACCCGCCGCGACAGGATCTTTAATCCGGAGTTTGCCAGCCTTCCCTGCTGCTGTAATCCATTTCACCACACCGATATTTTCCTTCTGGAAATCCTCGATAACCGATCTTGTCAACGAGGGTGATGTCAGGGTTTCGGACATCGTCATCTTGAATAAGCGTAGAAATCTCTCGGAACACAGCATGTTAATTTGCTGCTCTGCGATGGCTTCCAGCTGTTCTCTGACAGGTTTGTCAGTGTCGTAAGGATATTCAGATACCTGGGAAAACGTATTGCAAAGATCCTGTGCGATAGCAGAGAACAACACTTCCTTACTCTCAAAGTGGTTATAAACAGTACGCTTCGACACCTGGGCCGTTTTAGCAATCCGATCCATGCTGGTGGCGACAAAACCATTGGCTCTGAACTCATCCTTCGCCGCCTGGATGATGTCGTCATGCTTTCTTTCCGTCAATTTTTTCACAACTGCCATTCAGTTCTCTTTGTATTTCACTTAATTCTGGTGAAGTAATTTACACTGATCAGTTTACTTTTTCAATCTAAAGAATTAAACTACACCGTATAGTTTACATATTTGACTGGAAAATGAATCCAGACCAGTCAAATCACATGGAATTGGGTGGAATTAAAAATGACCAAACGTACAACAGTCTTCATCGTCTTGCTGCTTTTGTTGTTAGCAGGGCCGGCATTCATCAAGTATCAGCAAATCCAGGCGGGCATGAAACAGATGGCCAATAACGCGACGCCACCGAGCAGTGTGGAGGTTATCGGGGTCTCCCGTACGAACTGGGAGGCGCGTGTCGGGGCAGTAGGCACTCTGACGGCGCGAGATGGTATTGAAGTCAGAAACGAAGTGGAAGGGGTTATCGAAATCATTCATGTTGATTCCGGACAATGGGTAGAAGAAGGCGACTTACTGGTGAGCCTCAATGACGACGTGGAACAGGCTGACATGGTCAGCTTGAAGGCGCAGGAAGAACTCGCACTTGCCAATTTCAAGCGTGTCGAAAGTATGTGGAAAAAGAAAACCATTTCAGAGACGGAATTTGACAATGTCCGGTCCAACCTGAAGGTGGCCCAGGCCAACCTGGTCCAGATACAGGCACGTTTGGCCAAGAAGAGCATCCGGGCACCGTTCTCCGGTGTCGTGGGTATCAGGAATGTCAGCAAAGGGCAGTATGTTGCACCCGGCAGCAGCCTGTTCAGCCTGCAGGATCATGCGGTCCTGTATACCGATTTCTCTGTGCCGGAAAGCTATTTCCCTCTGATCTCCCCGGGTCTCGAAGTCCAGTTCAAGGTTAGTGCAAACCCCGACCGGATATTTACGGGCGCTGTGCAGGCAGTTGATGCCAAGGTTGACGAGGCCACTCGCAATATCAATGTTCGTGCAGTTCTGCACAACGAAGACGGCCTGCTGTTGCCTGGCATGTACGCTGATATCTATCTCATTCTGGACCGGGTAAAACAACGCCTGGTGGTTCCATCCACAGCCATCGTATTCAGCTCATTTGGTGATGCGGTCTTTATTATCGAACAAAACGAGCAGGGTCAACCGGTCGCAAACCGTGTACAGGTGGTTACCGGTGAGCAGCGTGGTGACCAAGTGGAAATACTTGAAGGTCTCAAGGGTAATGAGGATGTCGTGCAGGCAGGCACCAGCAAGTTACGTAACAACACGCCGGTCGTCGTAAACGAACAACGACGTCTGAAAGGTTGAGTCATGAAATTCACCGACTTTTTCATCCGACGCCCGGTATTTGCCATTGTATTCAACGTTTTGCTATTGGTGTTTGGCGCCCGTGCAATGATGGACCTGCAGGTTCGCCAGTATCCGGAAATGGAGTTCGGGCAGCTGAATGTTACGACTGTATACCCCGGCGCCAATGCGGAACTGGTGCAGGGATTTGTCACCACACCGATCCAGGAAAGCATCAGCTCGGTGGAAGGTATCGACTATATCAAGTCGAGCTCAAGGGCGAGTTTCTCCACCATCGAGGTGGTTCTCGAACTGGGCTATGACGTCAATACCGCCATGGCTGAAATGCTCAGTAAGATTAACGAGGTGCAGGGCCGCCTGCCCGATGACATCACGGACCCGGTTCTTTCCAAGGCCAATGCCGGTAATGACGCGATCATGTATATCGCATATGAAAGCACCAGCATGAGTGAAACGCAGATCACCGACTACCTACGTCGCGTTGTGCAACCCAGCCTGGCCGAGATACCCGGCCTGTCCGCGGCGATGGTGCTGGGTGGTAAGGAGTACGCTATGCGTATTTTCCTGGATCCGGCAAAAATGCGTGCCTTTGGTATCACTGCAAGTGAAGTGAACAGGGCCCTGGTGGAAAATAACTTCCAATCGGCAGCCGGGGAGTTACGCAACAGTTACACCGTAACATCCATCCGTGCCAGTACCTCGTTGCAGGACGTGGAGTCATTTGAAGCCATTACGATAAAAAGCGACGGGCAAAGGGTGGTTCGATTAAAAGACATTGCAAGAGTAGATCTGGATTCCAGCACCGAACGTCAGATCGTCAGCTATGACGGCAAGCCCAGTGTCTATCTCGGCATACAGGTAAGTCCGAAAGCCAACCCATTGGATGTGGCAGCCGGTGTCAGGGAGAAGCTGCCGGAGATTGCCGAGGACCTGCCGGCGGGTCTCAACCAGCACCTGTCCTATGACACGACCATGTTTATCGAAGAATCAATATCTGAAGTACTGAAAACACTCTTGGAAGCCACCGTGATCGTGCTGCTGGTCGTGTTCCTTTTCCTGGGTTCATTTCGCTCGGTGTTGATTCCGGTTATTACCATCCCCCTTTCGTTGATCGGTGTTGCCCTTTTCATGCTGGCCATGGGGTATTCCATCAACCTGCTGACCCTGTTGGCGATGGTGATGGCTATCTCCCTGGTTGTCGATGATGCCATTGTCGTGGTGGAAAACGTTCATCGTCACATCGAAGAAGGGATTGAACCGATGCGTGCGGCCGTGATTGCCGCACGTGAGATTGCCATGCCAGTGATCGCGATGACGATCACCCTGGCCGCTGTCTACGCACCCATTGGTTTCATGGGTGGCTTAACGGGCGCCCTGTTCAGCGAATTTGCCTTCACATTGGCAGGCGCCGTGCTGATATCGGGAATGATAGCCCTGACCCTTTCACCGTTGATGAGTGGCAAGCTATTGAAGAAAGAATCATCGGAAGGCCGCTTGGTGGTAATGATTGATGGGCTCTTCGGGCGTCTGAAGGACGTTTACCACGGTCTGCTCGATTACACCTTGAAGTATCTCAAGTCAGCAGTGGTTGCGGGCTCCTTGATCTTGATGGCTGCCATCCTGATCATGTTCAAACTGACCTGGTCTGAGCTCGCCCCGGTTGAAGACCAGGGTTTTATTCTGACCATGGGTATCGCACCGGACAATGCCAGCGTGCAATACGTACAAACCTATGCTGAGCAGGTGGAGGAAATTCTCAGGGATTACCCGGAGCATGAACAGACCTTTGTCATCTCCGGTATGCCGGTTGAAAACAATGTCATGGCCGGCATGGTTCTCAAACCCTGGAGCGAGCGTGAGCGCGGCCAGGTCGAGTTACAACCACAGATCCAGGGTGATCTGATGGGTGTCGCCGGTCTCGAGGCTTATGCCATCAACCCGCCGTCGCTTCCCGGAACACCCTTGGGCATGCCGGTCAATTTTGTCATTACGACTACCCAGCCACACGCAGCATTGTTTGAAGTGGCCGAGGAACTCAAGCAGAAAGCCATGGAAAGTGGTCTTTTCATGATGGCCAATAATACCCTGCGGATTAACAAGCCGCAGGTCCATGTGCTAATCGACCGGGCCAAAGCCGGACAACTGGGTATCAGCATGAGCGATATTGGCAGTGTGCTGGCCATCCAGATGGGTGACTTCCGCAGCAACTACTTCGATATCAACGGGCGTAGTTACGAAGTCATTCCACAGGCGGACAGGGATTTTCAACAGACACGGGAAGCGATTTCGGCGCTCTATGTCAAAACCCGAAGTGGTGAGCAAATTCCGCTGTCCACCTTGGTCAGGGTAGAGCGCGAGGTGGTTCCCAATGATCTGACCCAGTTTCAGCAGATGAACTCCGCTGTTATCGAAGCCATGCCCATGCCGGGCTCAGCCACGATTGCGGACGCCCATGCATTTCTCGAGAATGCCCTTAAGGAGATCGCACCCAGGGGCTTCATGAACGATTATGGCGGCCAGAGCCGTCAATTCGAAACCGAAGGGACGGCCCTGATGACAACATTCCTGTTGGCGCTGATCATCATCTACCTGGTGCTGGCTGCCCAATTCGAAAGTTTCCGTGATCCCCTGATCGTATTGATCACGGTGCCCTTATCCATCTTTGGTGCACTGATACCACTTTTCCTGGGAGTGGCGACACTGAATATCTACACCCAGGTGGGTTTGATCACCCTGATCGGGTTAATTTCCAAGCATGGTATCTTGATCGTTGAATTTGCAAACCAATTGCAGCGTCGTGGGCTGGACAAGGTTGCCGCTGTGAAAGAGGCGGCATCCATGCGCTTGCGGCCGGTGCTGATGACCACGGCAGCGATGGTTCTGGGCATACTGCCACTGGTACTAGCCACCGGTGCGGGTGCCGTATCACGTAATAACATCGGCATCGTTATCATGGTCGGCTTGAGTGTCGGAACCCTGTTCACACTGTTTGTCATTCCAGTGATGTACTCATTGATAGCGAAACAGTACTACCGGGAAATGGAGACGGATGAGGTGGTATTCGCGGCATCCTAGATGGGTTAAAAGCCAAGGGTTAAAAGCCAAGACAGCCACACTTTGTAAAAGCCAATGTAAAAGCCAAGACAGCCACACTTAATCCCCGTCCTACAACACTCAAAAGATTTTGCCATGGTGCCAATGCAGCCAACATACTAAGCTGGCCCCATGCCAGAACCAAGATACCGCCAGGTCTCAGTTGAAGACACCCCGTATTACCACTGCATCTCCCGCTGCGTTCGGCGTGCCTTTCTGTGTGGTTCTGACCCTCTGACCGGCTTTGACTTCGAACACCGCCGCCAGTGGATTGTAGATCGCATCAAGCTGATGTGTTCGGTATTTGCCGTTGACCTTTGTGCCTACGCAATCATGAACAACCACTACCACATCGTGGTTCGGATCAACCCTGCACAGGTGGCTGAGTGGACTGATGAGGAAGTTGCCCATCGCTGGCTGCAGATATTTAGCGGCCCGCTGTTAATGCACCAATACCTGGCCAACTCCGATCTGAGCAGGGCCGAACTCAAGTGCGTTGCTGCTTTGTTTGCCACCTGGCGTGAAAGACTCGCTGATCTTTCCTGGTTGATGCGTTGTATCAATGAACCCATTGCCCGCATGGCCAATAGCGAGGATCACTGCACCGGTCGTTTCTGGGAGGGTCGTTTCAAGTCACAAGCGCTATTGGATGAACGGGCACTGCTGGCGTGCATGGCCTATGTGGACCTAAATCCAATACGGGCAGCCATGGCCAAGACACCTGAGCGATCAGACTACACTTCTGTTCAGGAGCGTATTGAGCAGCCGGACAGTGATAGTCTGGTGTCTTTTTCAGAACAAGGCAGCGACACGCTACCTTTCAGGCTGAAGGACTACCTGGAGTTGGTGGATTGGGGTGGCCGCGAGGTCAAACGTAATAAGCGGGGATACATTCCTGCGGCCGCTCCACCGATACTGGACAGGCTGCAGATGAATGCCGCAGCGGTTCTGAAGTATCTGGCCAGAGGTGACCTGTCATCACCCGTCGCGCTGGGACCCGTTAGTATGCTGCGGGCTTTTGCTGCATCCATTGGCAGAAAATTTATCAAAGGACACGTGCTTGGAAACAGGCTATGCCCTGAGAGGGCGTAGCACACTCCAGTCTCACTTCTAATTCAGGCTTCAGGCTGTCTGAGATCGGCTGAATTCAGTTGATTTCAGAATAGAATCTTCACTTCAACTCTGTCTTTCAGAAAACCAGCTAAATTCATCCATCATGTTCCGAGGATAACTGAGAAACGGCTGTGCCTGGGTTGGATTCTTTGCAGGAGTCATGGCTGTCCGTGTTTTTCTTTCTTTCCGTGTTTTTTATTTGTGTCTTCCTCTTCGTCAGACGGTTTGACCCCGGCATCACCCGCCACTGCGGGTCATGGTCAATTCCACGGTCCGTTGGCCATTGAATCCGAAGATCTGCATGGCGCGGCCATCCTTGAGTTTTGCTGCATCGGTTGTGTAACCCATTCCCGTGTAAAACCCTGCGTCTTCATCACAACCGTTCACGGTCACTTCTGCGTTGAACAGGTTCAGACGTGTATCGGGGATAGAAATCTGTCCTGACCAACTGCAGCTCTGCGAAGACGAACCGTTAAAACTGCCATCCGGATTGATGGTCGTGACATAACCATCATCGTCGGTCAGGTAAACCCCGGCAATACCATCAAGGGTGACACCGCGCCAATAAAGTAAATTTATCGGATAAAAATCCATCATTCCGTTATCGAAGAAGCCGACACCATAATCCATTACAAACCGGTACCAGGGTACGATGCCGCCAAAGGACTCCAAAAGCTCGTTAACAACCTGGCTTGTATCCAGCGAAAAAGCTGAACCGTTTAATGATAAACCGATGTCATTGGGATCATCGTCAATAACTGAATAGTCAGCCCGTATCGCAATATGTTCGTCGGTGTACAGGATGAACTTGCCATCCGTTGAGAGAAGGGCAGTGGCAAGGATCTCGTCATCCCGGTTATTCGACCGCAAATAACCCTTGTAGATACCGGCATAGGGGGTCTCCGCACATGCTGTATCAACGATCGATGCCAGTCGTTTGATGGGGATCATTCCCTCGCCATAGGGTATGGATTGTACAGACAGGTCGTCGGACTGCCAGCTAAGCGTGCCGCTATTACAATCATTGAAGTTGAGTGTGATGACGCCCCACCTTGTTTCCGTGCGGGTGGCTGGGTTAAATTCACCCCAGACCATACCGGTGTTGTGGTAAGCGATTCCCTCAACGCGTCCGCCCTCCTGGTTTTCCCCCACCGCGATGAGGAACGTGGGTTTTCCATCGGGGTTGTAGACGTACCAGTAGAATATCGTGACATCTTTGGATATCACTTCAATCGATAATCCATGTCCGCTTTGATCGGGGTTATACCAGGAACCGCTAAGTTGCGGATTGATTTCAAAAGCGTAGCTTGTTAACGAATGGAACAGAAACAAGACCGCCAAGAGGAAAAATAAGCGCTTCAGATTCATTTTAAGCTCCAGTCCACTTAAGCAGTGGTATCAGAAAAATTAAAACGATGGGTTTCCCGTCTGCGCGGAATTGCTTGCTGTTGTTATGCCGAGGTACACCTAAACGAACGAATCTACCCACCGCATCATCGCAGTCTACACCCGCATGACTTGTATAACGATGACGTAAATCAAGAACTGAAGTCGCTTATAGTCAACTAATAAAAGGAGCTCATAGCGTGGTTCTTTCTCAAGGTTTTTAAAAAGAAGAATAAAAAGAAGAAGACACCCACATCGTTCCCAA
>JABDPJ010000195.1 GCA_013042835.1 Lysobacterales bacterium
CCCGGCAGCATCAGGTCCAGCAGCACCAGGTCGGGTGACGTCTTTTCAAACGCCTGCATGGCCTCGTCACCACGCTCAACCCAGTGTGTCCGGTAACCTCCGACTTTCTGCAGGTAATCGCGCAGCAGGCTGGCAATCTTGGCCTCGTCTTCGATGATCAGGATGGTTGCAGGCTCTGTCATTGGTCCAGGGGCATCGTTACCGTGATCAGCAGGCCGCCATCCGGTCCCGGCTCCGCGGAAATCTCGCCGTCGTGGGCCTCGACAATGTTCCGGCAGATGGCCAGGCCAAGCCCGCTGCCGCCCGAGTTGCGGTTGCGGCTGTTCTCCATGCGGTAGAGGCGTTCGAACAGGCGTTCGCATTCCTGCTCGCTGGCGCCGGGCGCAGTATCACTGATGCTCAACCGCGCCTGGTTGTCGCTCTTGCTGAGTGCAATTGCAATTCGGCCCCCGCTATCCGTGTAGCGCACGGCGTTGTCGAGCAAGTTGTTCAGCAATTGACGCAGTCGTTGCTCGTCGCCTTGCAAATTGATGTCCCGCTCCGCGCCGCTGTAGTCCAACTGCAGGTCTTTACCTTCCGCCCGGCCGCGAAAGGCGTCAATGGCCAATTCAACCAGTCCGTTGAAATCCACCGCCTGCATCTTGTATGCCAGCGCACCGGCATCGGTCATTGTCAACTTGTGCAGGTCATCGACCAGCGATGTAAGATGCTTGACCTCTTCACCCACCGAAGCCAGGTTATCTTTATCCAGGGGCCGTATGCCATCACTCATGGCCTCCAATTCACCTTTGATAATAGCCAGTGGCGTCCTCAGCTCATGCGCCATGTCCGAAATCCAGCGTTTGCGGGCGGTCTCGTGCTCCCTCAACGCCGCTGACAGGCGGTTGACATCATCGCCCAGCCTGGCGATCTCATCACTGCCGCCTATATTCATCTGCCGGTTGAAGTCCCCGGAAGCCAGGGCGCGAATCCCCGCTGCAACCTCGTTGACCGGCCGGCTGAGGTGACGGGCTAACAACCATGCCAGTAGCGCTGCAATGGCCAGGCCGAGCCCCAGGCCAATCAGCAGGTTATTACGCAATTGTGTAATGAACGCCTCCTCCTCGGGCAACTGGAACCCGCGGATCGTGATGACACCGACCCAACCAACATTGGCGCCGTCGACCGTGACCGGCAACAGTTTGCCTGCATCGACTTCAGGCGGTGCGTTTCCCACAAGCGGAGACTGGTCTGCATCAAGTAAGAATATTCGTTGCGGCAAGCCATTGCGGCCCAGTGGCCCGGGGCCGCGCCCGCCCGGACCTGAACCTTGAAGCCCCGGTCCACGTCCGCCGCGTGGTTGGCCTTCCAGCCAGCGTGGCCCAAACCCGGACTGGGATTCCGACCCCTGGAACAGGGCCGTGAACACGAGACCATAAAACTCGCGCGGATTGTCGGCCAGTTCATCCCACTGACCGTGCTCGCTGTACCAATTCACCAGGCCGGGTACGACCAGTTCGACCTGGTTGCGTTCCTGTTGCTGAAGGAAATCCATGAAACCGCTGCCGATACTGACGCGCGTGACCAGGGTGATCAACACCAGCACCAGCGCAGCGCACGCGAACATGGCAATCAACAGTTTGTGGATGAGTTTCAGTTTCATTGAATATCCCCAACGCAACCCTATCCTGCACCAGGAACAACCCGCGAACAACAACCCCGGTGCAATCTCCTCATTTTCTCCATATTTGATTCAATTTCGCAGCCTAATGTGGAGCCTGTCAAAGCCACCTGCGAACTGAAACTGGTTGCAGGGAAATTTTTTAACCAAACCAAGGATACAATCATGAAAAAGGCATTATTGATTACACTCTTACTCGCATTCGCCGCTGGTACAGCATTTGCCCAGAACCAAAATGGCCCCGGCGGCAAGAATGGTCCCGGCGCAGGCCCTGGTGCTGGAACCGATACGCGCATTGAAAGAATGACCGAGCAGCTTGGACTGGATGAAGTCCAGGTCACTCAAATCACGGCAATTCTTGAGGCCTCCGCAGCGTTGCGTGCCGAAGAGCAGGAACAATTCCGGCAAATTATGAGCGACATCCGCGACAACACCAAAACCGAGATCCTGTCAGTGCTCACCGCTGAACAGCTTGCGCTGCATGCGGAGTTGGAGCAAAAACGCGAAGAGTTCAGGCGCGCCCTGGAAGACGTTCGCGCCCATCGTGGCTTCGGCGAAGGCCGTGGCAAAGGTGACTGCAGCCAGCAGTAACAAGCCCTTTAAAAAGCTCCTCACCCCGGTCCCTGTACATCTTTTTTGCAAGCCCCAAAACACAGGGACCGGGCTATTTCTAACTCCTCCGAACCAATCCGGACGCTCCTTGATGGAGCGCCTTGAAAGTGTCTCTGCCTTCCCATCATGTTCAGTGAATTTGCCATCGATCAGCTGACCTTTTTGATGCCCGGGATTGATTGCGTACTATAATGCGCAGGCGATCCTGGTTCTAAACCTGCTGATTCCAGGACGACCATTCGAGCACAATGGGGAGAGCTGACAAGAAATGGAACTGAACACAGCATGGCAGTTTGCCGTTGCCCTCGGGTTGGGCATGCTCATTGGGCTGGAGCGTGAGCGTACGCAGGAAAAAACTCGCGCCTTTGCAGGAGCCAGAACGTTCTCGCTGGTGGCACTACTGGGTGCGATGTCTGTTTACGTGGGTGAATTGTCCGGCTTTCCCTGGATCTTTGGGCTGGTATTTCTTGCGGTTGTAGCATTGGTGGCCATCGCCTATTTCGTGGCGGCGCAACGTGGTGAGATCGGGGCAACGACCGAGGCCTCTCTTCTCGTAACCTTTCTTATCGGCAGCATGTGCGCCTGGGATGATTCCGGGTTTGCAGGAGCTATCGCCGTGATAACAATGCTGCTGTTGGCATTGAAAGGTTGGCTGCATGATATCGCCAACCGGATCGAACCATCGGATGTGGCTGCCACCTTAAAGTTTGCCATCATCACGCTTATCATTCTGCCCCTGTTACCCAATGTCGATTATGGACCGCCGGGACTCGAGGTTATTAACCCGTATAAGACCTGGTTGATGGTGGTACTGATCGCCGGACTCAATTTCGTCGGCTACATCCTGGTCAAGGTCGTGGGGCGGGAACACGGCTTCGGAATCACCGGGCTGTTGGGTGGCCTTGTTTCGAGCACCGCGGTGACCTTGAGTTTTTCCCAGCGCAGCCGCACCGAAACACACCTGGTGCCGGTATTGGCCCTGGCCATACTGCTGGCCTGGACCGTAATGTTTTTCCGTGTCGTGGTCGAGGTTGGTATCGTCAACCTGTCGCTGGCCAAAAGCCTGGTGCTGGGGATGTTGTTAATGGGCGTGGTCAGCCTCGTGATTTGCATATGGCTCTGGCGGCGGGGGCGCAGCAAGGAAAAGGCGGAGGTGGAACCCACCCACAACCCGTTTGAACTCGGTGACGCTATCAAATTCGGTGGATTGTTCGCTGTGGTCATGTTTGTCGCCAGCGCTGCCCAGGCCTATTTCGGAGACACCGGCCTGTATTTCGCCGGCGCATTGGCCGGCTTGACCGACGTGGACGCCATCGCACTGTCAATGGCAGACCTGGCCAAGCAGGACCCAACCAGCTCCGTCGCGGCGGCCAGAACGATCGTTATCGCCGTGATTTCAAACACCATGGTCAAGTCTGGCATGGTCATCTGGCTCGGAGCGCCCAGCATGCGCCGTACGATGATCCCGATTACGGTTGCCCTGGCCCTGGCGGGTGCGGCAGCGTTTTACTTTGTTGGATAACAGGGGGCAATAATAATGGCAAATATCAACAGGGCCATTGCAACTGTTGCCAGCGCTGTTCTCTTTATGGCGATGATACTCCTGCCAGCGCAGGCATCCGCGCAAGTTGTCATCGCCCTTGATGATGAGTTGGAGAAATACTGGATCGTAGAGAAAAAGGTTGCGCCTGATTATCCGAGGATGGCTCTGCGCAGAGGAAAAATGGGTTGTGTTGCGCTTGCGTATATTATTCAGGCTGATGGCACCACCGCTGATCACAAAGTCCTGGCATTCTACCCATCTGATATCTTTGACAAGTCTGCCATCAAGGCTGCTAAACAGTTTAAATACATACCGTCTGTTCAGAACCCCGATAAAACTCCGGCCCTGTCGTTAAATGTATTTACCTATCATGTATCTGATGACAGTCACGGTGGTGACGAACGTGGGGAAGAAAAACGCAAGTTACTGCATGATTTGTGCTCAGAAGCAGGGAAAAAGGCGCTTGAGCCTGCTTTGGCCGATGCTGATCCTGACTAAATCGCGCCGACAGAGACTGGCAAACCTGTCCGTCTTGCCCTGCTGTCTATCACAGTACCGGCACTTGGCGCGCTTAAACAGCACGCCAAATCGTAACTACTCCCATGTCACTGAGCCTGAAATTTCCTGCTGATACAAACGGTACTTTTCTCTGAGCACTTCCCAGTGACAAGGGTCTTCAGTCTGACCATCTGCCGGTTTCAAGCCGGCGGATATCAATTCCCGCTTCTGTGCCCTCTCGAGAGAAGCTGTAACCCCGAACCCGGATAGATCCTCATAAAATGCGTC
>JABDPJ010000200.1 GCA_013042835.1 Lysobacterales bacterium
GGTAAAATCCTTCAACCAAATTCGAAAATCAGCAGAAGCTCTTCATCAATGCAGGCGATATCTCACGGCGTTGGGTTTTCAGGCCTCCCATCCAGCGCATGACTGGCAGTCAGCATGTAATTGACACTTTTCAGCCGCGTCAGAAACATCTGCTTGCGCAGGGGGTCAACGCCGACGCCAACCAGGTCTTTTACCATTAAACCGTTGACGGCCAGCAGGTTCCTGACCTCATCAGGTCGTCTGAACATTGCCCAGCGGTGTGTACCTTTGGGCATCCAGCGAAGAATGTATTCTGCCCCCACGATAGCAATTAGCCAGGCAAGAGCAGTGCGATTGATGGTGGCGACAAACATCATTCCGCCCGGTTTCAAAAGTTTACAGACCGCCCCGGTAAAACCCGGCAGGTCAGAAACATGCTCCACCACCTCCATGTTCAGCACGACATCGAACATGAGTCCGCTCCCGGCAAGGCTCTCGGCGGTGGTAAGCTGGTAATCAATCTGCAGGTCCGAGGCTTCCGCATGTTGCCGGGCAATCGCGATATTCTTCTCAACAACATCAATGCCCAACACATGTGCACCGAGCCTGGCCATGGATTCGGCGAGAATGCCGCCTCCGCAGCCGACATCCAGCACGGTCAGCCCTTTTAATGGGGCAGCCGCCTCGGCTGGCAATCCGAAGTGCCGGCACAACTGCGTCTTGATATAACCTGAGCGCAGTTTATTGAGCCGGTGCAGTGGCCAGAAAGGGCCACTGGTATCCCACCAGGTCTGGGCGAGCCGGTCGTAGTGCCTGACCTCGCGGGGATCGATGCTGTTTGAGCTGGCATGCATATTCATTGGCTCTTTCGCTTACGCTTAAGCGCTCACCCAGGCATTGCACCAGCCCTTCGCATTCACCTGCTTGCCCGGGAAAATGGCGCAACCACCCCAGCCGTCTTCGCTTCCCGCCTGGTACAACTGACAATTGTCGCAAAATTGCTTGCTGCCAGCTTCACCGGCACGCCTTGGATACTTGGTCGTATCTACCTTGGTAGCGTCGTGCAGGTACCCCAGGCCTTTGGCGGCGGCGTCATCTTCACTGAGACGATGGTTGTCTGCCTTCAGGATAATAGGTATGGCGCCGAGCGGAATGGCGGCCCCGGCCACCAGCGTCGTACGTAAAAAGCCTCGGCGGGCGATCTTGGTGTTACTCATATTCAAACTCCTCTAAAGTGGTTGAGCTTCGCGTATTGATGAAAATATCATCAAAAAACATCACATCTCCCCACGGATTGTATAATATTTGTATAGATTATGCACTATTATTTTTGAACTATTTTTACAAGGCTGCATTTCTAACCCTTACAAAAACCCTGGCAGACATATCCGCGTCAATAATTCCAACCAGAAGATGATGAAATAATCTCGTCTAGCCTTTTTAAATGGGGTTTTTATGACCGTATTACTTGTCGTTCTAAAACCAAGCAAAAATTACCCCAAAGATATCTTTAGACTTGTTTTTTCAAAAAACCAGTTATCTATCATTGACCATGATCAGCAAGTAAAGTGACCGGGAAAGACCATTTATCAGCTTTTTGTATCATTTTTTAGCTGTTGATTTGAGGAGACAATTATTTTTAATACGCCTGCAAGAGGAAAGCTCGCCATCGTTACCGCTGTTGCGTCTACCAGCCTGCTGCCGATCGATCCGACTCTGCCTGTCAGCGAATAACCGGTAAGGCCCATGGTTAAAAACCGCCTCCCCAGGGAGGCGGTTTTTTTATGCGCGAACAATACCCAAACGAAGAAGGTTTCAATCCCTAAGCCAAGAAATTGCTCAGCCCGCCTGGTCCGCATGTTAGCCTATAGGAAACAATGAAGAAAAATATCCAGGAAATCCGCCACGATGTCATCCCGCTACAAGAGGGTGTGCGGCTGGCTTACCGGGCCTGGATGCCAGTGGATGCCGGTCAACAGCCTGTGCCCGCCATATTGGAATATCTGCCTTATCGAAAAAGTGACGGGACCGTGGTTCGTGATGAAATCACCCTGCCGGCCACCGCTGCACACGGCTATGCCTGCATCCGGGTCGATATACGCGGCACCGGCGAATCAGAGGGCCTGTTTGACGATGAGTACAGTGAGCAGGAGTTATCCGATGCGGAACAGGTCATTGACTGGATAAGCCGGCAACACTGGTGTAACGGGCAAGTGGGCATGGTTGGTATCTCCTGGGGCGGATTCAATGCATTGCAATTGGCCTTCCGGCAGCCCCCCGCCTTGAAGGCCGTTATTACGCTCTGTTCAACGGATGACCGTTTTAACGAAGATGTCCATTTTGCCGGCGGCTGCCTGCTGAACGACAACCTCGATTGGGCGGCGTTTTTCTGGGCCTATGCGCAGGCGCGCTGCCCGGATCCGCGACTGGTCGGCAGCGACTGGAAGAAGCAGTGGCTGGAGCGTCTCGAA
>JABDPJ010000211.1 GCA_013042835.1 Lysobacterales bacterium
ATCCAGCACCCGCTGGCGTTCCCAGAAGTACTGGATGGGTCCCAAAGATAATCGCATCGTTTTCACGTCTATTGCCAGGGCCTGTGATAGGCGCCAAGGGTGGTTTGTGAGCCTTCAGACACATCGGATAATTCCCGCATCCATCGTTCCTTCGGCTGGTAACTCGCAGGATTCTGCAAGCACTGGTCGATGGCCGCGCGCATCACGGCGGTCACCTGCGCCACGTAAGCCGGGCTGCGCTGGCGGCCCTCGACCTTGATAGCGCTGACACCTATTTCCCTGAGTTTCGGCAGGATGGACAGGGTATTGAGGCTGGTCGGTTCTTCCAGGGCGTAAAAAGTATGGTCCCCGACCTGGAAGCGGCCCTTGCAAAGCGTTGGATAGCCCGCTTTCTCACCTTCAGCGTAATGATCGATCAAGACACCGTTCAAGCGTGTATTGGTGCCATCGGGGGTTTCTTCCCAACGCACGTGCGAACCCGGTGAGCAGGCGCCATACGTGTTCGGTGACTTGCCGGTAGCATAGCTCGATAACAGGCAGCGGCCTTCGACCATCACGCACAGGCTGCCAAAACCAAAAACCTCCACGGGTATGGGGGATCCGGCGATCACGTGAGCAACCTGGTTGACCGACAGCACCCGCGGCAGCACCACCCGTTTGATAGCAAAATTCTCATGGTAGAAGCTGATACCTTCAGCGGTGGTCACCGAAGCCTGTACGGACAGGTGCAGGTTCAATTCCGGCCAGCGCTCGCGGGCATAATCCAGCACACCCATGTCAGCCAGAATCAGCGCGTCAACGCCATGCTCCGCAGCCTGGTCCACGGCTTTTTTCCAACGCCCGAAGCCTGCAGGCTGGGGGTAGGTGTTAATCGCCACGAACACTTTTCTGCCCCTGTCCTGCGCGTACCGAATCGCTTTTTCAAACGTCCTGCCGGTGAAATTCAGTCCGGCAAAATGCCGCGCGTTGGTATCATCCTTGAAACCCACGTAGACGGAGTCGGCTCCGTTGTCCACGGCGGCTTTCAATGAAGGCAGGTTGCCAGCCGGGCATACCAGTTCCATAGCTGCTCCAGTATCAGTGCTACTGGCACAACATTCTAGGTGCAGAAATTATCCTCACATTGATCTGCATCAACACATCGCTGCAATAGGAAAATATACTGGTCTTTTCAACCAGAACAGGCCACCTCATGCTTCCGGTTCCAGATTTCATTCGCCCCATCGCCAGGACGGTTATTGGCATTCCCGGCCGCTATATTCCTTACCCGGCGCAGAAGCAGGTGCTGTCGGTTGTACTGAACCAGGCCTTTCGGGAGCCGCTGCAGCATGGCGAACTCGATTTCCTGGAGAGTGCGAAGGTTCGCATCAGGGTCACTGACCTGTGCATCGACTGGCTCATCGAGGTGGGCAGCGATCGTTTCACACCGCTGGAGCGCAGGCTCAAAGAAGATGTCTGCATCAGCGGTGAAAGCCCTGATTTTATCCTGCTGGCAACCCGACGAGCCGATCCCGACACGCTGTTTTTCCAGCGTCGCATTCGCATCGAAGGGGATACCGAACTTGGCCTGGGCGTCAAAAACACCATGGACAGCATGGATTGGGAGGATCTGCCCATGCCATTACGGCGATTGTTGCAAGGCATCAGCCTGGTGATTGAAAAGCTTCAGCAACGCGCTTAATAAGATTAATTGCAATCAACTTCAGCGCGGTAATAGGCGCTCAGAGCCTTGTTACACGAGTCGCTTGGCGGCTAAAACCTGGAAGTTGTCAAAAAGAAACGTGTCTTTTTCGAACCTGAAGGAATCATCTTGCTTATCGTCTATCATTTCCGCCAGATCAAAATTATCCCACATTTCAGTCGCATAGGGCTCGAAAATCTTGAAGTAGATACGTCCGAAGAACTCCAGGATTTTCAATCTTGGCTTATGGAACTCACCAAAAACCACTTTGCCGCCCGGCTTCAAAACCCGCTTCGCTTCCTTGATATGGGCAACTTTTTTGTCAAAAGGCAATTCATGGGGTAGGAAAAAAGCCACCACGTAGTCAAAAGACTGATCCTCGAATTGCAGCTTGGTCGCGTCTTGCCTGCTATAGGAGCAAAGTTTGCCAAAACGCTTCAGCTTTCTTTCAGCGTTGTCCAGTTCGCTCTGCATGATATCCGTCAGGACAAACTCTTCGGCATCCTGCCTGGCACAGCTCTCTGCGATTTTCTCCGATACATTTCCGAAAGCACAGGAAATCTGCAATACCCTTTTGCCTTCCAGGGACGGGTTCAGGCGCTTGACGACGCAGTTGACCAGCTTGCTGTACTGGCCCAGCAGAATACTTGATACGACGAACATCCGGTCGGTTAATTTGATCCAGAATGGGCTCTTGTAAATCCAGTAAATATGCGCGGTATCCGGGTCTGACTTGACGACGCTGGACTGGAAGACCAGCGATAGCCGCGTGAGGATGAGAAAAAACACCCCTATCGAGGCCAGGACGGCGACAATGGTGGTGATAATGAGCATCAGGTTTTCAGGCAGCGCTGTCATTTTAATCCACTTTAACTATTATCTTCAAGCCTTTGTTTTAGCTGCATTTAATACAAGCTAAAATCAAAGTAAATATATGAAAACTGGTATCGTCGTGATGCCGCGGACGGCTCTTGGTACACATCCGTTGTTGACATTGAGGAGGAGTAACCCCCCCCTTGTTTTGATGGCTTAATTTTACGTGTTTGGCGGATTAGTAGCAACAGAATACAGCCTGGTTCGGTTGACTTACATCAACATAAAGACGATCAGGGATTGACTGTCACAAATGCTCTTTGTCCAGGGTGGTGCTTCACTCCAACCGCTGAACCTCCTGAAGCGTTGGAGAAGACTGCGCGCCCAATTCAGTCGTTGCCAGTGCACCGACAATACAGGCTCGCTCCAGGGCCTGTTGGGGCTGCATCCCGCTAACCAGTGCAACGGTCAGCGCCGCGGTGAAGGCGTCACCGGCTCCCGTCGTATCCACCACATCGACGCGCGGTGGTTTGGCATTCGCAATCTGCTCGTTGTTCCGGCTCAAAATCGCACCGTTTGCACCAAATGTGCTCGCGAGCAGCCCACGGTAACTGTTTAGCTCTTCACCCAGCACGCGCGCCTCTATCTCGTTAACCACCAGCAGGTCGACATGTTCAAGCAGCTCATGCGGGACCGGCTTGGCCGGAGCGGCATTGAGACAGAAGAAATTATCGCAGGTGCGGGCAGCCTTGAGGATAGTCTCCACCGGCACCTCGAGTTGGGCGATCGTCGCATCGGTACGGGGAAACTCCAGGTGAGCTGCATCAAAGGCCGCATTGGCGCCGGGCGCAACGACGATCTGATTTTCGCCCGCAGCGTTTACCATTATCATGGCCAGGCCGGTGGAATATCCATCCAGCGGCTTGCAATAGGATAAATCCACGCCCGCTTCGCGCAAGGTCAACAAAGCCTCTTCCGCCACGGGATCACTGCCGACTCTGCCGACCATGTATACCGATGCGCCGAGGCGTTTTGCGGCGAGAGCCTGGTTGGCGCCCTTGCCGCCGGGAAAGCGCTTGAGCACGGCATTGGTGACGGTTTCACCTGGTTGGGGAAAATCCCTGATCGTCGCCACCAGGTCCAGGTTAATGGAGCCGATGACAGCAATGGAAATATCGCTGCTCATGATTTAAGCCGCTCAGTCAGCAAGGCAAAGAAACCCTCCGCGTCCACCTGGTAAATCCAGTTGGCATTGGGTGAACGATCGGTGACTCTCCAAAAATCCACCGCCGTGTAGCCCATGGTTAACGGCGATTCGGTCTCTACCTCGACATTACACATTTTGCCCTTGAACAGTCCGGGTTGCAGCAGGTAGGCAATGGTGCAGGGATCATGCAGCGGGGCGCCTTCACTGCCGTATTTCTTGCTGTCAAAGCGGTTGAAGAACTCCATCATGCCGACAATGGCGTCGCCGACCGGAGACGCGAGCTGGCGAAATTGTTCGATACGCTGCCTGGAGACCAGCACCTGGTGGGTCGCATCCAGGGGCAATATGGTCAGCGGCACACCGCAGTGCATGATGATATGGGCTGCATCCGGATCTTCCAGTATGTTGAATTCGGCGCACGGGCTGGTGTTGCCGCCTTCCCGCATGGCGCCACCCATCATCACGATTTCCCGGACCGCGGAGAGGATACCGGGTTGTTTTTCGATCGCCATCGCAATATTCGTCAATGGGCCGGTGGGCACCAGCGTGACGGATTTTTCCTCAGCTTCAAGCAGGGTTTTGATGATGAAATCAACCGCATGGGGATTCTGCAACGGCATTTTCGGCGCATAGATATCGATACCATCGATGCCCGTCTTACCGTGCACATTTTCCGCCGTGATCAGTGGCCGTCGAAGGGGCTTTTCGCAGCCGGCAAAAACCCCGATGTCTATTCTGCCGGCCAGTTCACACATGATGCGCGCATTACGTTGCGTCAGTTCCAGCGGTACGTTGCCGGCCACGGTGGTAATGCCCAGGATGTTAAACTCCTCCGGGCAGGCCAGCGCCAGCAGTAGCATCACGGCGTCGTCCTGTCCGGGGTCGCAGTCGATTATTATTTTTCTTTTTTCCATACGGTTGACAACTACAGGCGCAAGCCGCCGTCGACCTCGATGTTTCGTCCGTTGACATAATCATTTTCGATGATGAACTGCACCGTTTGCGCGATTTCATCAGGTTCACCAATGCGTCCTGCCGGAATCATCGCCGATAATTTGGCCAGCGCCTCGGGCTTCATCGCCCGGACCATTTCCGTGCCGATAAATCCGGGTGAGATCGCGTTGGCACGTACGTTGTAGCGCGCCAGCTCCTTGGCCCAGGTGACCGCCATGGCTGCGACCGCGGCCTTGCTGGCCGAATAATTGCTCTGTCCCATGTTGCCGCTCTGGGAGACACTGGAAATATTGATGATGACACCCGGGCCTCCCGCCATGGCCATCATCTCGGCAGCCGCGCGCCCGCACAGGAAACTTCCTGTCAGGTTGACATTGATAACGGCGTTCCAGTCTTCGATGCTCATCTTCGATACCAGTTGGCCATCCCGGAGCTTGATCATGAGTCCATCGCGCGTGATACCGGCGTTGTTAACCAGTACATCGAGCCTGCCAAAGTGAGCTTTGATGGCTGCAAAAGCCTGCTCCACAGCATCCTCCTTGCCAACATCACAAGCCAGCAGCAGGCAATCATCGTCACGCATGTCCAGGGCCGCTTTCAATTCCTGCATGGATTCCATGTTGTAGTCAAGAAGTGCCAGTTTTGCACCGTGTGCGGCAAGCCGCGTTGCCATGGCGCTGCCCAGTCCGCCGCCGGCTCCGGTTATGGCTACGATCGCTCCTTCTGTTTTCATTGCTGTTCCTTTTTTTGAATCAGAGTTGTTTTGCATGGATGAGCGTTGATTTTAAACCTGAGTTGAGCAGAAATCAGTTTTTACATTGCAATAATTTCGTGGCAGGAGGGAACGTTGACTTCGCCGGTCAAGCCCATGGCCTTGCAGGTCAAGCGCAAGTCATACTGCGTATCTAAACTGGTCCTGTCTATTATTCCTGACAGGCTTGCACATGAAAAAATACACGCTTCTCCTGACATTGGCCCTCGCGACCTTGACCTGCGCCGTGCTTGAAGGCCTGGTGGAACTCTCGCCCCGGTTTATCCAGTTCAATGGCGGCCTGACCATCATTTGCGCCGTGGTCGTCATTGGCTGGATTCTCAGGCACCAGGTAAGCATCTTCAGTAAGGACTGAGTCCCCGGCGTGGCGTCTGCCGCTGAAGATAATTCCAGTTTCGGGCCTCTGCCGGGGCGCACGCTGCTGTGTGCTGGAGGCAAGCGGATTTCTTCATTGCGGTGTTTTTGCGTACACTTCAATCATGCAGTGCAATTTCTATTCCGCCATCGCAGAGATTCCGGCCACGACCTGGAACGATCTGTTCGACAGTGAGAACCCCTTCGTGCAGCATGCTTTCCTGCTGGCGCTGGAAGCAAGTGGCTGTGTAAGCCCTGCAACGGGCTGGCATGCCCAGCACATGGTTCTGACAGATGCAGGGCGGCCCATGGCGGTCCTGCCGCTGTATGCCAAGAACCACTCCTACGGCGAATTCGTATTTGACTGGGGCTGGGCGGAAGCCTACCAACGCCATGGCCTGGATTATTACCCGAAACTGTTGACCGCCATTCCGTTTTCGCCGGTCGCCGGCCCCCGCGTCGGTGTCAGGCCGGGAGCGGATACCGGTGTGGTTTTTGAGGCCCTGCTCAGCGCCCTGCACCAGCTGGCGGCTTCACATGAATATTCAAGCTGGCACCTGTTATTTCCGGGCCAGCGTTTACAGTCGGCTCTGCTGAATATGCGGGAAGAGGGCGCGTTTTTACGCCGCGAAGCGGTGCAGTTCCACTGGTTTAATCACGGCTATGCGACCTTCGATGATTTCCTGGCCACGCTGCGTTCCTCCCGGCGCAAGAATCTAAAGAGGGAGCGCAGAATGGTGGCGGAGCAGGGTGTCACTGTCGAGAGAACGCCCGGTGCGCAGATCAGTGATGCCGAGTGGGAGGGTTTCTACCAATGTTACATGAGCACCTATCGCAAACGCAGTGGCCATGCCGGCTACCTCAACCGGGTTTTTTTTGACCAACTGCGCGCCGCCATGCCGGAAAAACTGATGCTGGTGGTTGCCAGGCGCGAAGGGGAAATCGTCGCCTCCTCCCTGTTTCTGCATGACAGCAAACAGCTCTACGGGCGCTACTGGGGTGCGCTGCAGGACGTTTCCTGCCTGCATTTCGAAGCCTGTTTTTACCAGGGTATCGAGTTCTGCATAGAACGTGGGCTGCAAAAATTCGACCCCGGAACGCAGGGAGAGCACAAGCTAATGCGCGGCTTCGAACCGGTAAAGAGCGCGTCCTACCACTGGATAGCCGATCATCGATTCAGGGCGGCCATCGCCGACTTTCTCAGCCATGAAAAACGCAGCACTGACCGCTACCAGGAACAGGCCGCGGTGTTTCTACCCTACAAAAGATCCGCGGATTAAGATCCGGCCCCGCTCATTCCGCGATATGTTTAAGTCCGCAGGACAGGCCTGGCGTCGTTTGTCAAAGATCGTTCACGAGTGCTGGAACCAGTGTCCGCGGCGCTGGCCTGAAAACCTGCTGGTCGGTGTAGAAGC
>JABDPJ010000214.1 GCA_013042835.1 Lysobacterales bacterium
TGGTTGCGGTTGCCGGTGATGAGTTCGAGAATGTTCAGCACGTCTTCACGGAATCGCCAGGCCCACATCCAGATGGTGTTGAAGCCGAGGAAATGGCCGGCCAGACCCAGCCACAGCAGGTGCGAATGAATGCGCTCCAGTTCGCCGACCGCGCTGCGGATAAACAGGGCCCGTTCGGGTACCGGGATATCGCCGGCATCCTCCGCGGCCTGCACGCAGGCCAGTGGATGGGATGTTGAGCAGATACCACAGATGCGTTCGACCAAAAACACCGTCTCCTCGAACGTTTTTGCCTCGGAGAGTTTCTCTATACCACGGTGGTTGTAGCCCAGCTCAATATCCAGGTGTACGACTTTTTCACCCTCGACATGCAGTTTGAAAAACTCCGGTTCTTCCTGCAGCGCGTGATAGGGGCCTATGGGTATGATCGTGCGCTTGGTCATGATGCCGTCCCCCGGTTTTTGCGCATGGGGTAGTCGCCATCGGGCCAGTCGTCGGCCAGCAACAAATGCCTCATGTCGGGGTGCCCCAGGAAGTGAATACCGAGCAATTCCCAAATTTCGCGTTCGATCCACTCGGCGGCGGGGCACATCAGGGCAATCGAGTTCAACTCCGGCATGTCATGATCCAGCATCACCCTCAGGGAGATGACATAACCTTCCGTGTCCAGCGCCCAGTGGTAGAGGATTTCGAAACCATCGCCGTTGTCGACACCCGTGGCGATCTGCAGGCGGGCACCGAATTCATCGAGCATCAGGCGGGTGGCCTTTTCCAGTGATTGAGGCGTAATGTCGATATAAATCCTTTGATCCGATTTGCGCAGGACCGCGAGGATTTGATCGCCCAGTTGCGTCTGGATTGCTGTGATGGTGTCGTACTTGTTCATTCCGTTCTCTTTCATGGCCGTTCAGACGGTGTCGGCGGCCTCCGTTACCGGAGTGTCTGCCGGCGCGGGCTCTTCAAGCAGGCAACGGGGCACCAGTGCGCCGCTGCGAAGCCCTTCGATAACCTTGACGACCGCCGCAATGATGGCCTCCGGTTTCGGCGGGCAACCGGGCACGAATGCATCGATGTTCATGTAGTCACTCGGTGGACGGTCCCAGTTGTAGGAATCCCGAAACATAAGCCCGGTGCAGGGACAGGCGCCGATTCCGAGCACCAGGTAGGGCTTGGGGGTCTGCGCCAGCACCTCTTGCGCGCGGATGGCCGCCTTGCGGTTAAATATGCCCGATACCAGCACGACGTCCGCGTGGCGGATACTGCCGACCAGCGTCATGCCGAACCGCTCGAGGTCGTATTTGGGTGTCAGGGCATCGAGAATTTCGATATCACAGTTATTGCACGCGCTGCCGGCGAGATGGAAGACGTTCATCGAGCGTGTCAGTGCATTGATTGTTCCGTTCATAATACCGATTCCATCAATTTCACCATCCCAGCCAGGCCAGTACGGCGGCCAGCAGGGCCACCAGGCTGACAGGTCCCCAGAAGAAGCGCACCGCCTGGTCGATACGCACGCGCGGCGTGGTGTTGCGAAGCACAATGGTTAACGCCACCAGCACGAACCACAGCAGAAATCCGATTACGGCCGGCAGCCAGCCGGGTCCACTGACCAGGCCGCCGAAGAACAGCACGACCAGCAATACGGGCATCGTGAACAGCATCATTGCCCGGGTCAGTTTGAACATCGCCAATGGCGGGCCGGAATACTCGATCAGGGCGCCGCCGCTCAGTTCCGTTTCAGCCTCCGGCATATCGAATGGCACGATGGTCAGCTTGGCCTGCATGCAGGCGATGCAGACCAGCAACGCCAGCACGCCGGACAGGTTGAAAACCGGTGCATTCGCCGTAACCAGGTCGCCCAGGCGGATGCTGTTGGCATGGATTACCGGTACCAGGATTGCCAGTACCAGCGGCAGTTCATAGGCGATCATCAACTTGACTTCACGGCTGCCTCCGAGCGAGGCGAGCGGGTTGCGCGATGCAAATGAGCCCAGCATTACGCTCAGCGCCGGCATGACCAGCAGGTAGATCAGCACGATCAGGTCGCCGACAAAGGTGGCTTCCACGTCCAGTAAAGTACGCCAAAGGATCATCGACGCCAGGGTCACCGCTGCAAGCCCCAGTAAGGGCGCCAGCAGAAACAGGCCGATGGCGCCACCCTCGGGCACACAGGTTTCCTTGATAAACAGTTTGCGAATGTCGTGGAACGGTTGCAGTAACGGCGGGCCTACGCGCATTTGCACCAGCGCAGTGACTTTGCGGTCTACCCAGGAGGTCAGCAGGCCGGCGACCGCGGTGAATAACAAGCCGGGGAAAAACAGGAACTCGAGTAAAACCAGGTTGGATTTCATGGTGCGGCCTCCTGCCTGACCCAGGCTTCACCCCGGGCTGCCAGGTGCAGGTCAATGATATGAATATCTGTTTCGGAAGGGTCGGTGGCACGAAATTCAAGCGCACCGTGGGGGCAACTCACCACGCAGGGCGGCTGTTCATCCTGCTGCGCCAGGCAGTGGTCGCAATTGACCTCGTAGAATGACAGCATTTCGGTGTAGATCGTGCCGAAAGGACAGGCATGCGCGCACATCTTGCAGCTGACGCAACGCATGTTGTGACGCTGAATAATGCCTTGCGGGTTGCGTTCCAAAGCATCGAATGCACAGGCGTCGATGCAACTCGCGCTGGCACAGCGGCGGCAAATGACTGCAAACGTGGCGCGCTCGCGCAATCGTGACAGGCCGTTCTCCTCGGGGTGCGTGCTGCCAGGGAAGCCGCAGCTCACGCTGCAGGTCTCGCACTTTTCGCATTTCTGCAGGTCGATGATCAACCGTTTGGTGCCTGTTTCAGTCATCCCACAACCTCGGATTGGCTTGGACCTCTTGGTAGGAAAATACCGGTCCGTCCTTGCAGATGTAGTAGCGGCCCAGACGACAGTGGCCGCACTGGCCGATGCCGCAACTCATATTGCGCTCCATGGATAGATAGATGTTTTTCGGGTGGTAACCGCGCTCCAATAGCTTGTCGGTGCCGAATTTCATCATGACCGGCGGGCCGCACATCACGGCAATGCCATCACTGGCATGGCAATCGAGGTAGTCTTCTTCCAGGATCTCGGTGATCAGGCCGACGTGTCCGTTCCAGCCGGGCGCGGCCTCGTCCACGGTCAGCATCACATCGAGCGCATCACCCTGGCCCCAGCCGTGCATTTGCGCATCCTTGAAGACGATGCTGTCAGGCGTACGCGCGCCGTAACGGACGATGATCCTGGCATAGTGTTGCAGGTCTTCCAGCAGTGCCAGCATCAGCGAACGCAGGGGGCCGACCCCGCAACCACCACCGACAATCAGGATTTCCCGATCATGAAATTCCTCGATAGGGTAGGCGCGTCCCATCGGTCCCCGCACCCCGACTTCATCACCTTCTTTCATGGTGTGCAGCCAATCCGTCACGCGCCCGGTACGCATGATGGTGATTTCCATGTATTCTGATATTTTGGGTGAGGATGAGGGTGTGAATGGCGCCTCGCCAATACCCGGAACGGCAAGCTCAACAAATTGGCCAGCCGCGAATGGTATCGGCTCAACCGGTCGAATTGTAAACGTCTTTATATCAGGCGTTTCGTCCTCAATTCGCTCGATGATCGCTGGAATGGGCATGTAGAGCGTCGCACTCATCGACGGCCCTCCTTAGTACATCTCGAATATCAATATTGGCAATGCAGGCTTCGGTGCAGCGCCCGCAACCGTCACAGGCATAACGATCCATGACCTGTGGAAAATAGCTGAATTTTTTATCAAAGCGATTACGCAGACGTTCTGCGCGCAAGGGCCTGGGGTTTCCGCCACCGGCGGTTGCAGCAAAACCTGAATACAGGCAGGCATCCCACAGCTTGGTGCGCGCCGCGGTGCCGTCCGCGTCCATGCCGTCGGCTAACAGGAAGCAGTGGCAGGTACAGCAGATGAAATTACACGCGCCGCACTCGACGCAGTCCTCGGCAAAATCGCTCCACAATCCGGATTCAAACGTGGTCTCAATCGCAGTACGGAAATCAGTGCCGGGCTCCAGGCCATGTGCCTGGCTGAGTTCGACAAGCTCCCGGTAACGTTCCGCTCTTTGTGTTTTTAAAGAATTGAGCAACTCTTCGTGCGCGGGTTCCAGATACTGCTGTGCAGATTGCAACAGTCGTTCACCTGGCTCCGTGCCGCTTTCGATGATGTAACCCAGAGGTGTCGAAGCAACATTGATGTCAAATCCCTTGGTGGCATAGGGTTGCTCGCCAACGGCGGGGCAGAAGCAGACATCCAGTTGGGAGTTGCAATCGCTTGAGACCAGAATGGTTTTTGCACGCGCTTCCGCATAATAGGGGTCCGGGCAAACGCCTTGCAGGAAAACCTGGTCAAAAATCGCCAATGATGACAGGTCGCAATTTTTGACGCCGAATACAATGCGCTCAGGCATCGGTTTACGGCTGGATGGGTCTTTCCATTTGCCGATAAATTCACGCGCGGGGAAGAACAGTGCTTTCAGGGGTTCTGTCTGGCGGTAGTCCCCGAGCGTATGAAATCCGGGTTGCCATGTGCTGCTTTTTGCGAACTGGTAATGGCCGTTTTTCAAGTCCTGCAGGGCGTAGGTTTCCCGCTCACCCGCCAACGATGCCATGACTTCATCAAGACTGCTGGAAACCCTAATCGTCCACTTCACGCCCATTGGTCCCATGCTGACTTCTGAGTCAGATTATCTTCCTGCACACGTCACATATAATTGATCTATGTCAATTAAAATTCCGCTTTTTGTGCTAGGAAAATTAAATACTTATGGTCATTTACAGCGAGAGGAGTATCATGGAAGCTGGGTGCATAGGACGTCGAGTACCCAGTCCCGGTTCGTAAAAAAAATCAGCTAATTACAGGGGCTTTCAGGATTCTGAAACGTCGCTGACCTCGAGGCGCAACAGCAGCAGTTCATCGCCTTGTTTCAGGTTCACCTGCCAGTCTCCACAAGAAGGACATAACAGGCGGTTAACCTCGGCCTCGCCGCTGGCGCCGCAACTGCGGCATTCGACCACAATTGGCCCGGTCCTGATTTCAAGTTCCGCCTTTTCCGCCACCGTTCCCATGCGTGCAACGGTGAATGCCTGCTTGAGCAATTGCGGTTCGATACCCGCCAGCGGACCAATGGAAAGTACAATGCTGTCGACCTGCCGTGCACGGTTGTCCCGGGCAATCTGTTCGACCTGGCGCATCAATCCCTGGCAGATGGACATTTCATGCATGCCATGTCACTCCCAGGATATTCACCGGCAATGTCAGACGCGCTCGATGATAACGGCGATGCCCTGGCCGACGCCGATACACATGGTGCACAAGGCATAACGGCCGCGCGTGCGCTGCAATTGATAAAGGGCGGTCGTGATCAGCCGTGCGCCGCTCATACCGAGCGGGTGGCCGATTGCAATGGCGCCGCCGTTCGGGTTTACGTGCCCGGCGTCGTCCGGCAACCCCAGCAGGCGCAGGCAGGCCAGTGACTGGGCTGCGAAGGCCTCGTTGAGTTCGATCACATCCATCTGGTCCATCTGCAGACCGGCCAGTTCGAGCGCTTTTTTGCTCGCCTCCACCGGGCCGATACCCATGACCCTGGGCGCCACGCCCGCTGTCGTCATTGTTACGATACGCGCAGCGGGGGTGAGGTCATGACGTTTTGCGGCGGCAGCGGATGCGATCAGTAATGCGCAGGCTCCATCGTTGATGCCGCTGGCGTTGCCGGCGGTCACCGTACCGTTTTCGCGAAACAGGGCAGGCAGCTTTGCCAGCCCCTCTATCGTGCTGCCGGCGCGCGGGTGTTCGTCATGCTCGAACACCAGGTCCTCCTGCTTGCGTCGCGGTACGCTGACGGCGGTGATTTCATCGGCAAATACCCCGGCCTGACGGGCGCGTTCCGTTTTCAGTTGGCTACCCAGGGCAAAGGCGTCCTGGTCTTCCCGGTTGATGTTGAATTCCCCGGCCACGTTTTCAGCCGTCTCCGGCATGGAATCGATGCCGTATTGGGCCTTGAACAGCCGGTTGACGAAACGCCAGCCCATGGTGGTGTCATAAATATTTGCAGCGCGGCTAAAAGCGGTTTCAAACTTTGGCATCACGAACGGTGCACGGCTCATGGATTCCACGCCGCCGGCAATGATCAGTTGCGCTTCACCACTGCGGATGGTCCTTGCAGCGCTGCCGACCGCATCCATGCCCGAGCCGCACAAGCGGTTGAGCGTGACCGCGGGAACGGTCTCCGGCAGGCCCGCGAGCAGTCCGCTGATGCGCGCCACGTTGCGGTTATCTTCACCCGCCTGGTTGGCGCAGCCGTAATAAAGATCATCAGCGGCGGCCCAGTCTACGCCGGGGTTTCTGTCCATCAGGGCCTTGATGGGCAGGGCTCCCAGGTCATCGGTTCGGATACTGGAGAGGCTGCCACCATAGCGGCCGACAGGGGTCCGGGTCGCGTCACAGATATAGGCTTCATTCATGGTGTTTTATCCGCTTGATCATTCGCCTTTGAATACCGGTGGACGCTTTTCATGGAATGCGGCAACGCCTTCACGGTAATCATGGCTCTGGCCGAGATCCTGCATGGCCTGCCTTTCCAGTTCCAGTTGTTCGGGCAGCGTGTTGGTGCCGGATTCTTGCAGCAGTTTTTTAATGCGCCCGAGCGCGGTGGTCGGTTGGGTTGCCAGGTGCAGGGCCATTTTCTGCGCTTCTTCCTGCAACGCTTCATCATCCACGCATTTCCAGATCAGGCCCCATGCTTCAGCTTTTTCAGCGGGCAGCTTGTCACCCAGCAACGCCAGTCCCCTGGCCCGGGCGAGTCCCACTGCCCGGGGCAGGTTCCAGGTTCCGCCGGAATCGGGTATCAGGCCGATTTTGCAGAATATCTGGATAAAACTGGCGGAGCGTCCGGCCAGCACAATGTCGCAGGCCAGCGCAATACTTGCGCCGGCGCCTGCGGCAACGCCGTTGACGGCGCATATGACGGGTTTGGGCAGTTCCATGATGCTGCGGATCAGCGGGTTGTAGTTTTTCTCCACCGAAGCGCCGACATCGGGTACGCCGCCATCACTGGTCATGGCGCGATCACCGAGGTCCTGGCCGGCGCAAAACCCGCGCCCCGCACCGGTGATGACGAGGCAACGGATGCCCGGGTCGTCAATAACCTGCTGCATGACCTGCCGGATTTCAGCGTGCATCTCGGCAGTAAAGCTGTTGAGCGACTTTGGCCGGTTCAGCGTCAGCGTGGCAGCGCCCTCGTTGAGGGTGAATTCAATAGTGTTGAAGGCCATGTTGTTTTTCCTGCGGTTAAGCTGCAAGAGCATACAAAATGAAGCAATCAATTGATAGTTGTGTATCATGCTCTCTCACACGGTTGGTAAGAGGTGACCAGGCATATGCCCGTCTATAGTCTTGAAGGAATTACCCCGGTGGTTGACCCGGCGGCACATGTGCATGAAACGGCGGTGCTGATCGGTGACGTAATTGTCGCCGCTGATTGCTATATTGGCCCCAACGCTTCGCTCAGGGGTGATTTCGGCCGGATCGTCATAGGGCAGGGCGCTAATGTGCAGGATACCTGCGTAATGCATGCCTTTCCGGGCAAGGATTGCGTGGTGGAACGCAACGGTCATATCGGTCATGGTGCTGTGCTGCACGGCTGCCATATCGGTGAGAACGCAATGGTTGGTATGAATGC
>JABDPJ010000224.1 GCA_013042835.1 Lysobacterales bacterium
TGGTTCGCTTCCAGCATCGCGTCCATGATGGCGGCTGCGACGGGAGTCTCGTTGTCGCTTCGGAAATTTGCAGTCATTCGGCGTTCCAGTGCATGTGATTATCTTGGATTGAATGCGGATTATAAGCACGCTTGGCTGGCTTGTCTGCAATCGCTTATAGCTGGCAGGTTGGGCGCTTGGCTGGGATAATGCGCCGCCATGGGGCAGGTGAACAAACAGGCCGGAATGCTGGACCAGATCGCGGGCATGCTCGATGGCATCATGCAAGTGGATGCCGCCTGGTGCAGGCCGCGAATCCGGGCGGCGCGCGGGCGCCTGAAAGCGGGCAAACCCATCGGCAACTTGCTCGAATCATTGATCGACCGCTGCACCATGTCCGCCGGCATCTCCCAGGCGCGCAAGCAGCGCTTGCCTGAACCAGCTTACGACCCGGTACTGCCGATTGTCGACCGGCGGGATGAAATCATTGCCGCGATCAAGAAACACCAGGTGGTCGTTATCGCCGGTGAAACAGGGTCGGGCAAAACCACGCAGATTCCCAAGATGTGCATGCAGGCGGGCCGTGGTGTGCGCGGCCTGATCGGTTGCACCCAACCGCGACGTATCGCCGCGCAGGCGATGGCGGATCGGGTGGCCGAGGAACTGGAATCGCCGTTGGGCGAGTTGGTTGGCTACCAGGTCCGGTTTCGCGAGAAACTGAACAAGCACGGCATTATCAAGTTCATGACCGATGGCATTTTGCTGGCCGAGACCACCCATGACCGCAACCTGAATGCCTACGACACCATCATCATCGATGAGGCGCATGAGCGCAGCCTGAACATCGATTTCCTGATTGGCTACCTGAAACAGCTGCTCAAACGGCGCCGGGACCTGCGGATCATCATTACTTCGGCGACCATCGACACGGAAAAGTTCGCTGCCCATTTCGATGCCCCGGTGATCGAAGTCTCGGGCCGCAGCTACCCGGTGGAGGTTGTCTACCAGCCATTGGATGAAGACGAGGAGCCCGGCCAGGTCGCGAGCCAGGTAAAGAGCCGTGACCTTTACGCCGGCGTCAGCAAGGCAGTCAAAAAACTCAACCGCATTGATGCGCGGGGCGATATCCTGGTGTTCTTCTCGGGTGAACGTGAAATTCACGAAGCCGGCGACTACCTGCGCAAACAGAACTTCCGCCACACCGAGATACTGCCGCTGTACGCCAGGCTGCCGGTGGCGGATCAGCGCCGTGTATTCCATCCGGGTACCGCGCGCCGGATCATTCTGTGCACCAATGTGGCGGAAACATCGCTGACCGTGCCCCGTATACGTTTCGTGATTGATACCGGTTTTGCGCGTATTTCCAGGTATTCGCACCGCAGCCGTGTCCAGCGTCTGCCGATCGAGGCGATCTCGCAGGCCTCGGCCAACCAGCGCATGGGGCGTTGTGGCCGTTTGGGACCCGGAACCTGTATCCGCCTGTACAGCGAAGCCGATTTTGACTTGCGGCCGGAGTTCACCGAGCCGGAAATACTGCGTACTTCACTGGCCTCCGTCATTCTGCGCATGTTGACGACGGACCTTGGAGCGGTCGAGGATTTTCCTTTCCTCGACCCGCCGGCACCCAGGATGATCAACGATGCTTATCACCTGCTGTTTGAACTCGGCGCCATTGATGAGAAGCGCCAACCGGTCGCGCTCGGCCGCCAACTGGCGCGCTGGCCACTGGATGTGCGCCTGGCGAGAATGTTGATCGAAGGTTCAAAAAAGGCCTGTTTGCATGAGCTGATCGTGCTGGCATCCGCGCAGAGCATCCAGGACCCGCGGGAACGTCCCCTGGACGCCGTGGCCGCCGCTGACGAGGCCCACGGCCGGTTCGAAGACAACGATTCCGATTTCATGGTGTTCCTGCAGTTGTGGCAATACGTGAAAAAACAGCGCAAGGAAAAATCCGCCAGCCAGTTTCGCAAGATGTGTAAGCGCGAGTTCCTCAACTGGACCCGGGTGAATGAGTGGTTTGACCTGAACCGGCAATTGTATGAGCAGGCCCGTGAGGAAAAGCTATCATTTAACAAGAAACCGGCAGCGCCGGAGCATATCCACCAGGCTTTGCTGTCCGGCCTGCTCAGTCACGTTGGCCACAAAAACCCGGAAGATAACGGTTATATGGGCCCACGTTCGCGGACGTTTCACATTTTTCCGGGTTCAGGGCTTTTTGGCAGGCGGCCGCAGTGGCTGATGGCGGCCGAGATCGTTGAAACCAGCAAAACCTACGCCCGTATCAATGCCGTGATCAAGCCGGAATGGATCGAAGCGCAGGCTGCCCACCTTCTCAAACATCACTATTTCGACCCCCACTGGTCGCGCAAGCAGGGGCGGGTCATGGCCTGGGAACAGGTGGCCCTGTTTGGCCTGGTGATCGTTGAAAAGCGCCGTGTCAATTACAGCAGGATCAACCCCGAGGAGGCTCGCAAGCTATTTATCACCGGCGCACTGGTGCGCGGTGAACTCGATACGCGCGCCGGTTTCCTCGAGAGTAACCAGCAGGTGCGGGAGGAAATCGAGGAACTCGAGCACAAGCGCCGCAAGCACGACGTGATGGCGGATGAGTCCGCCCTGTTCGATTTTTTTGACGCGCGCATCCCCGGCGATGTCTGCGACAGCGTCAGTTTCGAAAAGTGGCTCAAGCAACTGGGTGAATCCGGCCGGCGCCAGTTGTATATCAGCCACGATGTGCTCATGCAGGACCAGGCACGCGATGCCCCGGGTGATTTGTACCCCGATTCGATCGAAGTGGGCGTGCAGAGCCTGCCGCTGAGCTACATATTCAAGCCGGGTGACGAGGCCGACGGCGTCACCGTGACCGTGCCGCTGGAGCGGTTGAATACGCTGGAGGAAGGGCGCCTGCAATGGCTGGTGCCGGGTCTGCTGCGGGACAAGGTCATCGCCCTGATCAAAAACCTGCCCAAGCCCCAGCGCAGGGCGCTCACGCCGGTGCCGCAGTTCGCGGATGCGGCGCTGGAAAGACTGCGTGCAGATTTCCCGGCGGCATTGCTGCCGGCGTTGGCCAGTGCCTTGCAAGCCATGACCGGTATCGAAATCGAACCAGGTGAATTTGATGAAAACCTGTTACCGGATTACCTGCGTTTCCGGGTGGAAGTGATCGACAGCGATGATCAATGCATTGCGGTGAGCCGTGACCTGGCTGCCTTGCAGGAGCAGTTCGGGCAGAAAGCCAAGCGCCGGTTCATGAGCAGTCTCGGCAATGAATATCAGCGCGACAACGAGACCAGTTGGGTATTTGGCGACTTGCCGCCGTCGCTGCTAACCGAGGATGGCAGTGGCCAGCAGGTAACGGCCTGGCCCGCCATTGTCGATCAGCAGGACGCAGTGGGTCTGCGCATGTTCGATACGGCCGAAGAAGCGGTGCTGGAACATCATCACGGAGTCATCCGCCTGTTGACCCTGCAGTTGGGGTCAAGGCTGCGCGACCTGCGAAAACACCATGGTGTGAGCGCGGCGGTATTGATGGCATGGAGCGCGGTGGGTTCGCCTGATGCATTGGTTGATGCACTGGTGGAGAGCAACCTCGCCCTGGCTGCCGGCAAGCGCCCGGGGCTGGTTCGTGATGAAGCGGCATTTTCGGCGTTACTCAACGATGTTCGCGCCGAACTCGGCCTCCTGTTCCGCAGGCAATCCGGACATCTCAACAAGGCCATAAAGCTCTGGAGTGAAATATCCAGGACGCTGGACGACGACTATTACCGCCTGCGCCCTGACGTCTACAACGATATGCGCAGCCAGCTTGACGACATGATCTACGAAGGTTTCCTGCATGACCTGGATCCCGCGAGGCTGGAGCATTATCCGCGCTACCTCGAAGCCATGCGCATCAGGCTGGCAAGCGTGGAAAAGGACCCGCACCGAGATGCCATCCGGGTGCAGGAAATCGAATCCTTCTGGCAGCAATACCTGCAACTGCTGGAGCAGGGCCATGAATATGACGCCGACGTGGATGAATACCGCTGGCTGATGGAGGAGTTCCGCGTATCATTGTTTGCGCAACAACTGGGTACGAAGCAGAAAGTGTCGGTTCAACGACTGCAAAAAGCATGGCGGAAAATTACATGATGCCGTGCAAAACGGCACTGGCGACAGCCTTGCATGGCTAGCATAATAGTGGCAAAGCAGAATACATCATGACAATGACATTGAACCTCCCGCATGAAAGGTAGCCTTGATGAAAACGTAGCCATTTGGCTGCAGGCCTATCGCGACTCGGTCGGCAGTCCGTCGCGATAGGCCTGCAGCCAAATGGCTACGTTTTCATCAAGGCTACCTTTCATGCGGGAGGTTCAATGTCATTG
>JABDPJ010000228.1 GCA_013042835.1 Lysobacterales bacterium
CGGTTATGGGATGGCGGCAGGTCGATATGTTTCCGGTCGATGCCTTCCGACTCGTATTGTTGCGGCAGACCTGCAAACACGAGGGCGACGTCGGCCGCTGCGGCTGTCTTCTTCGCCTCGGCAATCAGTGAAAAATCCTTGTCATCCGTAAGCTCATAACCTTGCGCATACTGGATGTCCAGGCCCTCGCTGTACTCATTCTTAATGATGTCCAGGAAGGCGTCCACACGTGGCGGTTTCACTTCGGAACTGCCATTGCCCTGGTACCTGGGATTGACCGCAAATTCGCCGATTACGGCTATATCACTGTAACTTTCCCGTTTAAGAGGCAGTAAGCCGGTATCATTCTTCAGCAGGACGATGGCTTCAGAAGCCACTTTTCTTGCGAAAGCGTGGTGCTCCTCCAGTTTCTGGTCGGTATCCGTCCTGGCCAGGGAATTTGCTTTAAGGACAACCGCCAGGATGTCCCGGACGAGTTCATCCAGCCGGCTTTCTTCGAGCTCACCATTTTCTACCGCAGTGATGACTTCCTGGTTGGTGAGGTGCCCCGGCTTACCCGGCATCTCGAGGTGCATGCCGGCCTTTATCCCCTCGACGCGATCGATCACGGCATCCCAGTCGGATATCACAATGCCCTCGAATCCCCACTCCTGCTTGAGCTTCTGGGAGAGTAAATTAAAAGACTGCGAGCCGTAAGTACCCTGAACCCGGTTGTAACAGGCCATGACCGTCCAGGGCTGGGATTCCTTGACGGCAATCTCGAAGGGCGTGAGGTAAATCTCGTTCAGCGTGCGGTCGTCCAGGTTGGAATTCATGTACATCCGCTCGGTTTCCTGGCTGTTCGCCACATAGTGCTTCAGCGAAGTGCCTACCCCCTGGCTTTGAACCCCCTTGATGTAGGCAGACGCCAGCTTGCCGGACAAAAACGGGTCTTCGGAAAAGTATTCGAAACTTCGGCCTCCCAGTGGTGATCGCTTGATGTTTGCACCGGGGCCCAGCAACACATTGACGCCCAGCGCCTGGGCTTCTTCACCCAGTGCCTGGCCGGTCTGATAAAGCAAATCCACATCCCAGGTTGCCGACAGGGCAGAGGCGGTGGGAAAACAGGTGGCCGGCGCCTGGTCACCATAGCCCCAGGTATCAGTGGACGGTGCCCTTCTCAGGCCATGTGGGCCATCTGCGACCCAGATATAGGGGATCGACAGGCGCTCTATCGGCTGCGTGCTCCAGGCATCGCGACCGGAGGTCAACGAGACCTTTTCCTCCAGGGTCAACTGTGAGAGTAAGCTTTGCGCTTGCTTCTCGAAGCCGGCATTATCCATGCCCTCCTGCGCTTGCAGGTTGAGGTTCATCAATAATAAACCGGTCATCAGGTAGAAAGCCTTCATGGTCTTGGTCTCGCTATAAGAATTTTGTGTTTAAAGAATAGTGATTCCATCACTGCTGATTGCAGTGATGGCATGAGTATACCTTTTCTTTAAAATCAACTTTGCTTGAATCGGCCGGTGGGCTTTGGAAGTGCTGAAGTCAATTGTATATCTCGTAGCTACGCTGAGAAACGCCAAGTGTAGCGTTGATCACTTGGTCAATGTCATGAACAAATGTGGCAATTTTTCTGGCAGGCGTTCCACCTTATCGATCACCGTGTACTGGTTGCCGAATATTTCCTGCACGTACTCATCAGCATCCGGGTCGAGGTTGATGCAATAGGTATAAACGCCCGCCTGGTCGAGTTCCTTAACGGCTTTGGCCGTGTCAGCAATCAATAAATGCTGGTCGTCGGCATCGACATCGGATGGTTCACCATCGGTCAGGATCAACAGAAGTTTTTTATCACTTTTCTGGTGCGACAGGTAGTGACCCGCGTGGCGTATGGCGGCGCCCATGCGGGTGGAATAACCTGCTTGCATGGCCGCGAGCCGTGACTTGACCTCATCATCCCATTTTTCGCTAAAGCCCTTGATATGCTGGTAGCGCACCTGGTGACGGGTGTTGGATGAGAAACCGGCAATGGCAAACGGGTCGCCGAGTTCATCGATGGCCATGCCCAGCAAGGCCACGGCTTCCTGGCTCAGTTCCAGGATGCTCTGGCTGCAACCCTCGGGAATATCATCCAGTGATGCCGAGAGATCCAGCAACAGGGTGACCGCGATATTGCGGCCGTCGTGACGGTGGCTCATGTTGATACGCGGGTCCGGTGTGACCCCGCTTTTATAGTCAATCAGCGAACGTATGGCGACATCGAGGTCGAGATCGGTGCCTTCTTCCTGGAAGCGGATACGCACGGCGTTTTGTGGCTTGAGCAAATCCAGCAGTCGCTTGAGCCGCTTGGCCAGCGCGGCGTGTTTTGCTAGCAGGTCATCTATTTTCGCAGGTGAACCCGACGGGTGCAGGTTTTCATACAGACTCACCCAGTCGGGGCGATAGTTTCTTTCGCGGTAATCCCATTCCGGGTAGTGCCGGGGCGGCAGGGTTTCGGTTTCCTCGTCAGCGGACTTTTTCTTCTCCCGCTCGAACATTTCCTCGTCATCGCTTTCCTCGATGTAAATCCACAGGTGGCGGTTGTCATCGCGATAGTCAATGTCAGTGTCGGTGAAGTGTATGTTCGGGCTTTGATCAGCCTGTTTGCGGGTGCGGGCGATGAAAGATACGGCCAGCGCCGCCATCTCCTTCAGACTGGATTCGCCAGCCTGCATGGTGGTGCGAAAACGGTTGGAAAATTCGATGACGTCCTTGTTTTTGTAATGGTGGTGAGCGTTCATGCAGGCATAGGACAACATGGCCAGGCGATGGCGAATGCACGATTCTGTTTTCTCATCACAGGCGTCTTCAACAGGCTGTGGATGCAGTGCCATGAATAGCGGGTACAGACCGGGATAGCGCCGGCAGGCCAACGTATCGACCCGGCAGTCCTCCAGGCTTTCAATACCGATGCGTTGAAACGGACTGTAATTGTCGACGATGATTTGTCCGCTCCAGCGCCGATGCGCGGACATGTGCGCCAGCGTGGCCCGGTAGCGGTCCAGTCCGCCGACACCGGCATCGCTGTCATCCAGCACATCGGGAATGCGCATGCCCATTGAATCAAAGTAAGGTTGTGGTTTGATCTTTTCTTCAAAACCCGTGGAATAGGGCACGAGTTGGTGCTTTTCATTCCACAACGATTTCAGGTACATGTCGAGCCGGCGCTGGTTGTCGGCAAACAGCGTACCGTGGCGTTCGCGCTGCAGGATGGCCATGGAGTCAGCCGATTGTAAAGAAAAGTACTCCTTTTGCCTCTCCGGATGGTTCGAATAGTAATTTATGCCGTAATCAACCCAGTTTTTGAGTCCTTCGAGGGAAACCTGGTTGAGCAAACGTGCCGTGTTATCGAGCAGGTCGCCCAGCGCCGGACTCGGGATGGTGGTATGAAACCCGTGGATGGAGCCGGTGGTCTTGTCCATGAAATCAAACACGATGTCGATAAAATGATCGAACGACTGTTGGCTTTGCAATCGACGGGCGGCGGAGGGCAGTGCCTGCAAGAACGACAGGATCGAAACGCCATTGGGAGTCCGGCTGATTTTCCAGACAGACTTTGCAATCTGACCGGCCGCCTGCTCGCCGACCTGCCGGCAGATCTGTGGCACCTCCTCGAGATAGACAAGCACCGGCTCGAACCCGCGGCCGATCATGCAAACCAGCGAAGCACCTTCCAGATAATCCCCGATACCGGCTTCGGAGAGGCTTTTAACGGCCTCATCCATGCAGTCGTCAAAGACATCTTCCAACTGCGGAAAATTACATATGAGCGCAGCCCGGTATGCCGGGTACCGGCACTTGTCGGGGGCTTTGACCGTGTCACCGCTCATGGTAATTCAGCGTGATCCTGACACCGGCGTGGAAACTGCGATGGTCATTCAGCGAATACGGCATCAATCGCATGATCCAGCGTACTGCGGATATCGGCGTCATCGGTAATCGGCCTGACCATGGCCAGGCGGCAGGCCTCGCGGGCGGACAGACCACTGTCGATCAGGCTTGCCGCATAGACCATGAGGCGCGTTGAGATGCCTTCATCCAAACCATGGCCTTTGAGGTTGCGCGCCGCCTCGCCGACGGTGACCAGTTTGCTGGCAATATCCTTGTCAATGCCGGTTTCAGTTACCAGGATGGATGCTTCCAGACCGGCTTCCGCATAGTCAAAATCCATGCCGATGAAGCGCTGCTTGGTGGATTGCTTCAGGTCCTTCATCAGGCTCTGGTAACCGGGGTTGTAGGAAATCACCAGCTGGAAATCTGCGTGGGCTTCAACCACTTCACCTTTTTTGTCCAGCGGCAGGGCGCGCCTGTGATCGGTTAATGGATGGATCACGACGGTCGTGTCCTGGCGGGCTTCGACGATTTCATCCAGGTAGCATATGGCGCCGAGCCTGGCGGCAATGGTCAACGGACCATCCACCCAGCGGGTGCCGTCGGCATCCAGCAGGTAGCGGCCGGTCAGGTCAGAGGCGGTCATATCCTCATTGCAGGCGACGGTGATCAATGGTTTTTTAAGCTTCCAAGCCATGTATTCAATGAAACGGGACTTACCACAGCCTGTCGGGCCCTTGACCATGACCGGCAGACGTTTCTTATAAGCGGCTTCGTAGCACTCGACCTCATTACCCTGGGGGGCATAAAAGGGCTCTGTCGCGATCTTGTACTGTTCTACATTGCTCATCTGCGTAGTTCCTTAAATAAAGTCGGGGTCAGAGTCAGGTGCCAGACTTGCACTCTGACCCCATTTCTCTACCCCATTTCACTCGGCGTAGCCTACCTGTGCACGCCCAGCTTTTCCCGCCATCCGGGATAGAGTTGATCGGCGTCACCGGGGAAGGATTCGAATGCCCGAGCAAACTCGCGGTGCTCCTTTGCGAACTCAATGGGGTCCGCGCCTTCCAGGTAGCACTGGTAGGATTGCTTCAGCGAGATAGCCCCATCTGCCGGGCTGTCGATGTGGCCGTAAGAGCCACCGCCCGAGGTATTGATGACATTGCCATGCCCCAGGTTTTTGAAGAAACCGGGCAGCCTCAAGGCGTTCATGCCGCCGGATATGATGGGTGTGGTAGGCTTCATGCCATACCATTCCTGGTGGAAGAACGGGCCGTCAGCGCTGTCACGTTCGATCATGTAGGCGATATTGCGGTCGTCGTGGCCGCCTTCCATTTTGCCGAAGCCCATGGTGCCGACGTGAATGCCGGAAGCACCCATCAGGCGCGACAGTTTCGCCAGTACAAAAGCGGTGTAACCCCGAACCGATGAAGGTGAGGTGATCGCACCATGGCCGGCACGGTGATAGTGCAGGTACTGGTCCGGGTAGTTGCGGCGTGCCGTCGTAACCATGCCCGGACCACCGACGTACCCATCGACCAGCAGGGCCACGCGCGGTGAGTCTTCACCGAACGTCTCGAGTACAAAATCGGCACGGGCACACATTTCATGGTAGTCATCTGCGGTGATATTGGCCGAAAACAGCTTGGGCTCGCCGGTTTCATCCTGGGCGCGTTTCATGGCGTCCGCAACCATGGGTATGACGGTCTTCATCGCAGAAGAGCTGGTTGCCCTGGGGTTCATCGTTCTTGATGAAATCTCCACCCAGCCAGAATTGGTAAGCGGCTTCGGCGAAGGGTTCGGGTCGCAGGCCCAGCTTGGGTTTGATGATGGTGCCGGCAATATACCCGCCGTCATTGTAATCGCGGCCCAGCAGGGTCCAGAGATCATTGATCGATTTCGAGGGGCCGTCATAGAGCTGCAGCAATTTGCGTGGCACGTAAAAATCCTGCATCTGCGCGCATTGCACATCGCCCATGCCCTGGTTGTTACCGATGGCCAGCGTCAGGAACGACACCACCATCGTCCGGCCATCGATAATGTTGCGATCGAACAATTCAATCGGGTAGGCAATCTTCATAATGCCGTTGGCCTCGTCGATCTCATACACCATGGCGTCAACGCCCTTGGTGAAGTCATCGGTGGTGGAGACCTCGACATTGGTGCCGGTTGATGACTCGGCCGCGAAGTGAGCGGCGGTTTCCAGGTAGCCGCCAAAGCCCGGCATGGGGGTCATCGTATATGCAACCAGCATGTGGTTGCCGCCTGCGATCAGGTCTTCTTCATTCAGACTCAAGTCTGCATAACGACCGGATTGATCCATAATTATTTCCTCCGAAAAGTCAGTTGGTGTGTTTGAATTTGGTTCAGCGTGTCCGACGCCTGCGTTCCATCAGGCGCAAAATCATTGGTGTCAGTATGAGTTGCATGGCAATCGCCAGCTTGCCGCCCGGAATCACGATGGTGTTGGCCCGCGACATGAAGCTGTCATGGATCATCGAGACCAGGTACGGAAAATCGATGCCACGGGGATTGGCGAACCGGATGACGACCATGGATTCATCGGCCGTCGGTATATAGCGGGCGATGAAGGCATTCGAGGTGTCCACCGTCGGGATGCGCTGAAAGTTTATGTCCGTTTCAGTAAATTGCGGACAGATGTAATTGATGTAGTCCGGCATGCGGCGCAGGATCGTGTCGCGGATGGCTTCGGTCGAGTAGCCCCGATCGGCCTTGTCGCGCTGGATTTTTTGAATCCACTCGAGGTTGATAACCGGTGTTACACCAATTTTAAGGTCACAATACTGGGCGAGGTTTACGTTTTCGGTTACCACGGCGCCATGCAGCCCCTCGTAAAATAACAGTTCGGTATCCTCGGGAATGTCGCGCCAATCGGTAAACTGTCCCGGGGGCGTGCCTCTTAACTCCGCTTCGATATCATCGTGCACGTAATTGCGGATACGGCCACCACCGCATTCACTGAACTGCCGAAATACGCTTTCCAGGTCTTCGAGGCGATTGGCCTCGGGACCGAAATGACTGAAGTGGTTATTGCCTTTCTCTGCTTCTTCCTGCATGACAATTTTCATGTCGGCGCGGTCATAACGGTGAAACGCGTCACCCTCGATCGAGGTGGCTTTAATGCCTTCACGTTCAAATATGCGATCAAAGGTTTCCTTGACCGAAGTTGTGCCAGCCCCTGAAGAGCCCGTAACGGAAATAATGGGATGTTTGACAGACATGGTCTTCTCCTTGGGTCAGTCGCGCAGCAGGGTGCGGTTTTTAAATAACTGGGGCCGTTCGTGATAGGGATTGATTTCGGCGTAGTATTGCTCCACCAGTTCAACCTCGTGTTTTGAGCCGAATATCATGGGTACGCGTTCGTGGATGCTGAGCGGGTCTATCTCCATCACGCGCTGAACTCCGGTGGTGGCCGCTCCGCCGGCCTGTTCAATGAGGAAGGCAATCGGGTCGCATTCATACAAGAGACGCAGCCGGCCGGCGCTGTAGCCTTTGCGTATGTCAGCCGGGTACAGGAATATGCCGCCACGCGACAGGATCCGATGGCATTCCGCCACCAGCGACGCGATCCAGCGCATGTTGTAGTTGGTGCCGTGCGGTCCGTCTTCGCCACTGAGACAATCGTCAACGTAGGCCCTGATATGCCCGTCCCATTGACGCGAATTGGAACTGTTGATGGCAAATTCATTGGTGTCGGTCGGCACATCAACTTTCGGGGTTGTGAGCCGGAATTCGCCGGTGAGCGGGTCCAGCGTGAAGATCATCGTGCCGTCGCCGATGGTCATCACCAGTGCCGTTTGCGGTCCATAGATGACATATCCCGCAGCCAGTTGGTCCGTGCCGGGCTGTAACAGGCGACACAGGTCATCGATGTTGGTGCCGTCCTCGTCGATGCCGGACGGCAGGATCGAGAAGATGGTTCCCACGGAAACGTTGGTGTCAATGTTGGAAGAACCGTCCAGCGGGTCGGTAGCCACGAACAGCGGCGCTCCCATATTGATGGGGCTGGGATCGTCCAGTTCCTCGGAGACCAGGCAGGAGACCGGTGCGCCGTGCAGTGCTTCTATGAGCAGGTCATTGGCGATCAGGTCGAGCGCTTTCTGGGTGTCGCCATCCAGGTTGTCGCCTTTTTCGGCGCCAAGCTCTCCTGCCAACGGTCCACGCGCAACCAGTGCGGATATCTCGATACAGGCCTCCGCGACGGCCTCTATGGTTTGCGAAATAGCAAGCCGGCTTTCTGAATCCCCCGTCCAGTTTGCCAGGTATTGCTTCAAGCCGGGATGTTGTGTCATGTGCTTCTCCTCAAGGGAACTGCAAAGGGGCGCGGTGGAACGCGTCATGATTGGTTGAGATACAGTTTATTGAGGCCCCGGCCCACCCGAAAGATGCATAAGGGCGGTGTAAGCAGATTATTTGGGTGGCAGAAATCCTACCCGAAAGGATAGGTTTACGTGCTCAAAACGGTTTTTACCCGTTTCTTAGCTCTTCAGGTACAGGGCGATGGCCTGGCCGCGGTTGTTGACACCGAGTTTGTCAAACAGGTTTCTGATGTGATACTTGACCGTATTGGTTGAAACACCTTTTTCAGCGGCAATTTGCTTGTTGGTGTGCCCGGCCGCCAGCGATGCCAGGACTTCCAGTTCGCGCCGGGTCAGCGTGGTCAGGGGATTCGCATTGAGCCGGCTGACGTCCAGGTAGGGGAATACCATGCGCCCGCGTGCAACCTGAGCGATCGTATCGAGCAGATACTCCGGTTGCTCATTCTTGGAAACAAAGGCCGCTCCACCATGGGCCATCACCTGTACCGGCACCGTTTCACTTTCGAAGCCCGTGTACACCACTACCCGTGGAGCGTGCTTGCGCGATTTCAACCGGTCGAGGATGAAGCGGGCATCACCGGGCGGGATGATCCACCCGGACACGACCACGTCCATATGCACTTTCTCAAGGGTGTTAAGAAAATCCCGGGAATTCTCGTCCTGGCTAACGATTTGAAAACGGTCATCCTCGGTAAATATCTGCTTAAGAGCCGCTCTCATCAATGGGCTCTTGTCTGCTACTCCAACGAGAATCTGCTTGCTCTGACCGTGCTGGCTGATCATAAGCGAATGTTACTCCAAGCGCCGTCGTCACGACAGGCTTGATAGCGTATTTATTCAACCATGCTTCATGATGCGCGCTTTTTGGCGCTGCCAGTCGCGGTCTTTCTGGTCGGCACGTTTATCGTGAGCCTTTTTACCCTTGGCTATGCCGATTTCGACCTTGACCTTCCCGCGTGACCAGTACATGGCGGTTGGGACGGCGGTAAAACCCTTGCGTTCAACCATACCGGTGAGCCGGTCAATTTCACGGCGGTGCAGCAAAAGTTTGCGGGTCCGGGTAGGGTCGGGGTGGATATGTTTAGACGCCGTTGGCAACGGATCGATGCGGCAGCCGAACAGGAACGCTTCATTGTCTTTGAGCAGGACGTAACTGTCGGCAAATTGCACCCGTGACTCACGCAGCGACTTGACCTCCCACCCCTCCAGGCCCAAGCCGGCCTCGAGCCGTTCTTCGATGTGATATTCGAAGCGTGCCCGCTTATTGCGTGCGATCGTTTTACTGCCTGTACCGGTTTTTTTATTCATTTGCGCCATCCTGCCAGCGTGACATTCTACTTTGTGTAGCCCCATAGCTCCATGCCCGGGTCACGCTCACCCATTTATCGTGTAAAATCTCGCGTTTTCACAATTTAGAAACAGAGATTGAAATGAAGGTAGAAAGATTAGCACTGGTCTCTCACACCGCCCGGGATATGTACAGGCTGGTGGCGGACGTTCCATCCTACCCGCAATTTCTAAGTTGGTGCAGGGATACCACGGTACACGAGCAAAATTCGGATATGCAAAAAGCTTCGCTAACGGTTGCGATAGCCGGTGTAACACACAGTTTTACGACCATGAACAAGCTGGTGGAAGGCGAGTTGGTTAGAATGAGTTTGCTTGCGGGCCCGTTTAAAAATCTGCAAGGGGAATGGCGTTTTCAGCCATTGGGAGAATTCGGTTGCAAAATCAGCTTGCAACTGGACTTCGAGATGTCTGGGAACCTCACGTCGACCATGTTCGGTAAGGGCTTTGGCAAAATCGCCAACCGCCTGGTTGAGGATTTTTGTATTCGGGCCGACAAAGTCTACCAATCGTGACCGAGGAATCCTCCCCGCAAAACATCCGTGTCGAAGTCGTTTTGGCCATGCCGGAGCGCCAGGAACTCGTGGAACTGGAACTCGCAGACGGCTCGACCGTTGCTGAGGCGATCACGCGTTCGAAGATCGTTGAACGGTTCGAGGGGTTTGATCTCGACCTTGACAAAGTGGGTATTTTCGGCAGGAAAACCAGTCCGGACGAGGTGCTTCGCGAAGGCGACCGGGTTGAACTGTACCGCGCTTTGATTGCCGACCCCAAGGAAGTGCGGAGGCAACGGGCAAAGAAACAGACGGAAACCTGATTCCGGCTTGTGCCGGAGCGAACGCCCTCAGTTCAAGTCACGGAACAACAGTATTCAGACCTGACCGATAATCCTGTTACGGTTCCTTGGGCACATCTACCGGTACGGTAATACCTGCAACGTCGAGATCTTTTTCCATGGCCCTGAGTGCGGTAAACGCTTCATTATAGGTATCGAAGAGTCCGGAACGGACCTGGTGGCGAGTCCCGAGGCCGGGAACGATCTGTTCCATCAGGCGGGCCTCATACCCCTTTGACCTGACCTTGCCGGCGAATTCCACCGCTTCCTCGTGGGTATTGAATGCACCCAGCTGAATCGTCCAGTCAATCACGCCGTCATCGGTGAGCAACTGGGTAGCCTTGGCGGTCTCGACGTCATCGATGCCGGCGACTGCCGCCTGGGTTCCCGCCAGTGCCTTGATATCGCCACCGGTCGAATCGCCGACACCGTCGGTCATCACCAGCAGGTCATTTTCGAATGTCAGCGTTACCAGGCGCCTTACCGGCTCGCCACCGCGGCGGCTCAACATGGAAATATAGTCCCAGCGATCCTGGTGGAACGGGTCGTGGACAGCGGGCGTTCCGAGCAGAAAGGCGACCTGTTTCTTGGTCATGCCCAGCTCCAGCTGATCCAGGTCTTCTTGTTCATGGGCATTGCCTTGCTGAACATTTTGTTTGTATATTAGCTTGCAGCCTGTACTAAGAAATAGAACAGTTAACAGGGCAATGAACAAGTTCCTGGTCATTTGGTTCCTTCAGCGATTGCTGATACTTAAGATCAAGGCGGTGAATGATACAATAGTACGCCGTCCTGAAGAACAGGCCAGGTCATTTTTTTTATCACAGGAAAATAATGGTGAATAGCGGAAATCTTCGTAAAGTCGGTTTGAAAGTCACACAACCAAGGAAGCGAATTCTCGAATTACTTGAAGAGGCAGGCAATAAACACGTGACGGCCGACGATATTTACCGTGTTCTGATGAGTGCTGGCGAGGATGTCGGACTGGCCACCGTTTACCGTGTCCTGAACCAGTTCGAAGCGGCTGGCCTGGTGGTCAAACATAACTTTGAAGGCGGCCAGGCGTATTACGAACTGGATTCCGGCGATCACCACGACCACATGGTCTGCGTCGAAACCGGCAAAGTCATAGAGTTCTCCAACGCGGAAATCGAGCGCTTACAGTCGGAAATTGCCGCGGAACATGGTTATGAAATCGAAGATCACAGCCTCGTGATTTACGTCCGGCCGAAAGAATCCTGAATTTAGAATTCGGGTTGTCCGGACACCGGCAGGCTCTTAACCGGCTATCCCGGCAGCACTGAGCAATTCACGCGCGTGTGCGCGGCTTTGCTGCGATACTTTTCCACTCAACATGCGCGCTATCTCGTCAACCCGGGATTGATCGTCGAGCAGGCGCGTGTTAATGAATGTCTCGCCATCTTTAGCCGCCTTCTGCACCTCGAGTTGGTGTGTGGCGCATACTGCAACCTGCGCGAGGTGGGTGACACAAAGCGCTTGTCCGTTGCCGGAAAGCTTTCGACCGGACAGGCGTTTCAACAGACGCCCCACGGCATTGGCGGTTTCTCCGCCGATACCCGCATCAACCTCATCAAATATCTGTGTAACGGTTCCGGCGCCACCGGCGGCTGCTACCTTGATAGCCAGGCTGATGCGGGAGAGTTCTCCGCCCGAGGCAATCTTGTTCAGAGGGCCCGGTGGCAAGCCGGGATTGGTGCTGATGTTGATCTCCAGGCTGTCATCTCCGCGGGCCGACGGGGTTCTCTCCGGATGAATCTTGACCGACAGCTCAAATGTGCCGCCGGCCATGCCCAGCTCAGCCATGAACTCGATAACCTGTTTTGATAACGCTGCTGCATGTTTTTCGCGTTGGCCGTGCAGTTGTTGTGCCGCAGCCCGGTAGTGCTCGAGTTGCCTGTCAAGCCGGGACTTCAACTCGTCGCGGCATTGCTCCGAACTTGTGGCCCGTTCAATGCGGCCCGCTAACGACTCCATGACATCACCCAGCTCTTCCATGCGCACGCGGTGCTTGCGCGCAAGGTCATGCATTTGTCCGAGCGTGCTGGCGACATCCTCGAAGCGAGCAGGGTTCAGGTCGACCCGGTCGCGTGCCGAGCGCAACGCGCCGATTGCCTCCACGCAATTGACGCTGGCTTCCTGCAACATTTGGCAGGCTTCACTGATGTCCGTATCCAGCGGGACAAACTGCTGCAACTGTGCCAACGATGTGTTGAGGCCGGCATTGATACCCGTGTTGCCGGCGACCGACTCCGGTTCGAGTAACTCGATGGAATGGTTTACCGCGTCCAGCAGGGCACCACCGGCGGCCAGGCGGTCATGTTCGTTCTGCAGGCTGTCAATGGCTTCGCTGGAAAGGTCATGCTGCTGCAATTCGTCCAGTTGGAAATTGAGAAATTCGAGTTCGCTCGCCGACAAGGCAGTTTCCCGGTCGAGCCTGTCCAACTCGTCGGCAGTATCCCGCCATTGCGAGAAGGCACTGCGGACTTCTGTGATTTCACTTTCATAACCGCCGCACCCGTCCAGCAATCTGAACTGCTCTGCTTTTCCTGTGAGCCGCAGGTGCTCATTCTGGCCATGAATTTCAACCAGCAAATCACCTAGCGATTGCATCTGCGCGACGGTCACCGGTGAGCCATTGATAAAAGCGCGTGAACGCCCGTTGGCGTTGATGGTCCTGCGCAACAGGCAGTTGTCGTCCAGAGCCAGATCGGATTCTTCCAGCCACGCCCTCGCTTCGGGATTATTCTGCACCGAGAACTCGGCAGCCAATTCAGCGCGGTCTGCTCCCGCCCGCACCCAAGCGGCGTCGGAGCGTTCACCCAGGAGCAGGCCCAGGGCATCAACCAGAATCGATTTCCCGGCGCCGGTCTCACCCGTAATGGCCGTGAAGCCCGCACCTATTTCGAGGTCAAGTGCCGGCACAATGGCAAAATTGCGGATGTGGAGGTGGTTGAGCATTTGCAGCAGCGTATCAATTTACAGGGCTGCTAGTATCGCTGCTTGAATCGCCGTTGCCAATCCCCATATCTGGGCGTGAACGAACGTGATGGATGATTTAATGCAGCAAGCCAGGAGTAAACACTAATGACAGCGCAAAAAAGTGACGAGGAAAACGTGTCTGAAAGCAACGAAGAAGAACTACTTGCGGAATCGGGTGAGGACGCCGGCAATGAAACGCTAAATGAAAGTCCGGAAGAAACACTGGAATCAGAACTGGACGCCGCACAGCTCGAAGCTGCCGAGGCCCGGCAGGGCATGTTACGCATGCAGGCCGATATGGAAAACTTGCGCAAGCGCCTGGTACGCGAACATGAGAAATCCCGCCGCCGGACGCTGGAACGCTTTATGAGCGACCTGTTACCGGTCCGGGACAGCCTGGAACGCGGCCTCGAAGCAGCGGAAGACCCGGCGGCGACCGTTGAAGCGTTGAAAGAGGGCAAGCAGCTGATCATGAAAATGCTGACCAAGGCCATGGGTGATCACGGTCTTGAGACCATCGATCCGCTCGGTGAGCCGTTCAACCCGGAGAAACATGAAGCCATGACCATGCTGCCTTCAGCGGAACATGCTGAGAATACGGTCATTGATGTGCTCGAAAAAGGCTACCAGTTGCACGATCGCCTGATCAGGCCGGCAAAAGTGGTGGTATCGAGGAAGCCCTAAGCGTTGAAAAGAAAGCGCGTGACCCCATGTTTGAAGCATCAAAATTTTAGTTTATTTCTGGAGAATTTAAATGAGTAAGATCATAGGAATCGACCTCGGTACCACCAATAGCTGCGTTGCGGTTATGGAAGGTGGTGAGCCGCGGGTCATAGAAAACGCAGAGGGCGACCGCACGACACCGTCCATCGTGGCGTTCACCAAAGATGGTGAGGTCCTGGTTGGTCAGTCCGCCAAGCGCCAGGCTGTCACCAATCCCAGTAACACCCTGTTTGCCATCAAGCGGCTCATCGGCCGCAAGTACGACGAGGACGTGGTTCAGAAAGATATCGACCTCGTGCCGTACAAGATTGTCAAAGCAGAAAACGGTGACGCATGGGTCGAAGCCGGCGGCAAGAAAATGGCTGCCCCGGAAATTTCAGCCCGCGTGCTCATGAAGATGAAGAAGACCGCTGAAGATTACCTTGGAGAGAAAGTCACCGAAGCTGTCATCACGGTGCCGGCATACTTCAACAATCACCAGCGCCAGGCCACCGAAGACGCAGGCAAGATTGCAGGCTTGAAAGTGCGCCGCGTAATTTCCGAGCCCACGGCCGCTGCACTGGCTTTTGGTGTGGACAAGAAGGGCGGTGAGCGCAAGGTTGCGGTATACGACCTCGGCGGTGGTACGTTTGACGTCTCTATCATCGAAATTGCAGACGTGGACGGTGAACACCAGATCGAAGTACTGTCCACCTCGGGTGACACCTTCCTCGGTGGCGAGGATTTTGACAAGCGTGTCATCGACTACCTGGTATCCGAGTTCAAAAAGGACCAGGGCGTCGACCTGCGCAATGATCCCCTGGCTCTGCAGCGTCTCAAGGAAGGCGCCGAGCGTGCCAAGATCGAGTTGTCCACGACGGAGCAGACCGAAATCAACCTGCCGTACATCACGGCTGATGCAAGTGGTCCGAAGCATCTGAATATCAAGCTGACCCGCGCCAAGCTGGAGTCACTGGTGGAAGACCTGGTCAAAAAGACCATCGGTCCCTGCCGTATCGCACTTGACGACGCCGGCCTGAAAGTCGGCGACATCGCTGACGTTATCCTGGTAGGTGGTCAGACCCGCATGCCCATGGTTCAGAAAGCTGTAACCGAGTTCTTCGGCCAGGAGCCACGCAGGGATGTTAACCCTGATGAAGCCGTCGCCCTGGGTGCCGCCGTTCAGGGTGGTGTTTTGTCAGGCGAGGTCAAGGATGTCCTGTTGCTGGATGTCACGCCTTTGTCCCTGGGTATCGAGACCATGGGCGGCGTGATGACCAAGCTGATCGAAAAGAACACCACGATTCCGACCAAGGCATCGCAGATTTTCTCAACGGCGGAAGACAACCAGACCGCGGTAACCGTGCACGTGTTGCAAGGTGAGCGTGAAATTGCCAGCGCGAACAAGTCACTGGCACGTTTTGACCTGGCAGGAATCGCTCCGGCGCCACGTGGCATGCCTCAGATCGAAGTGACCTTTGACATTGACGCCAATGCCATCATGCATGTGAGCGCTAAGGACAACGCCACCGGCAAGGAACAGAAAATCGAAATCAAGGCAGGTTCCGGCCTGAGTGATTCCGAGATCGAGGAAATGGTCCACGATGCCGAAGCGCACGCCGAGGAAGATCGTAAGTTCCATGAAACGGTCACGGCGCGCAACAGCGCGGACGCCATGGTTCACGCGACCCGTTCCAGCCTGAAGGAAATGGGCGAGAAGCTCGGTGAGGATGATCGCAAGAAGATTGAAGCTGCGATTGAAGACGTCGAGGAAGCCATGAAGTCAGACGACAAGGACTCCATCGAAGCGGCAACCAACAAGCTGACCGAGGCCGCGCAGGTGATCTACCAGCAAGCCGCGGCCGCTGCTGAAGCCGAAGCCGCGGGAGCGCAAGACCCCGGCTCGTCTGCGGAAGCCGCAAGCGATGATGTGGTTGACGCCGAGTTTGAGGAAGTCGACGAAGACAAGGGCGAAAACAAGTAATCAGCCCGAAAAGCTAAAAGAGAAACCCGGCATCCGCCGGGTTTTTTTTGGCTCGAAATCCGGATGCTCGACTGTGAAAGTTAGCTGCCTCGAGAATGACGGTCGGGTTATGATGCGGCAATGACGATGCTAAAGATGAAATCGGCAATTTATCGCATGGCGAGGAAAATTCGGCCGGTACTGCCCTATGGAATATTGGCCAACCTGGCGCAATGGTTTCAGGGTTATGCACATGAACCTGATTTCAAGGTATTTGACTGGCTGGCTGAGGCCCGGGGATTGGTGCTGGATGTAGGCGCCAGTCGGGGGCAATCGGCATTATCGGTGTTGCGGCGTACGCGCCGGATACGGGTGTTTTCAGTCGAACCTAACTACAAACATCGTTGGAGCCTGTTGTTGATTGGCCTGCTTCACCCGTTCCGCTACCGTTTTCGGATGGTGGCTGCAGGTGACGAGTTTACCCGCAAGACGCTGTTTGTTCCCGGTCGTCGTGCGTCAGGTCTGAGTGCCCAGGGCTCACTGGACCCGGCAGAGTTTGAAAAAGATTATGTGCACCAAAGGCTCGCAGCGTCGGGGTTTGATGCCAGTAACAGGGCTGCCTACCGGCAGGTGAGTGTTAGCGTGATACCGCTGGATAGCCTGGAACGACAGCCAGCCCTGATAAAGCTGGATGTTGAAGGTTTCGAGCACCAGGCGCTTTTCGGACTTGAAAAAACGCTTGAACAATATTCTCCAGCGTTGCTGATCGAGATCAATAATACCGAACGCTGGATTCCTTTTTTGCATTCGCTTGGCTATGGGTTCTATCGATATGATGAGAGCGACGGGTGCCTCAGGCCGTTTGACGATGCGCATGCCCCGCTCAATATATTTTGTTTACACCAGGGTAACGAAGACCCGGTGACCCGGACCCTCCTGGGAAATGTCAGGATCTGATCATCGACATTCACATTGTGCTTGAATTAACCTCCGTTCGGCCTCAAATCAGTGGCAGAAGAAAACCCAGACAAAAAAGACCCGTTTCAATATGGCCAAACGTGATTATTACGAAGTGCTTGGAGTTCAGCGCAACGCCGAAACTGCTGAACTGAAAAGAGCCTATCGCAAGCTTGCGATGAAATATCATCCCGACCGCAATCCAGATGACGCTGATGCACAGGAGCACTTCAAGGAAGCCCAGGAAGCCTACGAGGTTCTGAAAGATGACAGGAAGCGTGCGGCCTACGACCAGTTCGGGCATGCGGCTACCGGTCCCGGTGCACGCGGCCCTGCCGGTTTTGATGGAGACGTGGGCGATATTTTCGGAGACATTTTTGGGGATATTTTCGGCGGACGTGGCGGCCGGGGCGGCGCGCGGCAGCCGCAGCGCGGTTCTGACTTGCGGTTCGCAGTGGAGCTCGACCTGGAAGAAGCAGTAACCGGTATTACGCGCGAAATAAGGATTCCCACACTGGCTGCGTGCAAGCAATGCGATGGCAGCGGTGCTGAAGATGGCGACAGAACCTCGTGTACGACCTGTGGCGGCATCGGCCAGGTGCGTATGCAGCAAGGCATTTTCTCTGTCCAGCAAACTTGCCCGGCCTGTAAGGGTGCAGGGCAGGTCATCAAGAATCCCTGCACATCCTGCCATGGCCAGGGCCGTATAAGGGAAACGAAAACGCTGTCAGTCAAGATTCCAGCAGGCGTGGATACCGGTGACCGGATCAGGTTGGCCGGAGAGGGTGAAGCCGGTATGACGAGTGCGCCGCCGGGAGACCTGTATGTCGAGGTCAGGGTCCGCGCTCACCGCTTGTTCGAGCGGGACGGTGATGACCTCTATTGCGAAGTACCCATACATTTCACCACTGCCGCTATCGGCGGTGAGTTGGAAATTCCCACCTTGAACGGGCAGGTGAAGCTGAAGATACCGGCCGAAACCCAGACCGGACGCATGTTCCGTCTCAAGGGCAAAGGCGTCAAATCAGTGCGCAGCCACCGCCAGGGCGACCTGATGTGTAAGGTGGTCATCGAGACGCCCGTGAGTCTGTCCAGGGCGCAAAAGGAATTGCTGAAGGAATTCCAGGAGTCTTACGAGTCCAGCAAGACCGACCATAATCCAAAATCCAGTTCATGGCTGGGGGGCGTGAAGGAGTTTTTTGACCGGATGACTTCATGACCCGGATACTGCTTCATGGCGCCGGCCGGATGGCCCGCAGGGTGCTGGCGTTGATACGTGAAGCAGAGAATCTGGAATGTGTTGGCCTGGTTTCAATCAACCGGCCGGATGATTTTTCCGAGATCAAATGGCGCCCATCACTCGAAGAGACAGACACACCAGCAGATTTACTGATCGACTTTACCTTGCCGGGCGGCACCAGGGCTGCGGCCCATTGGTGCGCCCGTCACCAGGTGGCCATGCTCAGCGGTACCACCGGCCTGAGCGAACACGATGACGGGGCGCTTCGGGACGCGGCCTTGAAAGTACCTGTTTTGTGGGCGCCCAACCTCAGTCGGGGTGTCGCGTTAACGGCGGAACTTGTGCGCCGGGCGGCAGAAGCCCTGGGTCCCCAGGTACATGCAGCCATTGCCGATATTCACCATCAACACAAGCTGGATGCACCATCCGGAACCGCGTTAACACTGGGTGCGGCAGTCAAGCAAGGTTTTCACCAAAGCGTCACCGATGCATCCACCGCTGGGAATGCTGAACCGGAGTACTCAAGTGTGCGCGAAGGTGAAGTGATCGGTGAGCACACGGTTAGGTTTGCCATGCCCGATGAACGCATAGAGATCACCCACAAGGCACTGGACCGGGATGTATTCGCGCGCGGGGCACTACAGGCGGGTGAATGGCTGGTCAGGCAGAAACCGGGTTTTTATTCCACGGGCGATTGGCTGGCGTTGAACTGAAGGTACCGCAAAAAATCCACTGCTCCAAACCGGGACCCCAACCTGTGAATTTCAGTAACTCGCCTACAGAAGTGGTGAAAGTATAGCTTCAAGGGTAGGCGTGCTTGGGTGTCTCAAATTCGCGCAGCAATTCAACACTAATTGTGTTGTGACTGTTCGAATTTTGCAGAAGATAGTTCTTTTGTTTGCCTGGGGGAGGGGCGCTGGCGAGGGTAATGACTTACCAGGACACGCCACGAGTACGTCCCTGTAGGCTCTTTCTCGACTTCCTGTCTCGCAAGGTCCTGGTAAGTCACTACCCCCACCAGCGCCTTACGCCGAACATTGTTTGCACAACCTAACCGGGAGATGAGTGCCTCCCCAATGAAGAAGAAAAACCTGAAAGAATCTAACTCCCCAAGCCGGGATGTGGGTATCTCCCCCCTGAGACCTTCAAAAACAGGGACGTTTTTGAAGAGCCTATAGGGACATACTCGTAGCGTGTCTCAGGGGGGAGGTACCCG
>JABDPJ010000129.1 GCA_013042835.1 Lysobacterales bacterium
AACTGATGGGCAGACTCGTAGATCAGCTGGATGAAGCAACGATCCGGGCCATGGGCGTTTTTTACGCGGTCCAGGAGCCTGTCAAATCAGAAACCCGGGGCGAAGGTGATAGTGCAGCCGGTCGTCGCCTCTCGCAGGAATGTGCTGGCTGCCATGGCGAAGATGGCAACACTGATCAAGCCAGTATGCCAACCCTGGCGGGTCAGGATGCTAAATACTTTGTCAAGGGTATGAAACACTATAAGAATGGTGAGCGGAATCATCAGAAAATGTTTGAAGCGGTGGAAGGGTTGAATGAACAGGACATGATTGACCTTGCGACTTTTTATGCCGAGCAGACCCCCCGCAGAAGAGATGTGCGAGTACCGCTAAGGAGTGCCGAGTGGATCAACCGCTGCGAGCGCTGCCACGGTATTGACGGAAACAGCAGTGACCCCCGGTTTCCAATGCTGGCAGGTCAGGATAAGACTTACCTGGTGTCAGCACTGGAATCTTATGCGTCCAAGGTTAGGGCAAATACAACCATGCATGCGATGTCCGGCCCCCTGAGTTCCATGGATATCGAACGCATTGCCCAATACTTTGCGTCGCAGCAGCCAAGGGCCGTGGTTTATATGCGACTGCCCTGCGCGGAGAATCAGTAGAGTATGCGTCCGGGTAATAGGAATTAGTGGGCTTGATTCAAGGCTCGCTTGTAGAAAGGAGAGTGAGAAAATGTCGACGAAAATATCGTTAATATCATTGATTGTCACCCTGATGTTGTTTGTTGATGGCGCGTGGGCTGGTGGTGACGTCGAAAGGGGAGCGGAACTGGCGGCGGATTGTTCTGACTGTCACGGTGAGGATGGCAAAGGTGATGAGGAAGTACCCGCTATTGCAGGCATGGATGCGGCCAAGCTGGCCAAATTGTTGGCAGACTTCAAATCAGGGGCGGTGGAAAGTGATATGGTGGACTTTGTCGGTGCTATTAGTGAGCAGGATATGGCTGACATCGCCGCTTATTACGCTTCACTCCCACATTGAGCTGATAAATCAAATAGTTTATTCAGGCCAGCGGGCACGGGTAGACAAGCAAACTTACGGTTAAGCATTATGCGCCCAACCGTCGGGAAAATAATATGAGCAACCAACCCATTCACCGCCTTTACCGGCATTTTCAGGAGCTTCCTGTCAGTATGCGGGTGCTTTTTACCGGTGCGTTGCTGGCAATTGGCATGGGCTATTTGTTTGCCCTGATATATGTGTATACCTCCGATGCCGGTAAGGACGGCAAGCCCGGACTGAGCGTTGACGATATTGTTATTTCCTATGGAGGTTCTCCGGAAGGAACCAAACTCGAGGCTGCGCTGCAGGGTCCAATGTCGGCCATGCTCTCCGGGGGCGACAGCGTAAAAATCGTTGATTGGATTAAGGATGGCGCTAACAAAGGCGCTTATGAATCAACAATAGAGCCTATCATCAAGACCAATTGCCTTGACTGCCATGACGGCAGCAACCCGCACTTGTCAAATCTTGACGGTTTCGAGAATGTCCAAAAGGTCGTTGAACAGGATACCGGTAAAGCGCTGCATACGCTCGTGCGGGTTTCCCATATCCACTTGTTTGGCGTCACCTTCATATTCTTCATCGTCGGCTTTATTTTCAGCCATGCCTGGGTGCGTCCCGTGTGGCTCAAGAGTGTTATCATGTTTACCCCTTTCCTTTGCATCGCTGCTGATGTGAGTTCGTGGTATTTCACCAAGATCTATTCAGGGTTTGCATATGTCGTGCTGATTTCGGGTGGCCTGATGGGCCTGAGCTTTGCCATCATGTGGTTTGTTTCCATGTACCAGATGTGGCTTTACAAGGTGCCGGTAAACGTCTCTGAAAGGCGCGACAACATGGTGGGCTAATCAGTTCTTTCAGAATCGTATGCTCGCGTATCGTCGTGTAATGTGTATTTTCGTTTAAGCGTCACTTGCTGCGACAGCTCTTTGGCAGCAGCAAAGTTGACAATGGTCATGCAAATGATAAATTTTACGGGCTATATCGAAACCAGTTGATTTACATCACGCGGCGTCACCCGGTTGGTGATTACCCTGCTCCCATATTTCGGATCTTTCGGTCTTTTATCGTTACAGTAATCAAGGAAACCCATTATGACGTCCTTTTTCAGATCAATGCTATTAGTTTGCACTTTGCTAATTTTGACACCGACTGCGCTCCTCGCGCAGCAGGACATGCAAACCGGAACAGTAGCAGAGGCAGTGTCTGCCGGTGGCTATGTGTATATAAAACTCGAAGAGCAGAACACCTGGCTGGCAGCCAACGCCTTCGAGGTTTCCGTAGGTGACAAGGTCCAGTATGGCGATGCGATGGAAATGAATAACTTTCACAGCAAAGCACTGGACCGGACATTTGATTCCATTTTGTTCGTTTCCCAGGCAGGTCCCGTGACTGCTGCTGGTAACACCGGCCAGGCTCAGGGTATGGCCGGACATGGTGGTGAACTCAAGCCGTATCCAAAATCTGCCTCGGCATTGTCCCCTGCAGCAGGCGAGATTGCGCCATTGCAAGCTGGTAAAACCATTGCCGCGGTGTTCGAGCAGTCTGCAGGCTTGAAAGGAGAGACTATCAGCCTGAGAGCAAAGGTGATCAAGGTGAATCAGAAGATCATGGGTAAAAACTGGATAACGCTGCAGGACGGCACCGGTTCCGAGCCAGGCCAGAAATTGTTGGCAACTTCCCAGGAAATCGTGGCGCCGGGCGCCGTGGTTATCGCTACGGGCGTCATTAAGACAGATGTTGACCTCGGGTATGGGTATGAATATGAAGTGCTGCTGGAAGAGACGACCTTCTCAACAGAGCTTGAATAGCCAAGTTCGGCTCCGAGATATCCCTTACAAGAAAACCACCCTTGCGGGTGGTTTTTTTTGTCTCATTTTCCGCTGCAGGTGATGCTGACCATCACGGCATATTCTGCGCCACGATCTCAAGAAATTTATCAGCTTGCATAGCCAGTGGCCCCGACCCGTCCAGTTCCTTGACCTTGTTCAGCGGCGCGACGGCTTCCGGGTACCGGTTGGTCGAGATCAGAACAAAGCCTTTACTGAGCCACGCGTGTTTGTAGCTGGGGTCGATAGCAGTTGCCTTGTCAAATGACTCCAGCGCCGAGACCGGATCACCCACGTAAAACAGGCACAGGCCCCTGTCGTTGTAACAGTCTGCGCAGTTCGGATTAACCGCAATCGCCTTGTCGTAGTAATTGAACGCTTCGATGTACTGACCGGATTCAAATAACATATCCGCAAGGTCTGAGAGGGCTGCGAAGTCCATGGGATTCATGGCTATCCTGGCTTTCAATTGCTCCATTCCCTGCATAGGCAAGGTAGCATTCACGTTCGGTGCCTGCTGACTATTTGTCGTTGTATTCGCGGCTTTATCGTCGCAGGAAGTGAGGCCCAATATTAAAAACAGTAGGCAGATGGTTCGCAACTTTGTCATTGGTGTCTTGTCCGGTGTTTAGTTTGTGTAGCAATGGATTGAATTTCAGTCATTATAAGATATACGTGTTTATGAATCAGGCTTGAAGTCTGCCCACGCATCCCAAAAAAAACGCCGCCCGGTTGGGTTGGGGCGGCGTTACTTTTTAAGTGATGGTTGTTGCTTCTAAGTCAACTTTTCACTTTCTCCTCAACAATACTAACGTTGCTCAGGCTTAGTCCAATACCAGGGACGGGCAGGCAACTTTGTAATCGGTAATGTCGCGGCTCAGGTCATAGGCAATCTCACCGTATCCCTGACCCATGAATGTTGCGTTCGGCGTGATGGATACATGCCCAACATCACAGGCGGGGAAGGTGAATGTGCCGGTGCCGAACTCAACCTGGTTGACATCGGCCGGATCGAAGTCGGTGCCCCATTTCTGACCGTCGTTGATGTAGAAGATGACGTCGGTCTCCATGCTGCCGTCTGCTGCGCCGACCGCGATTAACCAGATCTGGTTGCCGTCAGGATCGTACGTGTAGAACGAGCCGATCAGGACCAGCGCGCCACTTGAGTTGGCCACTTCAACCAGGAAGCCTTCGCCACTGCGATCCGAGCCACCCCACCAGTTACCTGAGAGACCGGGGTTCAGGCCGATGTGCTCAAGCTGGCTAACGGAATCATCGGTACCGTGGAAGTTCTTGGCAAAGTTACCCAGTTCAACCAGGTCACCGGTTTCGTGACAACGTACGCAGGCGAAATCAACGGTGACGGCAGCTTTGCCGTTTTCGTCCAGTTTAACCGCGGAACCGTCTTCGGTGAACATGTTGGCTGCACCATCGGTATTGATATAGAAGATATGCGTTTGCACGTCACCCTAGTACGGACCAAGCTGGTTGGCGGACTTGGAAGCGTAAGGCATATGGCAGTCTTTACATTCCACACCGTAGTCGGCCATGGAATCCATCGCGTAAGATGCTGCGACATCGGTATGGCAGTCGGTGCATTCCCTGCCTTCCTTGATAGAGAATTCGCCGCGTTTGTGCGGGTTGTGGCAAGTGACGCACTTCATGTTGGCATGTGGGCTTGCGAGGTGTTCGTTGTACTGCTCGTGGTGCTTGATAAAGCCACCACCGGCCGGAATCACATTGACCTCCGCACCTGGTGCTGCTGTGCGGTAATGGCAGGCGCCGCAGGCTTCTGCGGAGTCATCAACTGGAAATTCGTTGTGGCCACCGTTGCCGTGGCACTGTTCACAGTGGATGCCGCCGTCATCGAAGGTACCCCAGATGCCGGGCAGGCCGTTCTGGTTGTCGCTCAGGTCGTTATCGGTTTCCGCGTCGTCGTCTGCGACCCAGTTGGTGGTATGGCACACGCCGCAGTTGTAAGGTTTGTTATCTACACCTGCATTGTAATTGACCCATTCCCCGGTCAGGAAGTTGTACTGGTTGACGCCATCCACCGGGTTGCCGTCTTCATCCTCGGTTACCGTAACGATGTAACCCTCATGATCCATGTAGCGTGATTTCCATTTGTAGCCACCAATGACGTATGAAACTTCGCCTTCGACGAGCGTACCATTTTCAAGCGCGCCATCTTCCGGCCAGTCCCATCCCCGTGGTAATGGAATCGGGCGATGCTGGGCGTCCTCGCCCTGCATCAGTTTGTATGGATGGCCAGACGCCTTCCATTCGTTGTAGACATCTTCGTGACAGTTTTTACAAAAATCAGCGCCTTCATAGGCCTGAGCATATGCAAAACCTGCCAGCAACAGCATGCTGATGCCGATTATCAGTCCCGTCAGATTTGACATACGCCAATAATCCTTCCTTTTACTCATTCCGATCTCCTTGGTTTTTGGCTCTGGTGGCCGGTTGGCTGTATTAGCCGTGTAGGTTTTCTACACGCATAGTCTAGTTGTTGTTGGGGCCAATGAAATGATGTAGGTCAAGTTGTTTATTGATGTATGTTAAAAATTGCCCGGAATGATGATTTGATGGGCATAAAAAAGCCCCGGCGGGCGGGGCTTTTCTAGCGGATTTTGACTTGTTTTACTCTTTTACCGGTACTTCGTCGTGGCAATTCAGGCAATCAACTTCGTTGCCCGGGGCGGTCTCTTCGTGTTCAAGATCTTCAATATAGTCATGGCAGTCGATGCATGAAAAATCGGCGTGATCTTCAACAAAAAATCCGCCTGCAGGGTTGTGTACCTGGGGTCGGGTCGGATCGCTTGGTGGCTCCCGTTCAGCATCTGCATGGCAGTCGAGGCAGACTTCGTTATCGCTCAAGTCTTCGGCGAAAACCGGTGCTCCGAAGCCAAGTGTCATTAAAGAAACCAGAAATGTAAATGTGATGGACTTGAGAACTAAATTTGGAGAAATCATTACTTATCCTCTTTATTATCAATGTCGACCCTGTTCAAAATGAGTTTGTTCAGTCAATTCAGAGCAGGCTAATAATTACTGTTATACCTTTTCAGAGTAGTCAGCGGCTCTATTATTACATGAATATTGACATCAAAAACACTTTGTTTACTCATACTGAAACGCGTAGTAGCTTGCCAGTGCCTCGATCATTTCATCGCTGTAGCGAGAGCTCATCTTGTGCATCATCGAATTTTCGCGGTCATTCCTGCGGTATTCTTTCATGGCCGTGACCAGGTAATCGTGGCTCTGGCCCCTCAGTGCCGGTACGTTCAGCTTTCGCTGGCCGGAACTTGGGTGGTGACAACGATCACACTTGGCAGCAAGTTCTTTTCCTGTCGGCGCGCCTTCAATGGACGCTTCCGATTGTTGGGTGGAGTAGTATGCTGCCAGGTTCTCGATCTGTGCATCAGTCCTTGCCGGCATTTCTTCGTCGCTGCTGCGATCGTGGTTACGATAAGCGCGGATGGCATTGACCAGGTAGACGGGTTCCTGCCCTGCCAGGCTGGGCACCAGCGGATCATGGCTGTTACCGTTGGCGCCGTGACACTTGCCGCAAACGGCTGAATCCACTTTGCCGGCAAGGGGATCACCAAAAGGCGGTGTTTCCCTGGCAGGCGCAGATTGCGCGGCAAAGTACATTGCCATCTTCTCTATATCAACCTGTTCAATGCCTGAAAGCATTTCGGTCTTGTCCGCATGACCGCGAGTACCCTTCTGGTATTCCATCGTCGCAACAATCAGGTATGCAGGTTGCTGACCTGCCAGGCTGGGGATTCCTGCCGTTGTGCTGATACCTTTTTCACCATGGCATTCTTCACATAGTGAGCCAATTGCGGCACCCGCAGCGTAGGAAGAATCTTCGTTTTGCTGTTTGAAGAGAGGATCCAGCGGAGGTTGGCTGGCATAGTAACCGGCGATATTGGCGATGTCGGCTTCACTCATACCCTGGGTCATATCCTGCAATGCCGCATGCAGGCGTTGACCATCACGGTAAGCGTGCATGGCTTCCACCAGGTATTCGGCGGGTTGTGCCGCCAGGTTTGGGATTTCCGGGGTTGTCCCGCGACCATCCATTCCATGGCAGTCGGCACATTCCGCCTCGGCGATTGCCCGGCCGGCGTCGAGGTTAAAAACAAGCCCTGCGGGTTCAGGCTCCTGTGAACAGGATGTCAACAAGGTCAGGACCAATGCACCAAACAGGAATCTTTTCATAAAAACCTCTACTAACGGTATGAACCACTGATTGTTGCCGGAATTGCGAGCACAATGCCCTTTCCGCGCGCAATCCCTGCGGCAATTATACAGCCATTGCCGTAACCCATTCATATACGGCCAGCCTAGATTCCAAGGAACCCCAGGGCCACAAGCGTCAGCAGCGTCAGGCCAATGGCGATCAGGACCGTACCCAGGATGCTTGACCCGCGAGCCATCGGCTCGGAGGGTGCGTCCACCAGGTATTTTTCAAGTTCACCACTGGCTACCAGGCGGTCATATTCGCGCCGGTGTTCGTGGCGGTAGTGCTCCAGCGGCACCCTGCCGGTGAACATGGTGGTGTCCAGAGGGAATTTGTCCGGCCGGAAGTGATTGTTGAAGAAATGCACCGTGAACAGGAATACCACGGCCAGGATCGCTTCTTCACCGTGCACGATGGCGGCCACGTTAAATGCCCAACCGGGCAGGTAGGCAGCGGTGATATCAGGGAACCACATCATCATGCCACTGACGCCGATAATCGTCATACCCCAGAACGGGGCCCAGTAATCAAATTTTTCCCAGTAGCTGAAGTGGTCAAGTAATGGGCGCGGGCCGAGGCCGAAGAACCAGCGAAACATGGCGATTGCGTCGCCGAGGTCATTCCAGTTGGGCACCAGCGAGTTGGGCCCGAACCACTCGAAAGTCTCCCAATTTCTTCCAATATGGTAGGCGAAATAGAACAGGTGAATGAAAAAGACACCCATGAATCCGACCGCGCCAATCCGGTGCAGGATACCCGCTGAAACCGGACCACCGAGCAGGTTCATGACGTACGGGGCCCAGGCGCTGCCGGAAAACAGCACCGTCAATCCTGTCAGGGCCAGCAGCATGATGGAGAGCGCCCCTACAAGGTGAGCCAGTCGCCACCATTTTGTGAAGCGTCTGAAATGGGTTTTGCCCTCCGGCATATCCATATCTTCGATGCGAATATGCGGGCGGTCCTTACCGTATTTACGATCCTGGTATTCCCGGTAGAACCATAATGCAGAATGCAACCAGAAGAAAGCGAAGGTGCCGAGTAACAGGCCGATCATGCCCTTCTTGGCAATCCACATCGCCGGGTACTCTGCAAAATTGTCGGTGGTGCCATGCGGTTCGAAGGTGACATAACCCTGGGTCGCGTCTTCATGGCAACTCCGGCAGGTCTCCAGGCGATTGCCGTTATGCACCATTGACTCCGGCTCGTCGACACGCTTGATACCGTGCGAGCCATGACAGTCGTAACACTTGGCTGTTTCACCGTAACCCAGTTGGGTGATTTTTCCGTGGTAGGTCTGCAGGTAACTTTCCAGCATGGACTCGTGGCAGTCTCCGCATTGCGCAGTGATCGACAGCCTTCCTGATACGATATCGGGTCTTTCAATACTGTGAGCTGAATGACAGTCGCTGCAGACTGCCGCAGCGGTGTTGCCCATGCCGATTTCCTTGCCGTGGACCGAAGTCATGTACATATCGAGTACAGCCTTATGGCAGCTGCCGCACACGTATGGGTTTTTCAACTTGTTTTGAGGCTTGTCGACGCTCGATACAGACGACATGTAATGCGCATCGTGACAGTCGTAACAGGTTGCATTGGTGCGTGACTGGTCATCGATTTTCGGCCTCGCATGGACTGAATTCATGTAAGTCTCGATTTGCTCAACTACTACGCGCAGCCGATCGTGTTCCTGCCCAATATCGCCGCGTTGGGCTTCTTCCCATGAATCCAGATGACACTTCACGCAACCGACATTGCGGTCTATTCCTTTCCTGTGGGGAATCTTGACGATGTCCCGGTGGCAACTCACACAATCCTGTCCGCCGTGAATGCTCTGCAGGTACTGTTCCGCATTGACATGCAGCGCGCGCTGCTGTCCATCGGCGCCCTTCCTTGAATAGTCTTCTTTACCGTGACACCTGATACATCTCTCGTTGCGAAGTTTCGGGTTGTCCGGCTCGGCTTGAACCTGGCTGCTCATCGGCAATTGCATGAAGGCCATTATCAGCGCTGCCAAACACAATTTAAGCAACGGTACGGAGTCAGTTTTCATTCTTGTATAAGGGAAAGTTCTATGAAAACGCGCCATGGGATTTGTATCCTGATTATTGGTTTTATCGCTGAATCCTGTTCTCGCCCGGCATATTCAAACTTGGTGCTACAACTGGATTGGCCCTGATGTTAACACTAATCGGCGACAAATTAAGGCTGCTTGATCAAGAGCTTAGTAGCGGGGCTTTTAATGCCCGGGCGGACGATCATATCCGGTATAAACTGGTGTATAAAAATAATATACAGTCATCATTGGCAAGTATGTTATTGATTGAAAACACTTAATCTATAAATCCCCGGCAATTTTGTACATGAAAAATATACTTCGCGGCCAGTTTTGAGGTTCTGAAAAATTTGTTTGTTTTTTTTCAAAATTCATAAATATATGAAAATAAGAGTAAAAAACAATTTGTGTCACTGCCCCAGTCATTTTGGCACGCAAGTTGCATTTAACCTTGTTGAAACAAATAACGCGAGGTGCTCACATGAACAAAAAGGCCAACGTCCTCATCGTCGATGATGAAGAAGTCGTGCGCCTCAGCCACCTGAGGAGCCTTGAAGGTGCGAATTGCAGCACCCGGGCAGCAGAGTCTGGTAATGAAGCATTGCACGTAATGGAACAGCAGCCCGCCGACGTGGTACTGCTCGACCTGCGCATGCCTGGCCTGGACGGAATGGATGTCCTGAAAACCATCAAGCAAAGATGGCCGCATAGTGAAGTCGTGGTCATTACCGGCTACCCCTGTTTAGAGACAGCCAAGCAGGCAGTCAGGTTGGGGGCATGCAATTACCTGACCAAGCCGCTGGGACCGGACGAAGTGATCAAGGCGGCGAACGATGCCATTACGCAAAAACGCTGGGCCTTGCGAAGCGTCTCAGATGACGCCCAAACGAACGAGATTTCCGCGCCAAAGCGCGATAACGAATTTATCAATTAACAGATCGAAATTTAAGGAGCAAGTTATGAACGCTAAATTACAAGTACTGGTTATCGACGATGATGCAGTGGTCGGTCGCAGTTTTGACCGGGTTCTTTCTGACAAGGGTTACGAGGTCAGCACCGTCAACAGCGGTGAAGAAGCCATGGATTCGATCAACGAGGCAAATTTTGACGTCGTTTTCACCGATATCAAGATGCCTGGAATGGACGGTCTCGAAGTAACCGAGCGCATCAAGGCCCGTTGCCCCTGGACCCCGGTGGTCGTGATCACGGGTTATGGCACGGAAGAAAATGAAGCCAGGGCATCCGTCCTCGGTGCAAGTGGGTTTGTCCGCAAGCCGCTGACACCCGAAATGATTGAAAGCGTCACGCTAAAAGCCGTGACAGAAGCGGAATTTGCCGAGGCGGCCAATGAAACGGTTGCAGAAGTTGAAACGGCCGCTGAGACAAGCGCCACCGTGGAAGCTGACAAGACGGTTGTTGTGCATAGCAAGGCGAAGAAGATTGCCAAGAATGTGGGCCTGTTTTTTGCCGCACCTTTCGTGGCACTTGGCTACGTCATTGCATTGCCGATTGTCGGATTCTACCAGTTTGCCAAGCTGGCCCGCGAAGCACGTGCCAAAAAACAGCTAAACAAGTAAAATAGACTGGGTATCGGCAACAACCGGGGCGTATAATACGTCCCGGTTTTGTTTGTAAAAGGCCGATGACAGGAGATTCATAATGATGGCCCGAACTGCGGTGGGTAATCCGGCGTTGAGTATGCGCGTTTTATTACCTGCCTTAAGCGTTATTTGTTGCATGATATTCAGTGGCGTCCTCTACGCACAACCCCAGGCAGACGTGGAAACAGAGCCTGCCGTTAAGAAGGCCCAGGACGCGATCGCCCAGCCGGCCGCTGTTGAACAAGCCGCCGAGGCTGTCGACGCAGAGCTCGAGGCCATACTAAAAAAGAACACAAGATGCCTCAGGTGCCACACCAAGGACAAGTCCAAGACACTTGAAAACGGTGAGGAGTTATCCCTGAAGATTCACGGCGATGACTACACCAGTTCCGCGCACGGAGAAATCGCCTGTGTAAGTTGCCATGAAGCGATCGGCAACCGCAGACACCCTTCCAAGAAAACCAATATTACGATTGCGAGCAAACGGGACTATTCGCTCGAGATGAACCAGAGTTGCCGCCAATGCCACGATAAGAAATTCACCCAGTATGATGGCAGCATTCACGCGTCGCTGGTTGCCCAGGGCAGTGACAATGCGCCTCTGTGTACGGATTGCCACAGCGCCCATGCGGTCGAAAGGATGCGGGATTTCAGGGCGGAGACAGGCTACCCCTGTAAGAAATGCCATGAGAATATATATACCGCATATTCGGCCAGTGTTCACGGATCGGCCAGGTCGACCGGCAACGTTATCAGGGATGAACACATCCTGGCGCCGATTTGCTCGGATTGCCACAACTCTCACGGCGTAGCCGCCGTTGAAATCGGTGACACCCTGCGTTCCCAATGTTTCGGTTGTCACGAAAACGTTCCGCTGTTGCATAGCCAATGGCTTCCGAACGCGGGCAAGCACCTCGATATCGTTTCCTGCGCGGTCTGCCACGCACCTTTTGCCAAGCACAGGTTTGACCTGCACTTCTACGATAATGAGGCCCAGACTCCGGTCGGCAACCAGGAGGGTCATGAAGCGTTTCAGCAAAAATTGAAGTTGATGGAAGAAGAAGAGGGCGGCATCGATCCGCTGGAGGTATGGAAGCTGATAGAAGAAACTACCAAGGACTCGCCATCGAGTATCTCTCTTCGTGGTCGCCTCGAGGTCAGTTCCGGCATTTGGGCTCACCAGATTGCACCGAAGAGTTTCGCGGTCCGAACCTGTGACAGTTGCCACTTACCAGGTCACAGGCAGCGCATGGGTGTAACGGTTTCCGTTCCCCAGGCGGGCGGCACGGTACGCAAATTCGACACGGGTGGGGTGGACCTGACTTCCGTTGGAACCGACGATAGCACCAGTAAATTCTTTGGCGTTCAGAGCATCAAGAGCAAACTGCTCGATATCATGGCCCTGCTGGCGTTCATAGCCGGTATAGCGATCCCGGTCGGCCACTACACGCTAGGTCAAATGATTAAAGAAAAAGTGGTAATGGGAGAGGAATGATGGTTAACATCCAATCTGAAAAAGAGCGCATTGAGAGCTGGAAAAAAGCCCGCAAGGCCGAGCTGTACATTAATCCTTTACCCGTTCGTATCTGGCACTGGCTGAACGCACTGGGTTTCATCATTTTGATTCTGAGCGGTACACAGCTCAGGTATCCGAACCTGTTTAACGTCATGAGCTTTGAAACGGCGGTCAGGACACACAATTGGGTGGCGTTTGCCGTTATCGCAAATTATTGTGTGTGGCTCGGATTTTACCTCTTTTCGGACCGGATCACGGTCTATCACCCCGAGTTGAATCCGAAAAAGTTTTTTGACAAGGCGTTCGCGCAAATGCGCTACTACGGTTACGGTATTTTCCGCGGCGAGAGCAGTCCCCACAAGGTCCGGCCCTACGACAAGTTCAACCCGATGCAAAGCATCACTTACCAGATCGTCATGTTGCTGGTTGTCCCAGCCCAGTTCTTCACGGGCCTTTTGATGTGGGATGTCAAGCGCTTTGAAAGCTGGATTGCCTTCTTAGGCGGCATCGAGGTGATCGGCACGGTTCATGTGCTGATTTACATCTTCTTCCTCGCGTTTACCTCGGTCCACGCCTATATGGGTGCGCTTGGCAGAAGTCCGGCAACCCATTTCAGGGAAATGTTTACCGGCTACGAAGAAGAACACTAACGCAATCAGGATCCGTTGTCTGAATCGCCTGTTGACTTACCGCGGATCCGGATATCGTATTTTTTCATCAGCGCCTGGAAATTGCTGCGTTGCATGCCGGTGTCTTCAGCACTCTCGGTGACGCTCCATTGGTTGCGTTTCAGGGCTGAAAGGACGAAGAGTTTTTCGATATCTTCGACGGATTTTTGACGTGCAACTTTCTTGATCCGTTTAAGCTCTTCGTTTGTCCTTGGCACGCCCATACCGCTCAGGGGTTGCATATCGAGGATGTTCACCAGGTGGGCCTGCCGGATGATGCTATCGCTGGTCAGAATGACGGCGCGGTGTATGACGTTTTCGAGTTCCCGCACGTTTCCCGGCCAGTCATGGTTCATCAGCAGGTTCATCGCACCGCCGGAAAACTCAGTTACCTTGCGGTCTATTTCTTTGCTGAACTGTTTCAAAAAATGAAAAGACAGGGCCGGAATATCGTCACGGCGTTCGCGCAGCGGCGGTATTTCGATGGGAAAAATATTGATGCGGTAATAAAGGTCATCACGGAATGTTTCTTCCCCGACCATGCCTTCCAGGTCCTTGTTGGTGGCGGTGATCAGGCGGATATTTACCATGCGAGGCTTGGTATCGCCTACCGCCTTGAATTCCTTCTCCTGGATAAAACGTAGCAACTTCGCCTGGGTCGATAATGAAATATTTCCGATTTCGTCAAGGAACAGGGTTCCGCCATCGGCTTCTTCAAGCAGGCCTTTCTTGTTGGCGACGGCGCCGGTAAATGATCCCTTCACGTGACCGAACAGCTCACTTTCCAGCAGGTTTTCACTGAGCGAAGCGCAATCGACGGTGATAAAGGGCTTGTCTTTGCGCAGGCTGTTGAAGTGAATGGCGCGGGCGATCAGTTCCTTGCCCGTACCGCTCTCACCCCGCAACATGACCGTGCTGTTGGTCGGGGCGCAGCGCGCTATCAGGCGGTAGACGTTTTGCATCGGCGGGCTGGAACCGATGATGTTTTCGAAACTGTAACGGGCGCTTACCTCTCTCTTCAGATTGACGTTTTCCTGCAGCAATTGGCGGCGCTCAAGGGCGCGCTCCACCACCATTTCCAGTTCCTCCGGGTCAAATGGTTTGGGCAGGTAGTCGAAAGCGCCCAGTTTCATGGCCTCGACCGCAGTTTCGATCTGGTTAAGGCCGGTGATCATGATGACGTCGATATCGGGGTGTGTTTCCTTGACTCGCTGCAGCACCTCCATGCCGCTCATCTTTGGCATCATGATGTCAAGGATGAGCAAGTCGTACTCTTTTTCGGCGACCTTTTCTATCGCTTCGAGACCGTTGCTGACTGTATCAATATCAAACTCTTTTGCAGAGAGAATGCGCAGGCAACTCCGGACTACAATTTCCTCGTCGTCGGCGATCAGTATCTGCTTTTTCATAAACTGGTCCCCAGGTCATTCTTCTTATTGATCGCGAGGTAAATGCGGAATTCCGTACCTTCGCCCTCGACACTGTCCACCTCGATAGTCCCGCGATGTGACTCAACGGTACCATAACTGACAGATAAGCCCAGTCCGGTGCCTCTGCCCACGTCCTTGGTGGTGAAAAAAGGATCGAAGACCTTCTGCAAATCTTGCTCAGGTATACCGCAACCCGTATCGGCGATCGTGATCTCGGCGAAATCCCCCGCATCGGCAATTGCTTCCGGGCACTCCTCCTGTCGGCGCAACCGCGTGCTGATCGTAATCCTGCCGTCACGGCCTATGGCGTGGCGGGCATTCACGAGCATATTCATAATAACCTGTTTGATCAGGTTTTCATCAAGCCAGACCGGAGGCAGGTTTTCGTCAAGATCCGTAACAAGTTCAATATCTTCGACCTGAGCCGGTTGTTCGACGATTTTGAGGGTATCTTTAATAATGGCATTCAGGTCGCCATAAGCCTTTTCCGGTGTCTTTTCACGGGAAAAGTCCAGCAGGCGGCGGATGATGGACGCGCATCGCTTGGTTTCCCTGATAACCAGGTCGAGGTCTTCGGCATCACGGCTGTCGTCCGGCAGGTTTTTCCTGACCAGGTGGGAAAAAGTCAGTACGCCGGTCAGAGGGTTATTCAGCTCATGTGCGATACCGGCGGCCAGCAGGCCAACCGAGGCCAGTTTTTCACTACGGGCAGCTTCGGCGTGGGCGAGTTCGAGTTCATGACGGGCCTCTTCCACTTTTTTCTCCAGTGTCCGTCCCCACTCCTCGAGGTCCACACGGGATTTTCGCAGGGCTTCGGTCATGCTGTTGAATGATTCTGCCAGGTGTCCGAATTCATCTTTGCTGCGCACTGGTATCTTGTTTCCCAGATCGCCTGCCGCGAGCTTGTCAGCGCCGTCGTCGAGGTCCCGAAGAGGCAGGTATACCATCCGGTTGATCATGTAACTGACAAGCAGGCTGGCCAGCAGGATGAATCCAAAAGACAATCCAAAGACCGTGTAGGTATTTGCGCGCAGGGTGGCATCAATATCATCCAATGGATAGATGATGTCCAGTACACCCAGCACGGACTCGTCATCCGGGCTCGCATGGCAGCCGGCACCCGCGCAACTGGCTTCGTTTGGAATGACGGCCGTGCTGCCGAGCATGCGCTTGCCATTATCACTGGTGAAAAATCGTGAGCGGCCGAATTTAGGACTCGCATTGCGGGCCTTTTCATCCATATGGCATGCCAGGCACGACTCGGCTTGCTGGTCTACCTGTGACCCGATCTCATCCCGCTTTGAAGAATGGATGATGGTGCCATCCTTGCTGAGGATGCGAACCTTTTCTATTTCCTGCTGGTCCCCGACGTCCTGGATGATCTGGTTGACCTGCGAGGGCTTGTTCTGCAGCATCGCGAAGCGGGTGCTTCTGATCACTACCTGCGATAATTGTGCGCTGTTGCCGATGACCTGTTGCAACAGTGCTTCACGGTTGTTGCGGACCAGCACCATGGAGAACACAAACACGGCGATCGTCAGTGCGATCAGCAGGTAGAACCCCACCTTGAACTTGAGGCTGTTCCGCATTTCAACCATTAATCGGTACCTCTTTTGGTTCGAGGCAGCAGCGACCCGGCGGTTTTTTCCGCGTTCACCACGCAATCATTCCAGCTGACGCCCTTGAAAGCATTGCCGGTCAGAATGAGTCCCGGATGCCTGAGCAATTGTTCATCCATGGCTCCCAGGCGGGCGGCATGCCCGACCACGTATTGGGGAATAGCCCTTGCATGCCGGAAAATGCGGATGAAGTCAGGCTCCGCTGAAATGCCCAGGATGTCCTGCAGGTCGGACCTCACGCGGTCGATCAGTTGTTCGTCTGGCAACAGGGCGAATTCAGGTGTCCTGGCGCCGCCTACCATGGACCTTAACAGGATCGAGTCCTCGGGCGCCCGTCCCGGGAACACGTTGGAATCGACGATGGTGCCAAGGACAAAACGCTGCTCCTTGGATGGGATCAGGAAGCCGAAACCATCCAGCACCTGGCCGACACGTTGTTTTTTGTAACCGAAACAGACCACCGACAGGGCGGGGTAAGGGATGTCGCCGAGCAGGCCACTCAACGCCGGATCAAATGTTTTCAGCATTGCCGCCTGGGCGTGGGCCGGTGCGGCGAGGATCAGCCGGTCACTTTCTTCGATGCTGCCGTCATCCAACTGTACGCTGTATCTCTGCCCTGCACGACTGATATCACGCACGGCCGAGCCAATGCGGATGCGCGAACCCAGTTGTTCAGCGAGCAGGTCGGTCAGGGCGCTCATGCCGTTTTCAAAAGATGTCAGCGTGCCGCCGGGCCCGGGTCCGGGTTTGTTCTTGCTGCCTTCTCGCTTCGCCTTGATCTGTAACTTGATAAGGCCGCGTATCAGGCTGCCGTGTTCCATTTCGATCTCGTGTATCCGCGGGAAACAACTCTTCAGGCTCAGTTCGTCAGCATTACCTGCGAATACGCCGGAAGCCATCGGGTCAATCAAACGGTCGAAGGCTTCGCCGCCGAGCCTGCGGGTTGCGAATTGGGCGAGTGTTTCGTCAGGGTCATCGGTACCACCGGCGATCATTTCGTAAATGACACGTAAACGCCCGGGCACCGTCAGCAAACGTGATTTCAGAAACTCCGGTGGCTTTTCAGGCAGCTTGTGCAATTCACCCCGGCTGAACACGTAACGTTTTTGCGCCGATTTGTCGGCGCGCAGCGGCGCAACGCCAACCTCTTTACAGAGCTCAAGGGAGCGGGGAATTTTATCCAGGAAACCGTTGACGCCACCCTCGCACAAGAAACCCTCGGCGCTGACTTCCGTCCACACCTTGCCGCCGACTCTTGGGGCGGACTCGAAAATGGTTATTTCAGCATCGGGTTTCCTGGCCAGGACCGCCTGGGCAGTCGCCAATCCCGATATTCCAGCGCCAACAATTGTTATCTTCACACGTTTCTTCCGTTGCGAGAAACCGGCCTTTATAGCCGATATTCAAAATGCGATAGGGAATTTAACTTTTTTCTGCCGCCCATGCCTTAATAATTTAAGTTATGTTGACATATGTCATGAGTGGAATGTCAACAAAAGGGTACTTTTGTATCCGTTTTATTGGGATGCTATTCTGCACTTGGGCGCGTGCCTTTGATTAAGGAAGAATCTTTATGAAGAGTTTAAAGGAAACTACCCTGAAATTGGTCGCGATGAGCCTGTTTCCATTGGCATTGCTGGCTTGCAAGGGCGAACCCGCAGTCAGTTTTTCCCAGGATGTCAAACCAATCATTGATCAGCACTGCATTTCCTGCCATAAGCCAGACGGGCAGGGCGTTATTGCCAGCGGCTTTGATATGAGCAGTTATGACGGCCTTATGAAAGGCGCGCAGTTTGGCCCGATGATCATTGCCGGTGATACTGAGGGCAGTAACATGCTCGTGTTGATGGAGGGTCGCGCTGACCCGTCAATCAGCATGCCGCATGGCCAAAACGAGCCGGTTCCGAAGCAAGATATTGAAACGATCCGGCATTGGATTGCTCAGGGTGCTAAAAACAACTAAGAGCCGGGGAACACAGACATTAATTCGAAAATGGATTTATTGAGCCTTCATTACGGCCCGTAAGCGGTCGTCTTGGTTGGTTCGCCAATTCTGTTACGAGACTTGGGGCAACAGTATTAAATTTGTTCAAGGAGTGGGTAAGGTCATGATAAAGAAACCGGGGCACCGGAACAGTCTGAACAGCATCGTCGCTTTCCTTGGATTACTTTGTTTCGGCTCGCTGGCCGGGGCGGATGAAGTAATCGAAACGACGGCCGAGTACTCAAAAGGAGCTAACCAGTGCATGTCCTGTCATAGGGAAGGCAGAGATATGGCGGCGCACGAGATTTTCCTGACCCCCATGGGCATCAGTGGCGCAGCCAATTCACCTTTCGCTGACGGCAATCACGATTGCGAAACCTGTCACGGGCCAAGCGCTGCGCACCGCAAGAAGAACAAGGATGGAACCCGCCCGTCGCCCAGCATTGCATTCAATGAAACCAATACCGCGGCAGAACAGAATGAAGTCTGCATGGGCTGTCACAATGACGGCAACATGATTCACTGGACCGGCAGCATGCACGAGGAAGAAGAAGTAGCCTGTGTGAATTGTCATGCCGTGCACGCCGCACGCGATCCGGTGATGGATAAGATAACGCAGCAGGAAGTATGTTTTGCCTGCCACGCCCGCACCCGCGCAGATACTTTCAAGCCCAGCAGTCACCCGCTCCGTTTTGGTTCGATGACCTGCTCGGACTGCCATAACCCGCACGCTGGCCAAAACGACTCGTTGCTGGTCAGATCTACTGTCAATGACACCTGTTACCTGTGTCATGCCGAGAAGCGCGGTCCTTTCCTGTGGGAGCATGCGCCGGTCTCTGAAGACTGCACGCTTTGCCACAACGCGCACGGCAGTAATCATGCAGGAATACTGAAGCAGCGTTCACCGCTGCTGTGCCAGCAATGCCACTCGTCTGCAGGACACCCCGCTACGGCTTATACCAGCGAATCAGCTGAGAACAGTTTCCAGCAGAGGTTTTTGCTCATTCGGTCATGCGGCAATTGCCACGCACAGGTGCATGGTTCAAACCATCCGTCCGGTGTGACCATCACCCGATAATGACCACTGAAATATAGGTAGCAGGAACAATGAAAACACTTACCAGGAAATTCGGTTTCAGCATATCGGCGCTCTTACCTGTCATGTTGTTAAGCGTCCAGGGTCAGCCGGTTCAGGCACAGGATACCGAGCCTAAAATTTACTCATGTAAACAATGTATCAAATACGCCGGTTGGCGAGGCGTTGTGGATTTTGGCATAGGGTCCGTCAGCGATGATTCACCGGGATTTGGTAACTACCGCGGCCTCGACGAAAAAGGCTTTTACGCCGCGCTCGACGGCGACATTCATTTCAGGAACCTCGAAGGCCGTTATTTTGACCTGTATGCGACCAACCTGGGTTATGACAGCCGTGAGATTGATATGCGTGCTGGCAACCAGGGCGCATTCCAGGTTCGCCTGGGTTGGCAGGAAATTCCAAGATACCGTGATTTCGGTGCGTTTACGCCATTTATCGGTGCCGGAAGCGACTACCTGACTTTGCCCGATAACTGGGTTAAAGCGAACACAACTTCCGGCATGAGTGCGTTGGAAAGCAGTCTGGTCCCGGCCAAAATCAGGACGCAACGCGAGATCCTCGACTTCGGTGCGACCGTGAATTTTTTGAGCAACTTTGAAGTACGCGCCGATTATCAACGCCAGGAGAAAAAGGGCCTGCGGGAATTGGGGGCCGGCGTGTTTTACAGCAATGCCTCGATCCTGCCTGCACCGGTTGATTATACGACTGACCTGTTTGATGCCGCCGTGTCGTGGTCCGGAAAGAAGGCGCAGATTGAACTTGGTTTTGTCAGTTCCCAGTTTGATAACGGCTACTCGTCCCTGACCTGGCAAAATCCGTTCAGATCCCAAACGGAGCTTTCCGTGCTGGGCGCCTCGCTTGAGCCGAGTAACAAGTACCACCAGTTCAACCTGTCGGGCGCCGTCTCGATTACACCGAAGATTCGTTTGTCGGGGCAGGCTGCCACGGGCCGCATAAAGCAGAATGATCCATTCCTGCCTTACACCACGAACCCGCGCTACAGTGATCTGCCGTTACCGCGCGCGTCGTTGGAGGGCCAGGTTGATACCAGCACTTACAACTTTGCCGGCAAACTGTTCGCGCGTGTGAACAACAGGCTCAGTTTCACCGCCCGTGGCAAGTGGGACGAGAGGGAGAACAAGACGCCGGTCGATTTGTATACACCGGTTGTCACCGACCTGATCCCGTTCGACGAACGCTACAACAGGCCATACAGCTATAAGCGGCAGTTGTATAGCGCAGACCTGCGCTACAGGGCCCATAGAATGATCAGGCTTAGTGGTGGCGGCAAACTGACTTACAT
>JABDPJ010000131.1 GCA_013042835.1 Lysobacterales bacterium
GGCATAGGCTGGGCTGCCATGGTCAGCCTGCCTTTCGCGATCGTTTCGCAGAAAGTCAGCCAGGCGCGCATGGGCCTGTATATGGGTCTGTTTAACCTTTCGGTGGTCTTGCCGCAGTTGGTCGTCAGCCTGGGTGTGGCCCTGATGATCAGTAATGCCCCCGATAAGAGCGTTATTTTCCTGGTTTCCGCGGTCAGCCTGGCACTGTCTACCGTGGCCTGGAGTTTTGTTCGCGAAGACAACTGACTGAGCGCCAGTGGCCGAGGAAAGGAATTTGCCAGTGACCGCCGGGGCGTTTGACTAGGGCATTGATACGATGAAGTTCTGTGTCAGTTCTGCAAGGGCGGTCATGTCGGGCGTTGGTGCGATGAGCAGGAATATTCCAAGCGCCAGCAGCAGCGTGGACTTACTGAAAACCCCGCTTCTTTGTTCCCGTGTTTGGGTGGCCTGGTAGGTACTCATATGTGCTCCAGAAACTCTTTTGCTAATCAGCTTGCATACAGCATGCGTGAAATCGAAACAAATAAAAATGGCTTAGGGCGATTGTTAACAGGATGAAACAATTCGGCGCGCGGCCGCGGGACTTGTTTTCCTCGCACCACATTTGAAGTACCCTGCGCCCTGTGACCGATAAACAACCAGAAGACAGCACAAACAGGCAGGCTGTCCCCGCGTGGGCCGCACGCCTGAATCGTATGACCCGCTACGCGGTTGAAGACTTTGGCGGCGGTCCGCGCCCGTGGAAATTTGCCTGGGTGATCAACTTTCAGAAGTGCGGGACTTTTTTCTTCCTCGGTTTCCTGATGTTGTATTACGACAATGATTCTACCAGTGCATGGGTTTACCTCGCCATGCAGGGCAGTTACGGGATTATCTGGTTTATCAAGGATATGGCGTTTCCTGACCCGTCGTGGCAGAAGCGCATCACCATCGGTGGCGGTATCAACGCCTTTGCCGGTGTACTCGGCTGGTATTGGGTCTTCGGCTGGCTCCTGATCTCCGGTACGTCTGTACCTGATTATCCGTTGCCGGACGGCGCCTGGTATGCCTTGTGTATCAGTCTATGCATGATCGGCAGTGTCATCATGATCGCAGCAGACGCACAAAAGTTTTTTGTCCTGAAACACCGTCGCGGATTGATCAGCGACGGTATGCACCGGTATATCCGCCATCCCAACTACCTCGGGGAAATGCTGATTTACGCGAGTTTCGCCATGATGGTCTGGCATTGGTTGCCGGTACTCGTGCTCGCCTGGGTATGGGGTGGGCTGTTTGCGGTCAACATGATGATGAAGGAAGCCAGCCTGTCACGCTATCCGGAATGGGAGGAATACAGGCGACGCAGCAAATGGCTCGTGCCGGGCATATTCTGAGCGCTATTCAATTGCCCTGCCCGGTTTGCGGCGATTGTGGAGCAGGGTTGTCCGTCCGCTCGGGCCTGTGTGGATTTGCTCACAGTGAGTGCCGTTCCTCCTGTGCTAACATGGGATGAAATAACCGCTGTAAAAGCGGGATAAGGTGGAGAAGATCTACCAAACAACTATTCTGGCGTTCGGAACATTAATATGGCGAAGGTACTAATCGTTGATGATTCTGCTTTCACGCGTCACCTGCTGGGGGTGATAGTGAAAATGGGTGGGCATGAAGTCATCGGAACCGCGGAAGACGGTAAACAGGGGCTGCAGATGTTCAAGACCTTGCGGCCGGACCTTGTCACCCTGGACTGGTTAATGCCGAGTAAGAGCGGGGAGGCCGTGCTCAAGAAGATCATCCAGATGGATCCGGAAGCCAAGGTGATCATGATCACAGGTTGGGCCAATTCGAGTATTGAGGGCCGGGTTCTCAAGGCGGGCGCCAAGGCATTCATGGAAAAATCCAATGTCCAAAAGGAACTCCTGACTGTAATAGAAAGGGTTGTGGAAGCCTGACCGCGATGCACTGAAAAACCAGGTCACAGGACGGCCGCTCAATGCAGTTGATTTTGGTCAGTCGGTGATGGAATATTTCCTGGCAACCATTTTTCGGTAATCGGCCTGGAATGCCTGCTCTGTTTTCCAGGTTTTCTTATCAAGCCCCACGTAAGGCATCCGGTAGGCGATAAATTGGTATTTTTCCTCGTCAAACAGCAATACGCCCCGCGTATAATGGGCAAATGGGTCGTAGAGTTCCTTGTGCAGTGTTTGCTTGTGCATGGTGATGATCCGCCGGGCAAATCGCACCGGCCATCCCATGGCCTGAAAGCTTGACAAAGCTGTCTCTGCTAACGGGTCAAGACTCCTGTAACCAGGCCGGTGTTGGCAGGTGCAACTCTCTATATTAACGCCAGTAACCTTAACCGCAGCTTAAATTCGCCACTTCAGGCGTGCGGCTTCACAGGGGCAGTTGTATGGGTTCCTCCTGCATTCGACCCAGTTGCTCTCTTAGCCCCAAGACCAGGTCTTCCCAGTAACGGGGCTCACCGAACCAGGGGAATGCCATTGGAAACGCAGGATCCTGCCAGCGTTTGGCCAGCCAGGCGGCGTGGTGGAGCATGCGCAGTGTACGCAGGGCTTCAACGAGGTTCAGTTCACGCAGGTTGAAATGGTGGAATTGCGTATAGCCGTCCAGCACGTCCTTCATCTGCTGGGCCATTTCATGATTTTCACCGGAAAGCAACATCCACAAATCCTGCACCGCAGGGCCGCTGCGGCAATCGTCGAGGTCGACGAAAAACGGTCCTTCGCGCCACAGGATGTTACCGGGATGACAGTCGCCGTGGAGCCGGATGGGTTTGAAGGCACCCGCCCTTTCAAAGCAGGCTTCAATCGATTCCAGCAAGTGTTCAGCCAGGCTTGCAAATGCGGTTTCCAGGTGCGGCGGCAGCCATTGGCCCTCAAGCAGCTCCCTGACGGGTACACGGCCGAAACTGTCAATGCTCAGAGCGGGCCGGGTATGGAAAGGCTTTTCGGTGCCTACCGCATGCAGCCGGCCCAGGAAGCGGCCAAGCCATACGCGTGTCTCTTTCAGGTCCAGTTCAGGTGCATGACCACCACGCCTTTTGAACAGGGCAAATCTGAAGCCGCTCTCTTCGTGAAGGGTCTGCCCGTTAATTTTCAGCGGTGGCACGAGGGGTATTTCCGCAGCTGCGATTTCCCGGGCGAAGACATGCTCCTCCAGTATCTGCTCATTCGTCCAGCGGCCCGGCCGGTAAACTTTCATCACCAGTGGTTCCGCATCTTCGATACCGACCTGGTAGACACGGTTTTCATAACTGTTGAGGGCCAGGAGGCGCCCGTCACAAAGCAGTCCCGTGGACTCAACCAGCTTGATAATGGTCTCCGGGTCAAGGCGGTAGTAGGGCGTCAGGACATCATTTGTCTGGTTCATAGTGGCGTTTTTCCTGGTTGACCTTTTTCTGGCGTCCCTAGGATAGCCTCTACACCGTGTAAAAGGGTCAAACTTCAACAGGCAGGGGCCATTTTTATGACGCAAAAAGACCTGGATTCCCTTTACCAACCATGCGCAACCCCAGGATGGCTAAAAAAATAAAAATGACCGACAGTGTAAAAAAGTCTCTGTCGAAAACAGTTGTTTGCAGTAGAATAAGTCGTCCAAGCCAAGGTTTTATCCTCCATGACCCAAAAGACCAAGAATCTGGCGCTGTATTGCGATTTCGAGAACATCGCACTAGGCGTCCGCGACGCGCAATACGCGCGCTTTGATATTGAAGAAGTTCTCGAACGCCTGCTGGTTAAAGGCAACATTGTAGTCAAGAAAGCTTATTGTGACTGGGATCGTTACAAGGATTTCAAAGCCGACATGCACGAAGCTTCTTTTGAGCTGATCGAAATTCCCCATGTGCGCCAGTCGGGTAAGAACTCCGCCGACATCCGCATGGTGGTGGATGCGCTTGACCTTTGTTACACCAAATCCCACGTCGATACTTTCGTGGTCATATCGGGAGACTCCGACTTTTCACCGCTCGTGTCCAAGCTGCGCGAAAACAACAAAATTGTCATCGGTGTCGGTGTCAAGGAATCGACCTCCAACTTGCTGATCGCCAATTGTGATGAGTTCATTTACTACGACGATATCGTCCGCCAATCCGAACGCCGCAAACCAAAAAAGAAAAGGACCAATGGCAAGCGCGAAAATGGTGATGACAGCCCCGCCGCTACCGGCAAGGGCCAACGTCGTGCCCAACAGGCGTTTGAGTGGGTGCTGGAGACCCTGGATGACCTGTTCAGTGAGCGCGATCCAGAGGAAAAAGTCTGGGGCTCAATGGTCAAGCAGACGCTTAAAAGGCGTAAGCCGGGCTTCAACGAGCGCTATCATGGCTTCCGTTCATTCAGTGAACTGCTCGAGCAGATGGAAAAGCAAAAAATGGTCGTGTTGGAGCATGATAAAAAGTCGGGTGGTTACATCGTTTCGGATTATGTAGGCACCTAGTGTAGAGTCACACTAGATTCATTGGAACAAGGGGCCGGGTTCATTGGGCTCAATGAACCCGGCCCTTTTTCGTGCAGCAGATAACAACAGTGGAGAAAATTGATGTTTTTCAGAAATGGGTTGATTGTACTGATTTTGCTGTCACCGGTGAGCCTGTTGGCGGCAGAGGCCCGCAGCGGCCCGATC
>JABDPJ010000233.1 GCA_013042835.1 Lysobacterales bacterium
TCTTCCAATGCCTGGTTGTGACCGTCCTTGGCTGTGATGAATGCGACCCGCGCAAGACCGTCATTTTTTTCTTCGTCCTGCGCAACCGCCAGCGACATGCTGCCAAGCAATGTCAAAGCGGCGGCCATTATTAGAGTTTTTTTAAAATACATCTTTTGAAGTCTCCCTCGTTCAGAGTGAAATTATCCGCATCGGCCGAATTGGCACTGGGCGGGTATGTTTCAGTATAGGAGAATTTTCAGAATATTCAGGGTTTTGAAAACCTATAACTCGCGAAGAGCATGCGCCACCGGCTGCCTTGCCGCGCGAATTGCGGGTAACAGGCCACCGATCAAGCCGATGACCATGGCGAAGATGATGCCCTGCACGAGTAGTTTCAGGTTGACGTCAAAGGCAAACGTGATGGCGCTGAAACTGGCCCAGTTGAGTGTTGCAGCACGGTATCCGTCAAACGCAAGCCAGGCCAGGCCGGCCCCGATCAGGCCGCCTGCCAGCGCCAGCAGCAAGGACTCGCTCAGTATCGAGATGACCACCGGGCCTGAACGGAAACCCAGCGCCCTCAGCGTGGCGATTTCCCGGGTCCGGGCAGAAACCGCCGTGTACATGGTGTTGAGTGCGCCGAAAATCGCGCCCAGGCCCATGATGACCGCAATCAGCGTTCCCAGCCCTGTAATAAGATTGGTAACCGTGCTGGACTGGGCCTCATAATAATCCGTTTCGCGCATTGCTTTAACGTTCAGGCGCGGATCGCTTGTCAGCGTGTCTTTGAACTCGCCGAACGCATCCCTTGAATTGAGTTTCACATAAACGGCCTGGTACGAATTCCCGCGCCGGTAAGCGGGCTGCAGCACTGCCGCATCCACCCATATCTCCGACTCGGACAAACCGCCGGCCGCCTCGAAAACCCCAACCACTGGCCATCTCTCCTTGCCGACCTCGATGCTTGAGCCAATCTCCAGGCCGGCAAATTGCTGGCGGGCGCCGACACCGACGATGACCTCATTCAGGCCCCATTCGAACATCCGTCCTTCGACCAGCCTGAAGCCGTCGCGCACCTGCTGGGCCTGGGCCTGCACGCCGCGCAGCGGAACATTTGCATCGGTTCCGGTTGAGCGCATCGGCAGGTTGATCACCACGAACAGCTCCGGAGAAGAAACCGGACCGGAGGCATCACGCGCGATACCGGGCGCTTCGGCAATAATCCGGGTATCGTCACCACCCAGGCCACTCATCATCTCCGAGTCCGCGCCACTGCGCAGCACGATCACATTGGTGTCACCGGCCGAACTTTCCATCGTTTTCATTACGCCCTGCGCGATCGACAGAACGCCGACCATCACTGCAACCACGCCGGCAATACCAAGCAGCGCGGCAGCCGATGAACCTTTGCGTTGCGGCAATGAGAGCATGCTGAAACGCGTGACGGAAAACACCTGGGCCATCCAATTGAACATGGCTATCTCCTCAGCGCGTCTGCAATCTGCAGCCTTTGCGCCTGCAGGGCCGGGAGTATCCCGGCAATGAAAGCCATCAGCGCGATCAGGGCAAAACCCAGGAAAATACTACTGAATGGAATATAGAAGACCGGAAAAGAGCCATCCGTCGGATCACCCATCGATACCAGCATCCAGGCCAGGCCCAGGCCTATGGCGCCGCCAACCAGGGTCAGCGCCAGTGATTCACCCAGCACCAGGCCCAGGACTCCCCTGTCAGTGAAGCCGATGGCCTTGAGAACCGCGAGTTCACCGGTCCGCTCGCGAACGGCATAGGCCATGGTGTTTCCAGCCACCAGCAGGATGGTGAAAAAGACCGCCGACATGATCGACATGATAATAAAGCCAATATTGCCGATCTGGTTGGCAAAGCCCTGTATGAAGGCGCCCTCGGGTTCGGTTTTTGTCTCGAAAGCCGAGTTGGCGAACTCTGCATCAATTGCCGCAGCGACCTCGGCCGCCCTGTCAGGATCATTCACGCGTACGCTGAACCACCCCACCTGGCCGGTACCACCTGCGCGGGTCTCATCAAAAAAATCGTAACGAAAGAAGAACTGGCTGGTATCCGTACCCTTCTCCACACCGTCATAAATGGCCACGATGTCAAATTCCCAGGTACGACCGCCGCCCTTCTTGGTCCAGATCGTCGCATTGATGGGTATACGGTCACCCACTTTCCAATCAAAGCGCTCGGCCAGGCCGCGTCCAACCAGAGCGCCACTGCGGGTTTCAAGCCAGGCTGCCTTTTGTTCATCACTGATGATGTACTCGGGGAACATATCGAACAGTTCTTCGGGCTCCATCGGCATTTGCGCGAAGAAGTTCCTGGGTTCCTGGTAAATGCCCCCAAACCAGGTCGAGTGGGCGGCGTTATCGACGCCCTCAAGCCTTTCAATCTTGTCTTCATAACTCTCGGGCAGAAGCTGGATGATCGAAACCTTGTGCCGCACGATCAACCGGTCCGCGCCGGCGACTTCCACGCCCGCATCAAAGGCCTGCCGGATCGCTGTCAGGTAACCGAACAATACGAAGGCCACCATGATCGATAGCACGGTTAACAGGGTACGCAGTTTTTTGCGTTTGAGGCTTGAGAAAACAAGGTAGAAATATTTCATGCCGGCACCCTAGTCGACCGCTTCCGTGCTGAGTTGGCCCTTGTTCAGGTAAAGGGTTCTTGTCGCCCTGGCTGCCGCGTGAATATCGTGCGTCACCATGATAATGGTTTTTCCCTGCTCCTGGTTGAGCGCCTGCAACAGGTCGAGAATTTCGTCACCCGACTTGCGGTCCAGATCACCGGTCGGTTCATCGCAAAGCAACAATGTCGGATCGGTCACGATGGCACGGGCTATGCCTGTCCGTTGTTGCTCACCGCCGGACATCTGCCGTGGATAGTGCCCGGTGCGGTGTGACAGTCCGACAATATCGAGCGCGATCGCCGCGCGTTTCTTGCGCTCCGCCCTCGACAGCTTGGTCAGCAGCAGGGGCAGTTCGACGTTTTTTTGCGCCGTCAGCACGGGCATCAGGTTGTAAAACTGAAAAACCAGCCCTACATGCCTGGCCCGCCAGGCCGCCAATTTTCGATCGGATAGTTTGTCGATACGCTTGCCGCCAATCTCTACTTTACCTTCACTGGGGCGGTCGAGGCCGCCAACCAGGTTGAGCAATGTAGATTTGCCTGAGCCTGATGGCCCCATCAATGCCAGGAATTCACCATCAGGAATTTCAAGGTCGAGGCCGCCAAGAACGTGGATTTCCTCCGACCCGCGCTTGAAAACTTTGTCGACACCGGTGACCGTTACCAGCGTGCTGTTCGTATTGATTTTCGTCATCCGTTTGCTTCCTTGACCCGCGCACCGTCTTCGAGACCGGCTGGTATATTGGTTACTACCTTATCACCGCTGACCAGTCCAGTGGTGACGAGAGCGTCGTTACCCCGTTGTCCCGCAACCGCCACAGCCCTGCGTTCAACCACTCCATCCAGCAACACATAAACGTACAATTTACCCGCGCTTTCCTCGACAGCCGATTGTGGAATGATGATACCGGCGCGACCCGACGGGGCGGAGCTTGCGCTGCTTTGGCCACCATCCTGGAATGCAACTTTGACACCCATATCCGGCAATATCCGTTCATCCAGCTCATCGAAACCCACCCTGACCTCAACCGTGGCTCGCTGCCGGTCCGCCGTGGGAATGATGGCTATGACATGACATGGGATCTGCCAATCGGGATAGGCATCCAGCGTTGCGACGATTTTCTGGCCGGCCTTTACCCTGTTGATATATGCTTCGTTGACATCGATTTCGATTTCCAGCGAGTCCATGTCCACGATGGTGCCGATACCCGTGCGTGTGAAGCCGCCGCCGGCGGAAACCGGTGAGATCATTTCGCCCGGTTGCGCATTTTTCGCCACAACCACTCCCGCAAAAGGCGCCCGGATAACGGTATCTTCCATTTGCTGGCGATAGACATCCAGTTGTCTCTCGGCCACTTGCACGTCTGCCTGCTTGCGTTCCAACTGGGCTGCCAGTGACTCCAGGCCGGCGCGGGCGCGGTCCATTTCCGCATCGCTGGACAAGCCGCGGTCGACCAGGTTCTTGGTTCGATTGTAAATTGACCGGGCTTCGTTCAGCAGCGCCCCGGTTTCCTTAAGTGAAGTCCTTGATGATTTCAACCGGGCTTCCGCCAGCGCATAGCTGGTCGCCACATTTGAATCATCAAGCCTTGCCAGTTCCTGGCCTTCCTCGACCTCCATGCCCTCTTCGATCAGCACTTCCGTGACCTTGCCGGTAAACTTGGAGGACACCGTTGCCTGGCGCCGGGCGGTAACATAGCCGGATGCATTGAGGACCGTGCTGGCCGCCTGGTTGGAGATTTCACGGGCAACCGCGGTACTAACCGTCAACGCCGCCTCCGGTTTGAAAAATAACCACCAGGCCGCTGCAACAAGCAACGCCAGGGCCGCAAGGACTATGGGCCAACGTCCCCGCTGCGAATCGCGCTCAGGCTCGCGCTCTATTTTAAGTTGTTCAAGCTTGCTGGTTTTCATGTGCTCGATCAGGAAAAATAATGTGGCCAGAATGCCGCATTATACCTTTGATCCGGATTCATAAGCGGCTAGCGCCGGACATCCGCTAAACAGCCGTCACTCCCGGTCGTGTTCGACGAATATCAACTCATCGGTTTTAAACCCGTACGAACCGGCCTTGGCGAGTAATTCATCAACGATCTCGGGGTCGAGCTCTGGCTGCCTGGACAAAATCCACATGTAATCCGTATCGGGCCCGACCACCAGCGACCACTGGTAGGCTTGCTTATCAAGCGCTATAACATTGTACGAAGCATAAAACGGTCCAAAGAAAGAGACCTTCAACTGGCCGGTTGACTCGTCGTTGACAAAATATGCCTTGCCTTCCGCTTCCTTCCACTTGCCTTTGACGGCCTCGTAACCGCGGTTCAAAACCCGCACGCCGCCATCGTCACGCAAACTGTATTCAGCGGTCACGTTTGACAGGCCGCGCTCGAAAGGATGGTCCATGCGTGCGATTTCATACCATTTGCCCGAGTACTTATCCAGCTCGAAGCCGGTCACCGGCTCGGCGCCATCCGGAATACCTTGGCAGCCGCCCAAAAATACGACTGCGCATAGAAACAGGCAATGCCATACCCGCTGTGAAACACAGTTTACCGTTGATGCTACTTTCATCTCTATACTCCCCGGGCGGTGCAGAGGCCTCTCCAGCGCCTCCGGTTTCAGTGCCCCAGCTGTGCGGAAATCTGCTTGATGCCCGAATTGATATCCGTTCCGATCAGGTGAACACCTGACTTCTTCAAACCATCAAAATGAGTCGCCGCAATCGCACCACCGAGAAAAACAGGAATCGAAAGCCTGGCCACGAGGCGCGGTAATTGATCCTTGATGACAGATTCATCCGGTTCGATCACACCCGAGAGCACCAGTGCGTCGCACGCAGTCTTCTTGACCGCAGCGGGCAACTCTTCCAGGGGCATGTTCGCTCCCAACAGCACTGTCTGGTAACCATGATCGCTGGCGCCCAGCGCGAAGAGCAAAAGGCCGATCTCATGCAAATCACCAGGCAGGCAGGCCAACAACAGCTTGGGTCCAGACTGGTTTTGAGAACGGTGGTGAAAGCGCGCGCCCAGCTTGTTGCGCAGGTAAAAACCAAAAAAGTGCTCCTCTGCGATGCTTCCACGGCCGGTTTCCCACCGTTCTCCCAGCTCCCTCATCAAGGGCCCCAAGAGTTTTTTGGTTACAGTGCGAACCGGGTAGTGCGATAAAGCCTCGCCATAAATACGTTCGAGGCCGAATTCATCAAAGCGGATGATGGCGGCGATCATGCCATTGATGTGGCGCTGCCAGATATCCTGTTTTTGGTCAGCAGAGTCACCCTCATCCGGCTTGTCCGCCATGATCTCGGCATTTACCTGTCCGATTCTCATACCCCTGTCCAGCAAGCCGACGACGCGGTTGATCAGGTCGATGTGCTCCTGCGTGTAAAGCCGGTGACCGCTGGACTTCCTGATTGGCTTTATTAAGCCGTAGCGGGTTTCCCAGGCTCTCAAGGTAATCGGGTTGACACCCGTGAGCTCAGAAACCGTACGAATAGGGAAAAGCCCTGGTGCCTGGTCTTCCGCTCGGTCCTTTGTTTTCTTTTTCATCTCAGCAAGCCTTGGCAACTTGTACAATTTAAATGCATGTTAACACATTAGTTATACAATTTGTGTATAGCTATTAATTCTATACAAAAGGTATCTACACTGACCAAGCCAAGTTCGGTTTCGCGATGCAACGCTAAGCCTGCAAACAAATATAGCTAGTGTTTCATAGTCCCCATGGGCCATTAATGTTGAAACCACACCTATACACCCGGCTGAACAATTCCAAGCTGGGGCTTGACATATCTATACAAATACTATACATTTAAGTTATGGCGGATCTGAGTCAAGTTTTCAAACGGTATTCAGGACAACTTTGCTGGCCGGGTCTGCCCTCCAGCAATTAATTAACACGGGATAGTAACTATCGCCGCTACCAGATGGTTAATTGAATCTTAGGAGATTATGATGTTTAGCAAGAAGTTTTTTATCGGCGCAGTCGCCGCCTTGAGTTCGCAATTGGCCTTTGCCGACGCTCGGGTTTCAGTCGCCCACTTTGCACCTTTCGCGAGTGATCTTGACGGGACGTCCGTTAGTGTCGTCCTGAACGGCAACGTAGCTCTGGAAGACGTCAAATTCAAAGATTTCACCCCTTACATCAGCCTGCAGCCCGGCATTTGGGTTGTCGACATCGTCCCGACCGGCACTGACACGGTTGCAATTACGCAGACTTATAACCTGCAAGACGGTAAGGATTACACCGTATACGCGTCCGGAAACGGCACCCTGCAGCCTCTGGAGCTATTTGCACTGGAAGACGACAACAGCGCTCCCGGCGCCGGTAACGTGAAGATTCGTGTTGTTCACACAGCGCCATTCGCAGCCACCTCTGAGGCAACCGAGGTTTCTATCAGGACTGCTGGAGGTGACCTCGTCGCAGGACTTCAGGGAGTACCTTACGAAGCCGCCACGGGTTATCTCGAGCTGCCAGCAGGCACTTACGATTTGAAAGTCGCTTCCAACAATGGTCAAGTCAACTACATTGACCCTCTACCGGTAGCTCTGCCGGCAGGCGCAGTGGCAACACTGTTCGCCGTGGGTGATATTGTCAACCAGGATCTGGGCATTATTGCTACGCCGCTCACCGAATTGCCGCTGCGCACCCCCGTAGACGACTCAACCAACGGCGCCTATGCGCTTGACGGACTGGACGGCCAAGGCTTCTGGTTCACGCCGATTCCTGCCCAGAACCGTGCGGTTGGCGCTTGGTATACCTATGGCGCGGATGGCTCTCCCATCTGGTTTACCTTTGAGAGCGAGCCCGGTGATTTTGACGGCATGCACGCTATGACCACCCTCTATCAGAGCACGGGTCCGACCATGAATGACATGCAAATGACCGAGCCCGTCGGCACCATCGAGTTCGACGTGATTGACTGCTCGCTGATGGAGACCACCGTCACGATTGGTGACAGCGTCACGATGATTGACGGCCTGAGACTCACTCCTTCTGCGTCTTGCCCGCCACAGAACTGATAGCGCAGTCTGGTCGCTTCAGTAAGGTGGAGAGCTTCGGCTCTCCGCCTTTTTTTTCGCCTCGCGGTTTATAAACAGTTAACAGAAGTCGTTAATGTCAAGGAGCCGGCATGATCCTGCTAACCGTTTTCACCAGATAGATAGCCCGCGATACCTTCGGCAGCCTTGCGTGCATCAGCGATAGCCGTTACCACGAGATCAGCACCACGCACCATGTCCCCCGCTGCAAAAATCTTTGGATTACTGGTCTGAAATGCATGTTCACCAGACTCGCTGGCTTCGACGAGTCCCCACTGGTTCGTCTTGATATTGAATTCTTCAAACCAGTTTTCAGGTGAAGCCTGGAAACCATACGCCACGATCACCGCATCCGTCTCGATGCAACTCTCACTGCCATCAACAGGCTCCGGTCGCTGGCGACCGGACTCATCCGGCAGCCCGAGCCGGGTCTCGACCACCCGGACCGCAGTTACCGCGCCTTGTTCTTGCAAGATTTCCAGCGCCTGGACATTGAAACGGAACTGAATGCCTTCCTCTATGGCGTTATCCACTTCCCGTTGCGAGCCCGGCATGTTGTCACGGTCACGACGGTACAGGCAATGTACCTCGCTGGCGCCCTGTCGCACTGCCGTGCGCACACAATCCATTGCAGTGTCACCCCCACCAAGCACCACCACGCGTTGACCTTTCAGGTCTATGAACCCGTGCTCGCCGGCGGGCATGTCAAGCAGTGCCCGGGTGTTGCCAATGAGGTAATCGAGTGCGCGGTATACGCCGCCGGCATCCTCTCCCGGCATACCACCCTGCATCGCTTTATAGGTGCCGAGGCCAAGAAACACCGCGTCATGAGAATCCAGCAGTTCGTCGAAAGGGATATCCCGGCCGATTTGCGTATTCAGAACAAACTCGATACCCATGCCCTCGAGGATCCGGCGGCGGGTTTGAATCACCTTGTACTCGAGTTTGAACTCCGGTATGCCGAATGTCAGCAAGCCGCCGATCTCAGGATACCTGTCGTAGACAATGGCCTTGACACCGTTGCGTGCCAAAACATCGGCGCACGCCAGGCCGGCCGGCCCCGCACCGACGATGGCCACCCGGTCACCCGTTTCCACGACACCGGAAAGGTCAGGGCGCCAACCACTGGCAAAGGCCGTATCGGTGATATGCCGCTCGATTGCACCGATGGTTACCGCGCCGTATTCAGTATTAAGGGTACATGCGCCCTCGCAAAGGCGGTCCTGTGGACAGATGCGACCGCAAATTTCGGGCAGGCTGTTGGTGCGGTGCGCCAGTTCAGCCGCTTCGAGGATGCGTCCTTCCGCAGCCAGCTTGAGCCAATCCGGAATGTAGTTATGCACCGGGCACTTCCACTGGCAGTAGGGGTTGCCACAGGCAATGCAACGCTCAGACTGGGCAGCACCGTCTTCTTGCCGATACGGCTCATAGATCTCCAGGAACTCGTGCCGGCGCGACTCGATCGGATGCTTTTCCGGCTCCGCGCGTTCGCGATCGACGAACTCAAACTTGGTGCGTATTTTCAGAGTAGTCATCCCACCACCTTCAGCGGCACCCGGGATGCTGTCGACTCAGCCTCGCTCCGCTGCGGCTCGACGACGCGAAACTTGAACTTGAAATGGTCGAAATTGTCCAGGATCCGCTGGCCCCATTTGCTGCCGGTATACCGCACATGGGACTCGATAAGAGACTTCACCCGGGCGCAATCAGCGCTGCCCTCGGCGGTATCCAGCTTGGAGACTGTCACCAGCTCGGTATTGCACCTGCGCTCAAAGCTTTCGCTGACGTTCAGAACATAGGCCCGGCCACCGGTCATGCCGGCCCCGAAATTGCTGCCGGCGCGCCCAAGCACAACAACGGTACCGCCCGTCATGTACTCGCAGCCATGGTAACCCACGCCTTCAACCACCGCGGTAGCGCCTGAGTTTCGCACCGCGAAGCGTTCGCCGGCGTGACCCGCGGCATACAGCTCACCACCGGTCGCGCCATACAGGCAGGTGTTACCGATGATTGCACTGCGTTTCGCCACGATTGAAGACTCATGGTGAGGAGATATTGCAATGCGGCCGCCACTCATGCCCTTGCCGACGTAATCATTCGCATCACCATGTAAACGGAGATGCATACCCTTGGTGTTCCAGACGCCGAAGCTCTGTCCCGCTGTGCCGGTGAATTCGAGGTCATACCCGGCGCCATCCAGACCATCGCGGCCATAGCGCCGTGAGATTTCCCCGGCCAGCGCCGCACCGACAGAGCGGTCGAAATTATGGATTTCGTATTGCCGACCGGCACTTTCCCGCTTTTCCAACACCGGCTTGAGTTCGGCAACTATGCGGGCATTGAGCTCTCCGCGGTCATGCGGGTGATTGCGAATGCCCCGGTAGCCGGCACCTTGCGGGCCGGCAACCCCTGCACTAGCCAGTATCGGATCGAGATCAATGCAACGCTGTTTATCGGTCAATGGCTCGATTTTTTCCAGCAGGTCACTGCGGCCAATGATGTCCTCGAGTTTCTCAAAGCCCAGGTACGCCAGGTGGCCCCGCACCTCTTCAGCGATGAAACGGAAATAGTTCATCACCATTTCCGGCAGACCATGAAAATGTTCTCGACGCAGCTGATCGTCCTGCGTGGCAATACCCGTTGCACAGTTGTTCAGGTGGCAGATGCGCAGATACTTGCAACCCAGTGCGACCATCGGGCCGGTACCAAAGCCAAAACTGTCCGCGCCGAGGATGGCGCCCTTGATGACATCCAGCCCCGTTTTCAAGCCGCCATCCACCTGTAGCCGGACACGGTCGCGCAGACCGTTTTCAACCAGTGCGTGGTGCGCCTCCGGCAGACCTGTCTCCCACGGCGAACCGGCATACTTGACCGACGTCAGCGGGCTGGCGCCGGTACCGCCATCGTGGCCGGCTATCGTGATGCAGTCGGCATAGGCCTTGGCCACGCCGGCCGCAATGGTGCCCACGCCGCGCTCGGCCACCAGCTTGACCGATACCAACGCCTCCGGATTGACCTGCTTGAGGTCGAAAATCAGCTGGGCGAGATCTTCGATCGAGTAAATATCATGGTGCGGCGGCGGAGAAATCAGTGTCACGCCGGGTACCGAGTGACGCAACCAGGCGATATGTGCTGAGACCTTGTGTCCGGGTAATTGCCCGCCCTCGCCGGGCTTGGCGCCCTGTGCGATCTTGATCTGCAGGATATCGGCATTGACCAGGTAATGGGCCGTCACGCCGAAGCGCCCGGAGGCAACCTGCTTGATATTCGAGTTTCGAATGGTATTGAAGCGTGCCGGATCCTCGCCGCCTTCACCTGAATTCGAGTTACCGCCAAGCGTATTCATTGCCACGGCCAGTGCCTCGTGGGCCTCCGGCGACAGGGCGCCAATTGACATGGCGGCGGTATCGAAGCGCGGAAACAACTTGTCGGCCGGTTCGATATTCTCTATTGGCACCGGCTCGGCTGCCGGCCGTAATTTCAAAAGGTCACGCAGCGCTGCCGGTTGACGCTGGTTGATCAAGCGCTCAAAAACTGCGTAATCCTGCTGACTGCCACTTTGCACGGCCTTTTGCAGGGAAGTCACGACATCCGGATTGTAGGCGTGGAACTCACCGTTCCAGGCAAATTTCAGCAAGCCACCCTGGGCAATAGGCTGGCCGAAATTCCAGGCAACGTTTGCCAGGGACTGCTGGTCAGCTTCAATCTCTGCAAAACCCGCTCCATCGATGTTTCCGGCTGCGCCGGGGCAACAGAGTTCGGCAACCTCTTTGCCCAAACCGACTGTCTCGAACAATTGCGCACCACGATAACTGGTGATACAGGAAATCCCCATTTTTGACAGGACCTTCAGCAAGCCTTTACGTATACCGCGACGGTAGTGTTTGCGGTTTCTCAACAGGTCACCCTTGAGGGCGCCGCGGGCATGCAGGTCATTGATTACCTGGAATGCGAGGTACGGATAAACGGCGGTTGCGCCGAGGCCAAATAACACGGCGAAATGATGGGCATCCCGGGCCGTGCCGGTTTCAATGATGATGTTGCAGTCACAACGCAGGCCGTCGGCGATGAGGCGCTGGTGCACCGCACCCGTTGCCA
>JABDPJ010000234.1 GCA_013042835.1 Lysobacterales bacterium
CACCTGTCCTGCTGCCACGCTTCATCATAGGTGCCCATCAAAAGGCTTCGCGGCTCCCAGTTGCGGGCAATAAACCCGAAGCCAGCGGGTTCCGGGCGCTGGCTGATGTCCGAGATCAGCTGGTCCGGCAGTTCAAGGTTTGGTACCGGTATTCTGTCGGTGGCCTGATGTGACTTTTTGCCGGCATAGCCCCTGCCAATGGGGTTGCGCCTATCAGTCTCCGGCACGCTATCCGGTGGTTGCCATGGGTCGGTCCCACCGTAGGCGTATTCGTATACCAGTGGCAAGGACTCGAATGGTTCGGGACTGGTCATCTTCCAACCCACGGACGATTTCTCCCAGTAGCGATTTCCAAACACCCTGATTGTCTTCTGTAATCCCCCGATAGCAAGGCTGACATCGAGCTGCCGGGCATTGCCCTTGGGTGAACCTGCCTTGCCGATCAGAGCAACATCGGTTCCGGGTTTAGAGATTGCGCTATCGGCTTCGTATTTCAGGCTGAATTTGCCTGGCTCACCCCAATACACGTCTTCCAGGTTGATCTTGGCCTGTTTACTTGCAACGAAGACGCCTTCGTCCGGATTACTGGTGTTAAAACTGCCCTTGACGATGACGACCACATAATGGTTATCCTCGTGGCAAACTGACGGCAAAGCCAGCGTCTGGAATGGGGTCTGGTTAATCAGATGCATCATCTAGAGACGGCTCTCCGGACAGTTGCACATGGCTTGGCTGATAACGCCAATGATCGCATTCCGCGGCAGCCTTGCAGGAAATGGACTCATTGCTTCAGTTTTTAGCAATCGTCGCACCCTTGATTTTGACTTGACCGGAAGCTTTAACGCTAATGGAACCGTTGCCATTGAGAACCAGGTTTTTTCCGTCAATCTTTATGTCACCGCTCTTCTTCATAATGATCTTGGATGCGCCGCATTCCAGTGTGATTGAATCCCCGGCCTTGATAACCAGCTTATTACCAATGTTGCGTGTTTCGCCGGCACCTATGGAAACAGACTGGTCCTTGCCGACTTCAATCGTTCGATTGGTGCCAATCGCGACCGACTGGTTTTTCCCTACATTGATATTCTGGTCCTCGCCCACAGTAATGGTCTCAGCATTTCCAACGGTGTGAGTTCTCTTGCCCCCGACGTTGATTGACTCATCTACGCCGACATTACGTTTACGATTGTTGGATACGCTCAGGTCTTCGTCACGACCGACTGACTCCTTGCGGTCATTTCCAACGGCGATGGTTTCGTCATTGCCGACACTCTCCTCGCGATCGTTGCCGATGGAAATGGTTTCATTGTTGCCGACGGTTTCACCCTTGTTGTTTTTTACGAGGATGTTTTCATTCTTTTCAGCCTGGATATATAACTCTTCCTCGCCGATCTTGTCTTCCATGCGGATTTCGTTGAAATTATCCGATGAGCCCTCCTTCGTGCTGCGGGACTTGATACCGCTCTGGGTCTTGTTGTCCGGCAGGGTGTAAGGAGGCATCTGCGCTGCGTTGTAGACCCTGCCGGTAATAATGGGCTGGTCCGGATCGCCTTCAAGGAAGCTGACAATTACTTCCTGACCAATACGCGGTATGTGGATTGCACCCCAGCGCTTGCCGGCCCATATTTGTGATACGCGCATCCAGCAGGAGCTGCTCTGATTCTTTTCTCCATAACGGTCCCAATGGAATTGAACCTTCACACGGCCGTATTCATCGGTGTGGATTTCTTCTCCTGACGGGCCTACTACAACCGCGGTCTGCGGGCCCTGAACGACCGGTTTTGGTGTCTCGCGTGCGCTGCGAAACATCTTTGTCTTATCCATGACCTCGACCTGGCAACGATATAGCTCCTGGGTACCTTTATCTTCGGTGAAGAATCCCTTGTTATTGATCATATGCTCGACCGCAATAGCCACGTACTCCTTGTTCTGGTCAGCTCTCGGGTGATCGCTGAGGGTAAAGGTAAATCCGGGTGCAAGCCCCCTGCTGGTCCCACTCGCGTTAATCCTTTCTCTTTGGCAAGCGAGTTCCTGCTGCCGTATTTCAACGTATTTCATACCCTCCGCGGTTTCGATATACTCGCCGGGATAATCGTAAATCTCGGGGTCCGAAAGCGGGGTTTCGTGTCCGGCGTCATCCTTGTGTTTAGCCAGCAGATTCACGTCGGGTGATTTGAAATTATAATCCTGCATCGCGTACCTGGAAGGCATGACGTATTGTGTTGCTGTCCAGACGTCCAGTACATCCGTAAGTTCAAAACCGGTATTATCAGTCTGCGCATGATAGGGAATCGTTGCGAAGTTCGGATACGCAGCATGCCGGGTGACATCATCAATCATTACAAGTTTGTGCTTTTCCTTTTCATGTTCGAAAAAGTAATAAATGCCCTCCTGCTCCATCAGGCGGCTGATGAAATTGAAGTCCGATTCCCTGTACTGAACGCAGTATTCCCACTTCCGGTAGGAATTATTCAGGCGCGGTTCAAAATCCGCCATGCCGTTATCACCGAACACCTGCTTGATGATATCCGGCACTGTCATGTCCTGAAATATTCGGCAGTCTGAAGTGCGGGTAAGAAACCAGAACCATGGCCTTACCGTCGCCTGGTACCGGCTGAACTGCCCCCTGGCGCCGGAGTACCTGAATTCCGTTATGAATCCATTGAAATATCTCTCTCCGTCTTCCAGTTCCATAACCACGGTGACCCTTTGGCCTACGACGTTATCAAACATCAATTCCGGGTTTTCGCTAAGCAGTTCCAGGTGAAACACAAATAACCGGCCCATCCTTTCTTCACCACTGATCGAATCCGCCAACAAATCAATACCCAGTGTTGACTCTATCCGTACGGGAAAATTTTCGTCAGATGTTACCCTTCGACCTGGGATACTCGCGCCTTCAGCCATAATTTCTGCCCTTTGAAAATTCCAAATTTGTAGTTACTGGTATCTTAAAACTATTCTAGCAGTTAATTTTTGTACGAAACCCGACAGATTAATATGAACAGGCTCACAGCAGCCATCAGGCCCCGTGCGCCTTGCCCTCCAGGAATGCAGAGTCAAGCAGCATAATCCTGCTCCTGTCGACCTTGATCACACCCTGGGACTCCCAGTCACGCAATTGCTTGTTGACGCTTTCCCTCGAAGCATTGACCAGTGTGCCGAGTTCATATTGGGATAATTGAACGTCCAGGGACTTATGTCCGGCTGATAAATTTTGGTCTTCGACACTTGCGCTGAGTAAAAACTTCGCGAGGCGTGCCGAGACATCCAGAAACACCGAGTCCTGGTACAACTCGTCCGTCGCACGCAAACGGTTCGCCAGCGTCAGTAACAAACGGGTCAGGAAGTTCGTTGCTGTATGCGGTTGGTGCTCCAGCAGTTGCTGGTATTCCGAATGCCCCAGCACCAGCAATTCTGTTTCTTCAATGGCCATTACCGTCGCGCTTCTCCGGCGGCCATCGATCATCGACAACTCGCCGAAGTAATCGCCTTTTCGCAGCACGACAAAAGAGATTTCCTTACCCTCTTCGGAAAGCACCGACACTTTCAGGCTACCCGATTCGACGATATACATGTCGCGTCCGTGGCTGCCCTGGCTGACAATGACTGTCTTCGAAGCAACCGTCCGGTGTTTGCACAGATCAAGAATATTTTTTTGGTCTATGTCTGACAGGTCTGAAAATAGAGTGTCTTGATTTTGCACCTTGCCCCCGGAATTCAATGTTTTAACTGGTTAATTCGGCTATCGTGAACAAGTCGTACAAGTCGGCAAAGTTTACAATGATGATATACAGCCGTATTAATATTATAGTTTAGAACACCAGCGAAAATTTGCACCTGCAACGGTTTAAAAATTGAAAAAGCAATGATTAGATGATTGACCAACCAACAACAGAGCTGACCATACTTTTCGCGGACATCTGCCGCAGCACTGTTTTGTTTGACAAGCTGGGCGACCAGGCAGCCCTGAACCTTGTTATGCAAGCCCTGGAAATGGCGGGAGAATTAGCCGAACAAAATGGCGGCACCGTCATTGGTACCATAGGCGATGAAGTCCTCTGTACCTTCGAATCACCGGAGGCTGCCCTGATCACCGCCAGCCAGCTGCATTCACAAATGCATACCAACGCATCGATGCTGGAACACCAACTTGCGATGAGAATCGGCATCAATAGCGGAGCGGTAGTCTGTGTAAGCGCTAATGTCTATGGCGATACGGTTAATATGGCGGCGCGCCTTGCGCAACAGGCCAAAGCCAACCAGACCCTGGTCTCATCGACCAGCACGGAGCTGGTGCGGGAAAACCTGCGTGACCAATTAAGGCGGGTCGGACCACTGAGCATGCAGGGCAAAGCCGGCATGATCGAAGTCTATGAACTGCTGGAACCGGATGCCGGCGAGGCCATTACCGAGGTTGCTAAAACTGAAGATGTCCCGTCCCGATCATTTTTGATGACTGCCCGCTTCAGAACGCGGCAAATGCGCTTCGACCCCATGCTGATACGATTCCTGTTCGGGCGGGGCATGGATTGTGACCAAACCATCGATCACCCCACGATTTCACGGGAGCACGCGGAATTCCTTTACCGCAACGGCCAGTTTTTACTGCGCGACTTCAGTACCAACGGCAGCCTTGTCCTGCAAGGAAATACGGTTGAAAAATTGCACCGGTCCAGCATAGAACTCAGAGGCAGTGGAAGAATCTTCCTTGGCCGGACGCAGAACATGCACCAGTTCTGTATTGAATATACCGTCATTGGTAACGGCTGAGAATTCCTGACTGACACGTGAACCAGCCGGGTTGACATAATTCAACCCGGCCTGCCTGTTGCTTTAGCTGAAGTTGTAAATGAAATTGTCGTCCTTGGCGTCAATTTCAATGGCTTTCAGCGGCTTTTCCTCTGCCATACGGGCTAACAGTTCCCGGCTGATCTGGGGTAGTACGGTATTGGTCAGAATGGCGTCAATCATACGGCCGCCACTTTCCAGCTCCGTACAACGCGCCGCGATCAATTCCAGTACTGCGTCGGTGTAAGTCAGCGGAATATCGTGATTTGCAGCCATCCGTTTAACGATCCGCTTCAACTGCAGGACAATGATCAGGTGCAACACCTCATCGCTCAGCGGATAGTAAGGGATGCTGACGATACGGCCGAGCAAGGCCGCGGGGAATATCTTCAGCTGCGGCGCCCGCAGCGCCTTGGCAACGGTTTCAGGATCGGGCATCAGTTCCGGATCCTTGGCAAAGTTCATGATCTCTTCACTGCCGACATTTGAAGTCAGCAAAATCAAGGTGTTCTTGAAGTCAATCACGCGGCCTTCACCATCTTCCATTACGCCCTTGTCGAATACCTGGAAGAAAATCTCGTGGACGTCCGGATGGGCTTTTTCGACTTCGTCTAACAGCACGACACTGTATGGACGGCGCCGGACGGCCTCGGTCAGAACACCACCTTCGCCATAGCCGACATAACCTGGAGGCGCACCTTTCAGGGTGGAAACCGTATGCGCTTCCTGGAATTCGCTCATGTTAATGGTGATCAGGTTTTGCTCGCCGCCATACATTGATTCGGCGAGTGCCAGTGCGGTTTCCGTCTTACCCACACCACTGGGCCCACAGAGCATGAACACACCGATTGGCTTGCTCGGATTGTCCAGTTGAGCGCGGGCGGTCTGAACGCGGCTGACAATCATTTCCAGGCCATGATCCTGGCCGACTACCCGCTGACGCAACTGGTCTGTCATGTTCAGGATGCTTTCGATCTCATCCTTGACCATGCTGCCAACTGGGATGCCTGTCCAGTCTTCAACCACCGAAGCGACGGCTGCCGAATCAACACTGTGGAACACCAGTGGTTGCTCGCCCTGCAGTTCCTTCAACCTGTTCTGCAAGTCATCGAGTGAATCTTTCAATGCGGCCGCATCTTCCTCTTGATTATCCTCTGCGGCTTCGGGCTCGGCTTCGGGCTCAGCTTCAACCGCTTCCCGGGTCTCGGACGCCCCTGGCTCTTCGGCTTCCTCAGCAACCGGTTCTTCATCCACTAAAGCATCGCCATCGTTGAGTCCGACCAGGCGCGTACGCAGACCGAGAATCTCGTCGACCAGTGCTTTTTCCTGCTCCCACCTTTCAGTCAGGTCGGCGCAGCGCTGGCGCTCTTCGGCAAGTTCTTCGGCGAGCTTTTCAGCACGGGCCTCATCGGCATGGCCAACAGCGCCCTCCCGCTCCAGAATCTCTTCTTCGAGTTCCAGTGCCGTGATACGGTTCTTTGAATCCTCTAGCGGCGCAGGTGTGGCATGCAAAGCCACCGCAACACGCGCACAGGCGGTATCGAGCAGGCTAACCGCTTTGTCGGGCAGTTGTCTTGCCGGAATGTAACGGTGTGCAAGGGTGGTTGCCGATGCAACTGCTTCGTCGAATACCTGAACTTCGTGATGGCGCTCCATGACAGGAGAAATACAGCGCAACATGCGGATGCACTTTTCTTCGCTGGGCTCACCCACCTGCACGGTCTGGAAACGTCTCGTCAGGGCCGGATCCTTTTCGATGTACTTCTTGTACTCTGCAAACGTCGTGGCAGCCACGGTGCGCAGTGTACCTCTTGCCAGTGCAGGCTTTAACAGGTTGGCCGCGTCGCCGGTGCCTTCCTGCCCGCCGGCGCCGATCAATGTATGCGCCTCATCGATGAACAGTATGATCGGTGTCTCGGATGCATGCACCTCGTCAATGATCTGACGCAGCCGCTGTTCAAACTCCCCTTTCATGCTGGCGCCGGCCGAGAGCAGGCCAAGGTCCAGTACTTTCAGGGCGACATTTTTCAGCTGCGGAGGTACATCACCGGATGCCAGGCGCATGGCAAAACCCTCTACAACGGCAGTTTTACCTACGCCTGCTTCGCCGATAAGAATGGGATTGTTCTGGCGGCGTCGCATCAGGATATCAACGATCTGGCGGATTTCTTCATCGCGCCCCACGATCGGATCGAGTTCACCGTTTTTGGCCTGTTCTGTCAGGTCCACGGTGAACTTGGCCAGTGCTTCACCCTTACCGAGCGGACCACCGCCCTCCCCTGGGGCCCCTGCGCCGGATGTCAGGTCGCTGCCATCGGAAGCAACCAGGTGGTCTTCGGGGGAACCGTCTGTAATCTTGTCAAAATCGTCAACCAGTGTATCGATCTTTATGGCTTCGAACTGCTTTGAGATTCCCAGTAACTCGCTTCGCAACGCCCGGCTTTTCAAAATGCCTATTACCAGGTAGCCACTGCGGATCTGCGGCGATTGGTACATCAGGCTGCCGTATACCCACGCGCGTTCCACAGCTTCTTCGAGGTGAGAAGACAGGTCGCTGACTGAACTCGCACCACGCGGCAAGCGGTCCAGCGCCTTGGTGAAGTCTGCGGCGAGGTGGCCAATTTCAATATCGAAGTGATCGACGATGCGCCGCAGATCGGAATCCTGCAATTGCAATACCTGCTGCAACCAGTGAACCAGTTCGACATAGGGATTGCCGCGCATTTTGCAAAATACGGTGGCGCTTTCTATGGCCTGGTAGAGCAAACTGTTCAATTTGCCAAATAATGCGCCTCTGCTAATTTCTGTCACGATCTTATCTCCTTCTCACTCTAAGTGGGTCATTCGGTCAATATGTTTAGTTGTTAGTGTGCATAATTCTCGACCTGCAATAGCAGGTCATCGACATGGTCAACCTGGCTTTCCGTCTCCAGCCAACTGGTCCAGCCCAGGGCGCCACTTTTTCCAAGGCATGTCACGGGTTTCTCCTCTTTTTTCAGTACGAGGTTTACTTCCCACAGGTATTCAAGACCAACGTAATTCCTGACCACGGAAACGAGCGCCTGGAAAGACTTGCCGGAAGGTAGAAACTCCTCATACTTTTCCAGGCTGAGCGGTCCGAGGCGAACCTGGAATTTATCCTGACGTTGCCAGACCCGTGCTCCAATGATGGTATCCCGGCCCAGGCAGCCATTCATTCCACCGGTTCCAAGATGGAATGTTTCGTCGGGGGGTATTTTCATCCAGTGGGCAATGAACTCGACAACCCGTGTGGGTACATCAAAATACCCCTGGACCAGCGAAACCAGGCCGCTGACATGGCGAGACAAACTGCTCAGGTGGCCGGCGAAGCCAAGTTTTGAAATATGATGCATGGAATCGGCGTTTCGGAGACTGGGCAACCCAACTCCAAACAAGGAACCGACGTACATGGCGAAGCGATCCTCTCCAGGGCGGTCTGCCTGCACCGTGGGTTGTGACTGCGCCCAGGCGGAATAGAAAAGGCTCACTGCCCGGTGATGAAACATGTCAGCAAAACCGGTCATGGCATGATCACGGTGATGTCGTGAACGATCCCGCGCGTATTCGGTCAGGTGCAACGGCATGGGCCCGTTGGGGCCAAACAATCCCAGGAATCGCTGTGACAGGCGCGGATATGGCGACGACCCCTCTATCTCGAGTCCGCCCAGGGTGGCCGGTGCAAAGAAAGTGTAGGGTTCCTGGGTAAACCGTAACGGATCGTCAGATGGCTTGAAGGCTTTTCCCGTCAACGGCTTGTCTTTGTAGTAACAATTGATACGTCGCACAGTCTGAAAAAAACCGTAGCGATACGGTTTTTCACTGACCTGTAGCAGAAATTCTAGAGCTGTGGTCTCAGACCTGCCTTCACTGGCCATCTGCCAACCTCGGTTTTGCTTTCTGTGAGAATAATTGTTTCTGTCATGTGGTTAATGGATACGTACTTACGGAAAAACTCGGTCAGCACCGCGCCGAACATGTACATACCCCCCGCCTCGAAGCCTGTTTCGTCAAGAATCAGCGTGATTTCGAGACCACGGCCAAAACTTATCGGGCCGGGAATTGGTAATCGCCGAGTGACTGCTTTTGCTGTCACGGCAAGCAGACCGTTAATTTGCCGCTCAGCTACCGTGTGACCATTGCTGTACAACTCGAGCAACTCACGCAATGCCTGGGCCCCTTCATCGGGATTGTCATCAATCAGTGAGAGAAAATTGAGCGACAGGTGATTAATCAGTCGCCAGGCAAAATCCCCGGTGGTTGCCTGCGCCTCTGGTCTCGTTGGGCCGGCCACGCACCTGATGATTTCAACCGGTGCATTGACACTCAGAGAAAAGTCGCCGTCTTTCTGGCCCAACGGTATCTGCATCGGCAAGTCGCGATTGCTGCATTGCGTGGTGATTCCCAGTTGCGCCAGTGAACTGCTGTAAGGAGACTCATTGGAGTCGACCAGCGAAATGAATACCTCCTGGCCCAGGTAACCTGATCTTGCTCCCCTGGCATGTTGTTTTGACGACAGCAATCGAGGTCTTCTTCGAATCGTGAAAAATGCGGAATGCTCTGCCGGTACATGGTCATTCTTGAGTCCGTAGAATGGTAAAAACTGCTGCCGTTCTTCTGACTGTTTACCATAGCCTTTTACCGACATGACCTGGTGAACCTCATAGTCCAGGGGCCTGCTTCTGTCCGCCAGGACGTGAAATTCGTGGTCTTTGTCGTTGAGCGTTATCCGATCCGCCCTCTTTGGAAACAGGTTGATCGCCGGCGTACAAAACGGCAGGAAATTACCGGCGCCGATGACGTTTTCCAGATCATTGTTGCGGCTGTCGAGGTGCACCACCAACTCGAACCTGCGACCTCCGGACTTCGGCAATACCTTATCCAGACCCTTGAAGTTGATAAACCTGAAGCGCTCTGGAAATGCAAAATACTCCCTTAATAACCGGTAACCCTCAAAAGACTTCGATTGGTAATTCAACATGGCCTGTTCAGGCTGAAAGCCGTAGTTGGTTACATGGTCCGCTGACAGCGAAAATACATTGCGGTCTTTCTTGGCGCCCGTAAGAATGGACAAACCGCAGTTGCCTGCCAGGATGTGTTCATAAAGGGCCAGTGGGACAGTGCCGCTGCCACCGAGGAACAGCGGCAGTTCTTTCATGTTGAGATCTGAGATTTCAAGGCCCTTGGCTACTTCGATGGTAATCCGTAAACCGGACGAGACACGCCGTTCCGGCTTGATACCGAGATTCGCAAGTGCAGCGCGCGTGCCAAGGTATTCCGCTTCAACAATTTTGATCGGAAACAATTCAACCTCATGTGAGGTTCGGTATTCACACGGGGTTTGCATGTTCGGGCCTAACCCGCTTAGCAGGGCCGTTCCCTTTTCAATTATAAATCCGGATGCGAGGTCCGAATCGGAGCAGTCGGGCTCCATCTGCACGATCGTCATGGAAGGTAACGGTGCAAGGTAGTCCGGATAAACGATTTCCAGCAAGTGCTGGCAGAACTTCGGATACTCTTCCTCAATCTTGAGTTGCACGCGCGCTGACAGGAAGGCAAAGCCCTCGAGCAACCTTTCTACGTAGGGATCAGCGCACTCGAGGCCTTCCATGCCAAGCCGGCCGGCCACCTTTGGAAAATGATGGGCGAATTCGTTGCCCATTTCCCGCATGAAATCCAGTTCGATATTGTAATGATGTAGTAGTCGTGTATCCATTTGGAATCAATCGAAGCTCTCGGCTAATTTAAAATCGCCGCATTCGAGATCAAGTTCACTTTTCAAGACCACCTGAAATGGCGAAGGCTGGCCGAAGACAGCGCCAGTTATTTCAAAAATCATGGAGTTATGCGACATCTCTTCAGGGTTTGTATGCACTTTGACCTGGAGGCTGTTACGCATAATTCGTGGTTCAAACTGCAAAATTGCGCCCCTGATGGCTTTTTCTATCGTGCGCACATCCACTGTCGAAGAAGTATGCCCGGATAAATCCGGCAAACCAAAATTCAGCACGGAACGCTGTACTTCGGGAAACTTGTCCAGGTCTACACAAACATCCATGGCTACGGAGTTAAGCAGCCAGCTAAGGTCGCGGATCACCGCTTCCTTGAATTGCGATTGACTCATGCTTTGCTGTGAAGTGCTTTCCTTGGTGTTCTCAGGTTGCAAATCGGTCAACCGGTCTAGCAATGAGGGTTGAAGTCTTTCTTTAAGAGACCATTTTCCCATTCCTAGTTATGACTCATCGAATTCTATGCTACGCACTTCCAGAAGTGAGTAGTCTTTTTTCTCTGTTGCGAAAATTCGCTGCCCCGTTCCTTCTAAATGCCCCGCGTCGAGCTCTACCCAATCTGTTCTTCTGGAAAGCAATCCGCCTCCCGACACGCCTTCCAGTTTCGGATAACGCACCGGCAGCATTACCATCAATTTACCGCCATTGGTCCATGTGACTTCAGCCGGCAGCCAAACGAGATCGCGCAGGTCAGAGGGCTCATCGGTATGTAATTTACTCACCCTTGACATTGGAACCCAGTAATACTGCCCGTTAAAAATGAACTCAAATACCGGCCCGAATCTCTGGTCAGCATCGGCCAGCCACTCGAACCCTTCGTCATTAATCCTGCCACTGCGCGACTCAGCCTGTTCAAAAGCCTTTTCATTGAGTTTTGAAAAACCATCCAGATTGCCATTGGCGAACGCCTGCTGGGCCTCGACCAGAAGGGCCAGCCATTCTTCTGGTTCTCCAAATATCAAGGGCTTGCTTTTGCCTTCAAAAACCGCTTCGCGGTGCAGTTCACAATTAATCACATCGCGATAGGCCTGCACCATGGGTTCGGCTTCCGGGTTCAACTGACCTGCTATTTCGAGCTGTGTCTGGGCACGTTTCCATTGTCCGTTGACAGCCAGTAATTGAAACAGGAAAACGCGCAATTTCGCGTCACCCGGTTGCTTTTTAACCTCTTCCTGGAGAGCCTGTAGCGCGCCTTTAGGATCTCCGGCTTGTATCAATAATTCAGCAGTCATGAGTTAGCCCGATTGGAGTGTAATAAATTAGCCAAGGCGGACCGCTAAACGGCCCGCCTTGGGAACGCCTTTACATTTTAAGAGTCGCCCGGGGAAATACCCTCGATTATTGCGTCCCTTTGGTTCCAGCGACATCGTAAGTCTTGACGCCACTGCTCTTCAGTGCACCCTTCTCGTCCTGTACAAAGACATCGACTGAGAGTTCCTTGAAGGCGATCGAGACGCTTTCAGTGCCGCCTGGCTCAAAGGCTGAACCGTTTTCCTGCACGCTCGTGAAAATGCAATCAGTCAATATGATTTCCAGCCAGGTTTCAGGTTCATCGTCACCTTGAACCGAGGTGCAATGTAGAGTGATTTCCGGGTATACCTTACCCGTGCAGCAGGATATGAACATCTTGCTACTGGCGCTGTCCATGACTTTGGAGATGCTCAAATCCTGTACCGAGGACGTTCCGCGGCTCATGCCCGTACCGATACCTACGCTTGAGCTGTTGCTAACACCCCAGCTCCAGCTCTGCAAATCGATCCACTTTTCATGGTTGGCTGCAGTGCATTCGCCTTCAATTCCGTCAATCTTTAAATGAACACCCATATCTATTTTCCTCGAATTATGTTGGTAAAAATCAGTTAAACACTCACCGTTTGGATTGTCCGGAGCTTTAAGCCATGACCTCTCAGCAATAGCTAACCGCTCTCACCTTGTAATATAGTCCAAATGCTAAACTTTTGATGTGAAGCACTTCACAAATACCCGGGTCTTGCAACAGACCCGGGCATTCGAGCGTACGTTCCAGGCCACCGGCTTGTCAGCTTTTCGCCGACGGTAACTTTGACACCAGGCGCAATGAAACGGTCAAACCCTCCAGCTGGTAATGCGGCCGCAGGTAAAACCGCGACTTGTAATAACCCGGGTTGGATTCGTCTTCCACCACGACTACCTCGGCATCGGCCAGCGGTTTGCGCGCCTTCGTTGCTTCACTGGAACCATCCGGATCACCGTCAACGTACTGGTTGATCCACTTGTTGAGCCAGCGCTCCATGTCTTCCCTTTCTTTGAATGAACCGATCTTGTCCCGCACGATGCACTTCAGGTAGTGCGCAAATCGACAGGTCGCAAACAAATAGGGCAAGCGTGCCGCCAGGTTCGCATTCGCCGTTGCATCAGCGTCTTCGTATTCCTGCGGTTTTTGCAACGATTGCGCACCTATGAAGGCCGCAAAATCGGAGTTCTTTTTATGAATCAGGGGCATGAAGCCATTCTTGGCCAGTTCTGCCTCTCTTCGGTCGCTGATGGCGATTTCGGTTGGGCATTTCATGTCAACACCGCCATCGTCAGTCGGGAAAGAGTGAGTGGGCAGGTTCTCAACAGCCCCTCCAGATTCGATTCCACGAATTCGCGAACACCAGCCATAAAGTTTGAATGACTGGTTGATATTGGTACTCATTGCATAAGCTGCATTGCACCAGGTGTAATTAGACGAATCGGCACCTTCGGTATCTTCTTCGAAGTCGAAAGCTTCAACCGGATCTGTATTCGCACCATAAGGCGTCCGGCCAAGGAAGCGCGGCATGGCCAGTCCCAGGTAACGGGAATCGTCAGACTCACGCAGTGAACGCCAGGCGGCATACTCGGGTGTGCCAAAAATCTTGGTCAGATCGCGCGGGTTGCTGAGTTCACTCCATGAGTCGAACTGTAGTGTTTTCGGCGCCACGGCTGAAATAAACGGCGCGTGCATGGCCGCACATATTTGTGACATGCCACGGAGTGTTTCCACATCCTGTGGGCTATGGTCAAAATAGTAGTCGCCCGTCAGGCAGCCAAATGGCTCACCACCGAACTGGCCGTATTCCTGCTCATACATCGCCTTGAACAGCGGACTCTGATCCCAGGCGGTTCCCTTGTACTTCTTAAGCGTCTTGTGCAATTCGGTTTTAGAAATGCTCATGACCTTGATCTTGAGGGATTCGTCTGTCTCAGTGTTATTGACCATGTAGGAGAGACCACGCCATGCGCTTTCCAGTTGCTGGAAATCTTCGTGGTGCATAATCTTGTTGACCTGCTCGGTCAGTTTCTGGTCTATCTGCGCGATAAGTGACTCAATTGATGCAACGGCATCTTCTGAAACCACCGCGGTGTCTTTGAGCACATACTCGGCCAGGGTTTCCACCGCCGAGCTGATTTCTTCCTTGGCGCGGTCGCTCTTGGGCTTGAATTCCTGGTTCAGCAGTGCCGCGAAATCACTTGATTCCTCGACTGCTGTTGCTGCCTGTTGTCCGGAGACTTTCTGTTCTTCAGCCATGATTAGTCCTCACCCTCTTCTTCTGAGCCATCTTCCGGTTTTGGCGCTGCGACCAGTGATTGCAGAAGTGCCGGATCTTTGATGGCATTTGCGATCAGCTCTTCAGCACCGGTCTTGCCATCCATGTAGGTCACCAGGTTGGCGAGTTGCGTGCGTGCTTCGAGCAGTTGATTCAACGAATCAACTTTACGAGCCACGGCCTCAGGAGAAAAATCGTCCATGCTTTCAAAGGTCAGATCGACACTCAACTGGCCTTCACCGGTCAATGTGTTGTCGACCCGGAATGCAGCGCGGGGCTTCATTGCTTTCATGCGGTCATCGAAATTATCGACATCAAATTCCATGAACTTGCGGTCCGCAACCGGTGGTGGCGCCTCGGTAGGCTTACCGGCCAGGTCTGCCATTACGCCTTGCACGAACGGCAAATGAACCTTTTTCTCGGAACCGTAAAGCTCCACGTCGTATTCGATTTGAACACGCGGCGCACGATTGCGCGCAATAAATTTCTGACTACTTCCTGAACCCATTATTTATCTCCTGACTGTAGTTCATTGTTAAACGCAACTTCCAAATTTTTATCTCTAACCTTAACCCTCAATTTTCGATTTCGAACGATTACTCCTGCTGCTCTGAATAACCGCTGATTGCCTGCGCCTGCGAAACACTGTCCGGAACGATATCCTCGAGAATTTCGAAAAAGGTTTTCGGCACCAGGCGTTGCGCCCTGCGCAATAGTAATGGAATCGGGCTGGACGGCTCGTTGGCCGCATAATAATCGCAAATCTTGTCGATCATGCGAATCACGTCCGTGCGGCTATTGATCGCACCGCTGATCGGGTCGGCTGCTGCCGCCGGTCCTGCTTCCGCATCTGCTTCCTCACCCTCGTCATCCAGGGCCGCAGCGGCGACGGGGGCATATCTGACGACAGCCTCCTGCACCTCATTTAAAGCCTTGAGTGTATCCTCATTGCTCAATGATTGTGAATTTGTGGCCAGTGAGTCCCATAGTTCCGCAGCGCGTTTTAACTGTGCGATCGAACCGCTGACACCCTCACCGAGCGCGGTCATCAGCTCCGGATCAGCATCACCGAATGCGCCCTGAATCAATGCGATGTCATTGACCTCCTCGTCTTGTGCAGGAGCGATCTTGCCTTCCGCCAGTTCAATGTCATGCAGGGAGAACGCGCCCAGGCCCTTGATCTCTACCAGGGGGGCATTTTCAAGCCCTTTGCAGACGAGTTCATAATCATTCAATACCTGCAGCATGTTGTAACGCATGGTCGCGTCATTGTTGTCATCGGCATCAAGTTCCGGGTGAATGTTGTCCCAGAACGTTTCCATGCAGTCATTGACTGCTTCCAATGATTGACTGAATGCGTCTAGCCCTTTGAGGTGTAAATCTGCGAGCGCGCCGTAAATCAGCACGCGGAGGTCACGGGTCCGGGGATTAAGATCATCCACTTGCTGGGCGACGCCTTTCCAGTCAGGCCCACTGCCTGGTATAACGGTATCACCGAACTCCTGTTCGTCGGTTGCCTGCATCATGACTTCCATTTGCTGGAACGCAGGATCGTATTCCAAGTCCTCACCACATGGTAAATCGTCGGATACTGGCTGGATCAGATCTTCAGCCGATAGTCGCATTTAACCCTCCCTTATAACTCCGTCGCCTGAAAATTCCGACGAAAAGAAACCTCGGTGGAATCCTTTAACCTGGATCAAAAAATTCCACTGCGGTTTGGAGCTTTTGCTATTCTTGTTTTAAAGTGTATAACGTATACACGATTCTCCTATAGAGTATAGTGTAAATTCTACCGGGCGCAACAAGCTAACACTGCGATACAAGTGAGGCTTCGTGAAAGAGGCGGATAAGGTATTGATTGGGATGAATTTACCACGCAATGAGAGTGGTATTTCAAAGCATTCGATCACTATATAGTACCCAGAAAATACAATAGCCAACGCCATTTCAGGTGAGGAACTGTATATCCATGTTATGCTTTTATTTTACGAATTCAGGGACGCATCGTGGAGGCTAATCAGCTATGTCTTTAAGCCTTAAAATCACCAGTTATCAACGGCTCACTCCCAGTCAGCAACAGGAATACCATGCCGAGTCAGATTCGTTCACCATCGGCAGAAGCCACGACAATGACTGGGCCATCCCGGACCCGCAACGCTTCCTTTCCGGTGTGCACTGCCGAATAAGCAAGGAAGGCGACGACTATTTCATAACCGATACCAGCACCAACGGAGTCTTTCTGAACGGCTCCGAAGAGCGATTGACACGCAATGACCCCGTCAAGCTGAACCCGGGGGACCGGTTCAGAATCGGTGACTATGAATTCGAGGTGCAGATAGACGACGATTCATTGGCCGGCAATCCGCTGACCAGTGAGGATGCGACCATGGTCGGCGCCGATCCTTTTGAAGACCCGTTCGCGGCATCCGGGGCATCATCAGAGCCGGACCCGTTCGCCGAACCCGATCCGTTTGATGACGATCCGTTCGCTGAGCCTGAAAAGGCCGGTTCGACGCCGGATATGGAAGATGATTTCCTCAAGGATGTAAACGCTCCGCTGGCGCCCGTCGATGATGGTTCACTAGGTAAGCCCGTGAGTATTGACAGCCTCATGGATTTTGGCGATGACGGGGATTCAGAGGAAGAAGAAACAGCGGAGAAACTGGAACAGCGCCAAACGCCCCTCAGTGAAGCATTCAAACCTTCCAGTCATGACTCCGCGCCCAAGCCGACTTCCGACCGCCCGGCCGAACCGTTCGACGCGGATGATTTCCCGGACAACTGGGATGAAACAACCGGGATGCTTAAAATTCCTGAAAAGGACGATGCTTTCGATACCCCGGATACCGATGACTTCCCTGATAACTGGGATGAAGCAACGGGTATGTTTGTAGCTCCGGAAGCATCCCCTGCCCCGCCGGAACCGGTTACCGAGGAGCCGCCGACTGCGGCAAAACCCACAACGCCACCGCCTCCAAAACCGGCCAGCAAGCCGGCTGCAGCACCACCCCCGGTGGCGCCGGTTGCACAAGGTGGTGACGCTATGGCCGCTTTCGCCCGCGGTGCGGGCCTGGAGCCGGGCCAGATCTCTGCTTATGATCCGGATGTACTTTTTGAACAGATCGGCAGAATGGTGATCGAGTTTACGGAGGGCCTGATTCAGACGCTGGGCGGGCGAACCCATATCAAAAGTGAATTCCGGCTCGATCAGACCATGATCCGTCCCGCGGAAAACAATCCGTTCAAGTTTTCGACATCAAAAACCAGGACGCTCCTCCAGTTGCTGAGCAAGAAAGACCCGGCCTACAAAAGTGGTGTCAATGCCATATCAGAGGGCTTTGATGATGTAAATGCCCACCAGATGGCCGTCATCGCGGGTATGGAGGCCGCGCTGCAAAGTGTTTTGCACCGCTTCAATCCGAAATCACTTGAAAACCGGATCGTTTCCGACTCAATATTCGACAATATTCTGCCAGGTGGGAAAAAAGCCAAATACTGGGATATATTTAAACTGTTGTTTGACGAAATAGCGGGTGAAGCCGAGGATGATTTCCAGCAATTGTTCGGCAAGGAATTCTCACGCGCGTATGAAGAACAACTTGACCGTCTGAAAAACACACGTAAGGAACGATAACAATGAACCATCCAAAAGCTCATGCAAGATCCGTATTTCAGTCGACATTTATCACGCTGCTTGGTATCGCGATAATGATTACTCTCAGCGCTTGTGGCGGTGCTCCCAAGCGTGAAAAGCTCGATATGCAAGTCGCGGCCACCGCAGATGTAAATCCTGATATGCAAGGCAGGCCATCGCCAATTATTCTTCACGTCCTTGAACTCGTCTCGACCGAACAGTTCAACAGGCTTGATTACATGAGCCTGACCCAGCCATCGGGCGCTGCTCTTGGCCCGGATTTGCTTGGCAAAACACAGCTGGTTTTGCAGCCTGGTGACAGCCGCCCCATGCCCATGGAACTCAACCCCCTCACCACGGCCATCGGACTTGTTGCCGGTTACCGTGACATCGACAACGCCGCGTGGCGCACGAGCATTCCAGTCGTTCAGGGCGATACCAAGGGTATCAGCATAACGCTTGAGCAGACCAGAATATCCACTTCAGTCGCAGACTAGGATACAAACGCCACTATGTCATGGACTTCAAAAATAATCTGGTCGGAGGGCATGTTCCTCCGGCCCCAGCACTTCCAGCAAAACGACCGTTACCTTGAATCACTGATTGAGAATCGGTGTGCCCCATTGCGGCCTTACTCCTGGGGTATCGATGAACTGCACATCAACCAGGAAGCTCTGAATCTTGGCAAAATCGAAATTGAAAAATGCAAGGCGATTTTGCCGGACGGGACGACGATCAACATCCCGGCCGGGGATGCTCCACCCTTGCCGATAGAGCCGGATAAAAACACCAAGGACGAGAACTTCTACCTCTGTTTGCTGGAAAGACGGCCCAATGCGACCGAGGCCAGTCGCGAGGAAGATTCGGATCATGCGGCCCGCTACGGAATTGAAGTTACAGACGTGCGCGACGCAAGCCTGCCGGAAGACTCCAATGCGCCGATTGAACTGGGGCGGAAAAACCTGGTGATCCTGACGGAAAGTGATGAACGCACGGAATACGCATGTATCGGTATAGGCCGCATCATCGAGGTACGCAGCGACAAGCGTGTCGTGCTGGATGACACATTCATTGCGCCGTCGCTGGATTGCATCAACGACCAAAAGCTGAAGGGTTATGTGAAGGAGGTCCAGGGCCTGCTCAAGCAACGCGCCGAAGCAATCGCTGTCAGGTTGGGCGCTGAAGGTCGTGGCGGCGGCACAGCGCAGGTCGAGGACTACATGCTGCTACAGTTGATCAATGGCTACGAGCCGCTGTTTGCGCACCTGGAAAACCTGCCTTCGTTTCACCCGGAGGCTTTGTTTCAGCTCTGCCTGCAACTGGCCGGCGAGCTGGCGACATTTACCAGCAAAGATCACCGTCCGTCAGGACTGCCGCAATATGTACATACCGACCTGACAACTACGTTCATCAGCATGATGGAAGAGTTGAGGCGCTCACTTGGTGTCGTTTTCGAACATAGTGCCCAGCAGATTCCCTTCAAGCACTACTCCAAGGTGGGTATTAATCTCGCGATCGTTAATGACAAGTCCCTGTTCAGCAATGCGGTTTTCGTGCTCGCAGTCAAGGCGGACATGCCTACCGAGAAGTTACGCAGCCAGTTCCCGCTGCAGGCAAAAGTGGGCCCGAAGGAAGTGATGAAACAATTGATCCAGTCACAGCTGCCGGGCATCGAACTCGAGGCACTGGCGGTGGCGCCACGCCAGATTCCTTTTCATTCCGGTTTTTCTTACTTTGAACTAAACAAACGTGGTGACATGTGGAAAAAGATGTCCACTTCGGCCGGCCTCGGGCTTCATCCCGGTGGCAAGTACCCGGGGCTCGAGCTCGAGCTTTGGGCAATTAGAGGTTAATCAACATGCCAGACAAAGATGATCCTTTCTTCGACATGGATGATGAGCATACCATCATCAAACCCAACCCCAGGGGACGTGCCCAGCCCCAGCAACGCCGCCCTCAGCGGCAAGCTGAACCGGGGCGCAAGGTCGACCTTTCGAGCCGGCCGGGTCTCAACCCGCTTGAAAAATCTGCCTCTACATTACTGAATCTGCTTAGCCAGATCCGTAATACCAGTTCACACCCGAACCCCACGGGTCTGCACAAACAATTGGCGGATGAAATCAAGAATTTCGAACGCGATGCGCAGCGTGCGGGAATCCCTGATAAAACCGTGTTTATTGCCCGCTACGTGCTTTGCACCACGATTGATGAATTCGTCATGTCCACGCCCTGGGGCGCAAGCAGTATCTGGAATTCACAAAGCCTGTTGAGCATGTTTCACAAGGAAACACGCGGTGGTGAGCGTTTTTTCCATCTTTTGAATAAGTTGAACCAGGATCCCGCCAGGAACATTGACATCCTTGAATTGATGTACGTATGCCTCTCCCTGGGTTTCCAGGGGCGCTACCGCGTGGATTCGAACGGTATCAATGAACTCGCGGAAATTCGTGAAAGCCTTTATTACACGCTTCGAAACCAGCACGAGGAAACCGAACCGGAGCTCTCCCCGCATTGGGAAGGTATGAATAAATCTGCTGTCAGCAAGGCAGTGCTGGTGCCCGCATGGCTCGCTGCCAGTATCGCCATCCTGTTGCTGGTCGGCCTCTTCAGCCTGTGGCGTTTCAGTCTCGGCAACCACATTGATCCGGTTCATGCGCGTGTCATGAATATTGGCCGTGAAGAAGCCTTACTGCCGACACGTCTGCTGGCCCCACCCGCTGCGGTCTATATTCCCGACCCTGGTCCGGCCCGCTTTGGCCTGCGTGAATTCCTGGAACCCGAGATACGTTCCGGACAGGTCAGCGTTGACGAGTTACCCGACCGAATCGTCGTTTCCATTGCCGGCGACAACCTGTTCGATTCCGGCAGTGAAGTAATCAGCAGTGATTACAATCAGATCATCCAACGGGTTGGTGAAGGGCTGGAACAGACCAAGGGCCGTATCAGGGTGATCGGTCATACAGATGATGTCCCGATGGGCAGAAACAAGCGGTTCAGTTCCAATTTCAGCCTCTCGCAGGCCCGGGCCGAGTCCGTCGTTGAGCTTTTAAATAATTCGGTTTCCAAGCGTGCCAGGCTGATTGCCGAGGGTATGGGGGACACACGGCCCATTGCATCCAATGCAACAGCCAGTGGCCGGGCGCAGAATCGCCGGGTCGAGATCACCCTGATGGAGAGGGCTCGAGGATCATGATGTCGAAATTGATTTCCAGACTGATGTTCTACGGCATGGCCGCCCTGCTGGGGCTGGGCGTGCTTGCCGTGTTGATTTGGTATTACGGGCCACTGATCCGCATCGGCACTGCCGCGCCTTTGCAATCAGTAGTTTCCCGCATTGTGACCATCGTGGTCATATTTGCCATATATGGACTTTTTAGACTCTTCAAAGCCTGGCGGGACAATAAAAAGAGCGCTGAAATCTCCAATGACCTGGCTTCATCGGAAGATGAGATAGACCCGTCCGACGCCCAATCCGCTGAGGAACTGGGCGTTCTCAAGGACCGCTTCGACGAAGCTCTGAAAACCCTGAAGAAGAGTAGTTCCGGGGGCAAGAAAGTCCGTTCAATCTACCAGTTGCCCTGGTACATGATCATCGGCCCGCCCGGTTCAGGTAAGACAACGCTGCTGGTGAATTCCGGCCTCCGGTTCCCCCTCGCAGATAAAATGGGCCTGTCAAAGATCCAGGGAATCGGTGGAACGCGTAACTGTGACTGGTGGTTTACCGACGAAGCAGTGATGATCGATACTGCGGGCCGATACACCACGCAGGACAGCAACGAGAAGGTCGATAACAAAGCCTGGTTCGGTTTTCTCAAGCTGCTGAAGAAGCACCGCAGAAGGCGCCCCATTAACGGCATCATCCTGGCCATCAGCATGGAAGAACTGGCGCGCCAGAGTAAAGCGGAGCGCGAGCGTAACGCCATTGCCATCAGCAACCGCATCCAGGAATTGTACGAACGCCTCGGCATTCAGTTTCCGATCTACCTGATGTTCACCAAGTGTGACCTGATGGCGGGATTCATGGAGTTTTTCGGCGACCTTGACCGCCATGAACGCGCCCAGGTATGGGGCTTCACCTATGGCATCAAAGATGATCCAATCGAACGCTTTGGTGAGGAGTTCGGCGCCCTGCAGAACCAGCTTGAAGCCCGCCTCGTCCAGCGCCTGCAAGATGAAAGGGACGTCAGCCGGCGCGAGTTGATTTACAACTTCCCCAGCCAGGTCAGCGCTTCACGGCAAGGTATAGAAGAGTTTCTGCAACGCGTCTTCAAACCCAGCCGCTACACCAACAAACAGATGTTGCGTGGCATCTATCTTACCAGCGGCACGCAGGAAGGCACGCCATTCAATCGCATCATGAGCCAGCTTGCGCATAATTTCAGTCTGAGCCGGGCCGCCACGCAAAGCTCGCCCTCCAAGGGCAAAAGTTTTTTCATCAAGGATTTGATGAACAAGGTCATATTTGGGGAGTCGGGCCTGGCCGGCGCAAACCTGAAGGTTGAAAGGATTTACGGTTTGGCCCGGAAAACCGGATTCGCGATGCTCATCGCCCTGCCCATTCTGTTGAACCTGTTCTGGTGGATGAGCCACAGCAACAACAAGACGGTTGCGGCCGAACTGGATGTCACGGTCGATACGGTCGAAGAGCACGTCAAGAAGGTGTCGCCGCAAAACACGTCGATGTTATCGGTGCTGCCTCTGCTCAACGAGGCGCGTGAGTTACCGCTGGGTTATGCAGAACGTGAAGAGTCACCACCATTAAGTCACCGGTTTGGCCTCCACCAGGGCAAACGCCTTGGCGATAACGGCACTATCCCTGCTTATCAGCGGCTACTTGAAAACGCCTTCCTGCCCCGTCTCATGGTGCGCATGGAGCAGGTGCTGAAAGAGAGC
>JABDPJ010000237.1 GCA_013042835.1 Lysobacterales bacterium
TGGTGTCGCGAGGGCCATAGAGCAGAGCGGGCTGCCCTATTTCATCAGTTTTGTCATTATGCGAAACGGGTGTTTGCTGGATGGCACGAGCCTTGAAACGGCAACCAGTGTGATTGACGCAAACACCGGGCGGCAACCCCTGGGATTCATGGTCAATTGCGCCTATCCGGGGTTCCTGTGTGCAGAAAAACAACCCCCGGAACTCTTTAACAGGCTGATCGGCTGCCTGGCAAATGCATCGTCCCTGGATCACTGTGACCTGGACAACGCAGAGGAGTTACAGGTGGAAAATGTATCCGAATGGGGCGGCCTGATGCTGGAGCTGAACAGAAGCTACGGCGTGAAAATACTCGGCGGCTGCTGTGGGACCGGTGAAGAACACCTGCAATACCTTGTTTGATCACCGGATTATGAACAATATGCGAGTCTGAACCATGCACATAACCCTTGAAGACATCCAGTCGGCATCTGCTGTTGTCTACAACGACATGCCGCCAACGCCGCAGTATCGGTGGCCACTGCTGAGTGAACGGCTGGGAACCGAGCTGTGGGTCAAACACGAAAACCACAGTCCCGTCGGTGCATTCAAAATACGTGGAGGCCTGGTTTATTTCGACCACCTGGCGCGTTCCGGGCAGGTTCCGGCAGGCGTGATCAGCGCAACGCGCGGCAACCACGGCCAGTCCGTCGGTTTCGCCGCGCGCCGTTACGGGATTCCGGCCACCATCGTTGTACCGCATGGCAACAGTGTTGAGAAAAACGCCGCGATGCAGGCGCTCGGAGTGAAGCTGATCGAATATGGTGAAGACTTCCAGGCGTCGCGTGAATTCGCACAGAAATTGGCCCGGGAGCGGTCTTTGCACATGGTGCCGGCATTTCATCGCCTGTTGGTGACGGGGGTGGCCACTTACAGCCTGGAGTTGCTGCAGAATGTGGAAGGGCTCGATGTGGTCTATGTCCCGATCGGTTTGGGTTCGGGTATCTGTGGAATGATGGCGGCGCGTGATGCCCTGAACCTGGAAACGCGGATTGTCGGGGTGGTTTCGGCACACGCCCGCGCCTATGCGAGATCATTCGGTGCCGGACACCCGGTTGAATCAGAAGTCACAACGCAGCTGTCCGATGGCATGGCCTGCCGTGTGCCCGAGCCGGCCTCGCTTGAGCTTATCCTGCGGGGTGTTGATCGAATCGTCGAGGTCACGGACGAAGAAGTCTCGGCGGCAATGCGTATGATGTACGAGTGTACGCATAATGTCTGTGAAGGTGCCGGCGCGGCGGCATTGGCCGCGGCAGCGCAGGAGTCCACCCGCATTGCCGGTCAAAAGGCCGCTGTTGTCGCCTCGGGCGGTAACGTTGACCGTGATGTGTTCGCCCGGGTTCTCGCACAGCATTAGCAAACCGGCACGGCCATTGTTGAGGAGCAACACGATGATCAGAATCAGCCTGCTTTTTAGCGCCTGTGTTTTCATGTTCGCAAACGTTGCGACAGGTTCTGAAGAGCAAAGTCTTACGGAACTCCAGCAACAGGTGAAGGATACAGAGCAAGCCTTTGCGGACACCATGGCGCAACGTGACTTCGAGCAATTTGTCTCTTTCCTGGCGGATGAGACGATATTTTTCGTCGGCGATACACCGTTGCGGGGCAAACAGGCGGTAACGGCTGCCTGGAAAGCTTTTTATGATACTTCGGCCGCGCCATTTTCGTGGGCGCCCGGGCAGGTCGAGGTCCTGGAGTCCGGTACGCTCGCATTAAGCAGCGGTCCGGTCTACGACCCGCAAGGCAAGCGGGTGGCGACGTTCACGTCAATCTGGCGCCTCGAGGCGCCAGGCAAATGGCGCATAGTCTTCGACAAGGGCAACGAAGTCTGCAACTGTCCGGATGCGAAACCGGAAAGCTCAGCCGGCGATTCCTGAAGAGTTACTTCGGGTAAAAGGCTGGACATTCAGCTGTTCCGGTCCCATGTTGTCTGCATTGACGAGTCGATTAGAGAAGCAAGCAGATGAATAAGCCCTATATCGCTGATAACAAGCCCCAAAAAGTAACCCTCACCAAGGACAAGAAGTATTTCTTTTGTACTTGTGGCCGTTCCAAAAACCAGCCTTTTTGCGATGGTTCCCATGCCGGCACCACCTTGACGCCCCGGCCATTTACCGCCGAGGAAGACGGGGACGCCTGGCTATGTTGTTGTAAACACACGGCTAACGCGCCGTTCTGCGACGGGTCACACAAGCAGTTCTCAGTTGAGCAGGTAGGCAAAGAAGCGCCCGGCGCCGCAGGCGATTGATATGAAAATATGGGTCGATGCAGACGCATGCCCGGTGGTCATCAAGGAGATCCTGTTCAAGGCGGCGGAGCGTACCAAAGTTGAGCTGACGCTGGTTGCGAATCAGCCTGTGCGCATACCACCTTCGCGTTTCATCCACTTTTTGCAGGTCGCCTCCGGCTTCGATGTGGCCGACAATGAGATCGTCAAGAGACTCTCCGCAGGTGATCTCGTCATCACCGGCGACATCCCCCTGGCCGCCGAAGTCATCGAGAAGGGCGGATGTGCCCTCGGCCCCCGCGGCGAGCTGTATACCGCCGAGAACATCAAGGCCCGCCTCAATATCAGGGATTTCATGGATACGCTGCGCGCCAGTGGAATAGATACCGGCGGGCCACCGGCGCTTAGCCAGACCGACCGCAAGAAATTTGCCGATCACCTCGACAGGCTGCTGGCCGGTCGTGCGACACAGGATTAACCGATTTGGCCACTGACAAGTTCTCTTCTCTGCCGCTATCCGGCGCCCAGCTGAAAAACCTGGAGTCGCTCGGTTATATGAAAATGACTGCAATCCAGGCAAAAAGCCTGCCGCACGTTCTTGCTGGCAGCGATCTCATTGCCCAGGCCAAAACCGGCAGCGGTAAAACCGCCGCATTCGGCCTTGGGTTGCTTGAAAAAATCAACCCCCGGTTCTTCGGGGTGCAGGCCCTGGTGCTGTGCCCGACACGCGAACTGGCCGACCAGGTCGGTAAAGAACTGCGCAGGCTGGCCCGCAGCACACCCAATATCAAGCTGGTCCTGTTATGTGGCGGCAAGCCGTTCGGACCCCAGAAAGGTTCATTGGCGCATGGCGCACATATTGCTGTCGGGACGCCGGGCCGAATCCAGGATCATTTGCGCCGCGGAACATTGCAGCTGGATGGACTCAGGACACTGGTGCTGGATGAAGCAGACCGCATGCTGGATATGGGCTTTTTCGATGTTATGACCGATATCATCGGCCGCACTCCGAAAAACCGCCAGACATTGATGTTTTCGGCCACTTATCCCAACGCCATCAGGAAGATGAGCCGCTCTATCCTGCGTAAGCCCGTGACGGTTAAAGTTGATGCTGAACATAAGCCTGGTGTCAT
>JABDPJ010000242.1 GCA_013042835.1 Lysobacterales bacterium
ACTGCGATGCTCACCCGGGGTGACATTGCCACCAAAACCAATCAACCTGGCGTCGCCAGGGAAGCCTGGCAGACCGCCCTCAAAACGCTGGAGAACTATTTCCCTGTTTCACACGACCCTGAAGTGATCGATATCAGTGCAAAACTTCTGACCCGTCTGGGTAGAATCAAGATGGCCGAAGACGCAGAAAATATGCTTGCAAGAATAGATTTCCACAGTCCTTATCCACAGATACAGTAGTACTGGTCATCATATTACGCGCAGCCAGGTGCGCGACATGAACAAATCAAGCAATCTTTTCCTTTAACCCCTTTTGCACCCACTTGCCTGCCAGCACCAGCGCGATGGGACTAACCATCGCCACCAGGCCGTAAATCAGCCACATGGTCTCAGTATTCAAAGCTCCTTCCGCCGGGCAGTAAATATCCATCATGCGGCCCGTGTACCAGCCGGCTATGAACTTGATCATGAACCAGGGCAAGTTCGCAAAGGCGATGTACGCACCGGTCTGGCCCTCGGGGGCCAACTCGGCGGCATACTGCAGGAAACGGGGTTGCCAGAGCGCCTCACCGATTGAGAACAACACCAGGTAGGCCATCAATAACCAGAAGTTGGGTCCCAGCAGGAAAAAGAACGTCGGCAGGGCCGAAACCAGTGAACCAATAACCATCATTTTGTAAACCGGGACCTTGCGGGTCATGGCAGTGATCACCGGCACGCCCAGCACGATGATCAACGGGTTGGTGACATTGACGATCACCTCCATGTTATTGGTCACCACGTCGGAAAAGGCACGTGTCACGAACTGCGGCATGACCAGGAACTGGTAGGCGAACAGCGTCTGCACCGGCATCAGGGCAAAAATGAAAAACATGAACCTGGCATTGGACAACGGGCTGATCTTTAACCAGTCGAGGAAGCGCTTCAGCGGACTCCCGATTGCCTGCCCACCGAGCCCAGTCTGCCCCGCCCCGTTCTCACCGCTCCCATTGTCCCCGTTCTTCTCGGCCTCGCGTTCGACCGCCGGCGTGAAAAAGAACACCAGGATAATAAGCATCAGGACATTCACCAGCACGCAGAACCACATCACGCCCTCGATGCCGAAACCGTCGAAGCGGAAGTTCTCACCGAGATCAATGCCCGTCCTGATTCTTGATGACATGAAACCGATAAAAACAATACCGAGGTTCATACCGGCATACAGCAGGCCGTAGCCCATCGTCGCCGTCTCCTTGTCGGAGAACTTGCGTACACCGGCGTAGGATGCCGGTTGCATAAAGCCGTTGCCCGCGGCGGCCAGTAACAGGCCGGCAAAAACGACGACCAGCAGCATACTTGAATCAATGGGCAGAAAATGAGGAACCAACGGCAACGCCGAGCGGCCTATGATGTACAGAACCACCGAGACAATCAGAGATTTGCGCACACCCAACTTGTCCGACACCGGACCAAAGATCAGCATAAAACCGGTGATCAGCGCCATGTACGCGGAGACGATCCTGTGTCCCGATTCATCCGACATGCCAAGGATGTCATGAAAGTACATCGCCAGCAGCGTCAGCATGCCGAAATAGGCCACGCCATCGAGCCAGTAGATGTAATTCGTGTACCAGAAGCCGCGTGGCGCGCCCTTCAGAGCGCGGAATGAGTTGACCAGTTCGGTGAACGGGTTGGGTATACCTGTCGTTTCAACAGAACCGGGGTTATCGAACTGGTCGGACTCGCTCTTTTCTGCCATCGTTTTTCCTTGTTGGTCTCGACATAAAAGGGTAGCGCTGATTATATTCGAATCTGTTTACAGCTGGCTGAAAATGAATTGATCTGGGTCATGGTCACCTGTCACAAACAGCCCGACCCCGGTCCTTTCCTGGACACTTGCTCCGCAAATCAGCCCTTGCCTCTCAGATACGCGTCACTGCCGTCCAACCAATCCTGGCGCGGCGGATTGAAAACATCCACATCGAGCGTGTCCTCGAGAGCCACTGCGCTGTGAGGCAAGTTGGGAGGAATGGTCAACACTTCGCCTGCCCTGACGATGACTTCAGTTTGCTGGTCTTCACCCAGCAGAAATTTAAGGGCGCCCTTGAGCACGTAAGTGATCTGCTCGTTGTGATGGCTGTGCTCCGGAACCACCGCACCCTGGTCGAGATAAACATGCGCAATCATCATGTTTTCGCCGGTAATCAGGCGGCGACTTATGTCGCCCGTCAATTTTTCAAGCGGAATATCGTCCCAGTTGAAAAGTTCAGCTGTCTGCTCGGGCATTTTGAATTCTCCAAAGTGATTAGTGGGCCTAAGTTATTTACCCGAATATATTCAGGATTTATTCGACGACCGGAAAACTGGCAATGACTTCAGCCGGAATCCGGGTAGGTTTCTGTTTTTCGTAATTGATGAACGCCCAGTCGGTCTCCGCTTCGGCCAGGGTTTCTCCGCGCGCATTCAATATCCGGTAACGGCGCAATGACGTGACGGGCCTGATATTCGTCACCCAGGTTTTGATGACTATTTCATCGCCCACGAAAGCCGGCTTCAGGTACGTGATCTTGTGTGACCGGACCACCCAGCCTGCCCCCATTTCGATATATTTTTCGGGCGACCAACCCAGCGCAGTGGAGTGTGCGATGGCCGCCTCCTGCATCC
>JABDPJ010000250.1 GCA_013042835.1 Lysobacterales bacterium
CACCTGCACCGTCACCGCTGATCAAGCGGGTGATGCGGACTACAACGCGGCACCGCAGGTTACCCTCGATATCACGGTTGCCAAGGCCGACCAGGTGATAACCGACTTTATATCCACCCCGGCCAACGGTGATGTGGGTGATACCACGACCCTGAGTGCGACGGGTGGGGCTTCCGGTAACCCGGTTACCTTCGGCAGCAACACACTATCTGTATGTACGGTTGCCGGTAGCACGGTGACCCTGTTGGCATCCGGCACCTGCACCGTCACGGCGGACCAGGCGGGTGATGACAACTACAATGATGCAACCCAGGTCACGCTGGATATAGGTGTGGCCAAGTCTGACCAGACCATCAGCGGTCTGGCTGCTGACCCGACAAGTGGTGTAGTGGATGGATCATCCACCCTGAGTGCCACTGCCAGCTCCGGTCTGCCGGTTAGCTTTGGAAGCAGTACGCCTTCCATTTGTTCAGTCACTGGTTCAACAGTCAGTTATTCGGCTATCGGCACCTGCACCGTCACCGCAGATCAGGCGGGCGATGACGACTACAATCCGGCGACCCAGGTAACAATTGACATCGATGTTTCCCAGGGGAGCCAGGTCATCACTTTGTTTAATTTAATCCCCGGTTACGGCTACGTTGGTTCGACATCAACCCTGGTTGCAGTTGCCAGTTCCGGATTAACCGTTACATTCGCCAGTATTACACCTTCCGTGTGTACGGTTTCGGGTAACACGGTCAGTTTTTTAACTGAAGGGTTATGTTCCGTGACGGCTGACCAGGCAGGTGATGAAAACTACGCTGCGGCGCCGCAGTTGACATTGGATATTGATGTCGCACTGACACCGCCAACCGCAATACCAACACTGTCAGCTTGGGGTCTGTTGACAATGTTCCTGATTATGCTGGGTTTCGGTGGTTTGGTAATCCGTCGCAAACAAAGCGGTTAGATATAACTGAAGCAAGATAAAAAAGCCGGGCATGGCCCGGTTTTTTTTGCTTGCGATTATTGCCTCTTGTTGTGTTCAGGAAGAAGTTGAATACTAGTTAAATTCAAGTATTAATAAGGGTTTTATCCCCCCTCAAAACCATCGGCAAATATTTCAGCCGGCCTGGCAATGACCGTTATCGTTACACTCGCCGGTTCGCAGCTTGCGCCTGAGTTATCCGTGGCGCTAAAGCTCGTCGTGTAGGTACCCGCTTCAGGATAGTTGACTTGCCCGGGGTCTTCGACGTTGGCTGAAGCCGGCTCCCCGCCTGCAAAACTCCAGGTGTAACTGGCTATCGAACCGTCGCTGTCGCTGGCCGTTCCCGAATAACTGATTTGACTCCCCGCTTGAATTTCAACTTCACCCGCTGGCTCGTCAATGTTACAGCTTGGTGGGACGTTAACGCTGTCGACCAGCCACTCTGCACTGGCCATGACGATAGGTGCCACCATGGTGCGTTGCGAGGGATCCATCGCGGTAACGGCGTTAAGCCAGGCATCCAGCATGTTGACGCCTTCCTGCCCGAGAAACTCATTTTGTTGATCATTGGCCAGATACAGAAACTGGATGTATTCCCAACTCGTTCCCTGGTAAAGCAATTCAATATTCGCATGATGGGCGCCGGCTGGCGGATTGAGCGTGATTTCGTCCCAGTAATTGTAGGTGCTGCCACTGCCAGCACCACCGTACTGATCTTCTGGAACCGGGAGGATATTGCGCTTGCGGGCAATATCGTATTGCATCCCGTAAGGAGGAATGCGATTGTCCATCGAAACGTGGTTGTTGAGGGTGAAATGGAATGTATCGACGAAGTCACCCTTGCATGCATCTTTTTTCCCAGGGTCTTCATCATCAAGCAGAAAATCCCCGACGGTGCACACGACATTACCGGAGTAACGATCATAGTTAAGCGCGAAATTCGACCCGTGCAGTGCCTGGATGGTCTGTGCCCATGCCCTGGTGACTGAATAGTGGGCTTCGTAAATTCGGGTGTTGGCGCCATCCAGGTCCAGTATTGATTCGACATTGACATCAAGCCCGCCGGACGGGTTGCTGACTGTCGCGCCAATAGGCCCATAGGCGCCATCTTCCCTGAGCAACGTATTGCCACTGTCATACCACTTGATGTTGACCCACATACGTCGGCCTTCCGGGTAACCGGTTATCAGCTTGTGACCTGTCAGGTTTATGACTTTCAGGGTATTGTCAATTACCTTCAGCGATGCTGCCTGGTTCAGGTGTTCGACAGCACGCTGCTGACCCAACTCAAGTGCCGCGATTTGTATTGCGTCAAGCCCACCGCCAAAACGCAAGGTATCGTTGTCATCCTGATACCTGGTGATGTCGGCAAACCAGTAATTTCCACCGGTGTGGTCATGGCTGGGCAGATCATCACGGATTTCGGCGGCAGTCTTGTTGGCGCCTTTACTCTTAACAGGGCGCATATGACAGGATTGGCAACTGAAGAACCTTGCTGTGCCATCGGCATAGTCACCCGCGATACCACCGTGCTCCTCGGCCACTTCCGCTGCAATCAGCGCGGCCTGGTAGGTGACCTCCAGCGAGCCTCCTGCAAGTTTGAGTTCGTCCGGCAGGCTATTGAAATCTCCAACACGGGTCGTTGGAAAAGCACCGGCCTTGTACTCACTGAAAGTGCGCTCTATGACACCGTAGGCATAGGCCGGATTGTTAAACGCCGCCTTGTCTTCCACCGGACCGCCCAGGTTACCACCACTTGAGATAACTGCCGGCGCACCAATTTGGGTGCCATGGTTGGGCGCCAGGTCGCCAACCGCGGGGTTGGACACATCATGGCAGGAACCGCAGAAATCGACATCCCGGTGAAATTCAGATTGCATAAAAGAATGTGTGGCCGCCGATTCAGCATAAGGGCCAAGTTTGTCAGTACCATCCCAGAGCGATAGCATGCCGCTGCCATAGTAAGCCTCGCTGGGTGATTCGCACGTTCCGGCAGGTGTAACAGGGTCATCGGCGCAATTTGCAATGAACGGTGGGTTCATGACACCAAGGTGCTCGGTATTGTTCTGGTTGGTCATTGAATGACAGGTATCGCAATCGACACCGTCATCGTCGCTTGCTGCCAGTCCGGAGCCATCCGTCGGAGTCGAGCGGTCTCCATACCAGCCACTTGTGCTGTGACAGCGTATACACAGGTCACCGGAGCCGTCGAAATCCTGTTCCGAGACCGCGAGCGTCGCCCAGAATATGGCATCGCGACCAGCATTTCCCATACCGGCGCCACGCCAGCCGGTGACAGGTTCATCCTGGGGTTCGCCAACGGAGTCGGCGTCGTTGTATCCCTCGTGGCAGTTGTCACACTTGTCCGGTGATTCGAGATTTATAACTTCACCCTGCTGGGTGCCGGGCATCTGAACTTCGGTGGGTACTGTTTCTGCGGCGTAAACGGAGACCGTCAGCATTAATCCTGCCGAAAAATTTACGAGTAGAGTCCGCACGAGCATAACAGGACTGATCTTACGCCACTCAACCCTTGCAGAAATTGACGCAAGTCACCCAGAAGCCTCAGAAAACTTTAGCTATTCGAAGGAATCTGCAAATATCAGCGTCTCGACAGTGACCATGTAAACCCTACCGTCATTGCGATCGGCAATGTACAGCTTACCTTCTTCGTCTTCTCCAAAACTTGAGATACTGTTCAGCGTCGGTGCCGCCAATGGCCACTCGGTTGACGTCCAGCCGGATTCGCCCTCACTCGCCAGCCAGACAACATCAGAGCAGTAATCCCCGTAAAAATAGTAACCATTGAACATGCTGCCGGGACCACGATATACATAGCCGCCAGTGACGGAACAATGTGGGCTGTGACTGTATTCAATGATGGGGTCGGTCGGGCTGACACCGGTGCAGTCATTGCCACTTGCAAAATCATGTTGGCCTTCACGGCAGGACCAGCCGTAGTTTCGGCCGCCGGTGGCGGCTGGTTCCAGGTTGATCTCCTCCCAGGTATTTTGGCCCACATCACCGATATAGATCTCTCCGGTCTGACGGTCAAAGCTGAAACGCCACGGGTTGCGCAGACCATAAGACCAGATTTCATCACAACCTGCCACGTCGGCAAATGGATTTGATGGGGGGATGCCATAGTTCTGAACCTGACCACAAAGAACGTCACCAGCAACGGGCGATCCATTCACATCGATGCGCAGCATTTTGCCCTTCAGGCTGAGTATGTCCTGCGCATGACCAAATTGATCATTGGAGCCCCCGCCATCACCCATCCCGATGTATAAAAAACCATCCGGGCCAAAATGAATGTCACCACCATTGTGGTTGCCTGCGTCTTGCGGTATTTCCAGTATCTTTGTCTCAGTGGTGTTCGCCACATCCGGGTTTCCGGCAGAAACCTGGTAACGGCCAATAGTGGTTAAATCATCACCCGGGCCGGGGTCGCGTGTGTAATTGACGTAGAAGTAGCCGTTGTTGACGTAGTCAGGATGAAAGGCAAGCCCCAGCAAGCCCTGTTCATTCGAGGCGTTGTCTATAACGCCGGTCAGGTCCAGAAACGGTGTTGCATTGACGACGCCGTTTTTCACCACCTTGATAAGGCCGGATTGTTCAAGTATGAACACCCGGCCGCTGGTATCACCGGCGTGCTTGATTCCAACTGGCTGGCTGAGTCCACTTGCAAACTCCTCAAGCGACAACAGGTCGAAATCCTGCGCGAATACAGACATCGAACAGCTTAGCAGGATGGCTAGCGCGAGACGCGACATCTGTTCAACTCCATTCAAACCAACCCGTTTTGCAACTACTCGGCACCGTCTCTGAAAATAAGGTCAGGGTCGTTAAAATCCGGTTGCAAGGCGGCACCAGCGAAAATACCAAGCGGTTGATACTGCTCGGCCGTGAAACCCGGGAATACATCGCCAAGCTTGTTGTTGTGCAAGCGTCTCAACAGCATTTCACCAAAGATACTTCGAAAATCCGTGGTGGCCCACACATCGGCGCCCTGGAACAGGAAATCATCATGCAAGCCAAGCCAGTTGCCATAAAATTTGCCGCCATTGACACCGCCTCCGATGGCCAGGCAGTTGTTTCCCCAGCCATGGTCGGTCCCGGCATCGGCATTATCAAACACCCTGCGTCCAAACTCGCTGTAGACGATCATGGTCGTCCGGTCTGCCCATGAACCTCCATCGGGCGCGGGCATATCCAGATCCTTAAAAAATGCATTGATTGACTCTGAAAGGTCGCGGACATTGTCATAGTACCAGCCATCGGGGCCTTCATTGCCCTGCGTATTGTGTGTATCCCAGCCGCCTATATCGGTTTGTGCGAGTCGTACCCCCGTTCCTTCCTTGATCAGCTGGGCTATGATCTTAAGCTCTTCACCAAAACTGGTCAGTCTCGACGGGTTATCGAGACGCGCAGGATAGACCGCACCGTTATCGGGAATGTATCCATTGAAATCTATTGTCTCTATCAATGTCATTGCCGCCAGGGCCTGGCTGCCCGCCACATCCAGTTCACCGCTTTCTACCCCATACATTTGTTCCAGCGCTGACTCCTGTTCCTCTTCATAGTAACTGGAGTCAAAATCGAAATCGGAGGGGTATCTCATGGTCACCGCCGAGGGTTCCCGCAAGAATGAATAGCGCACGGTGGACTCAGTGATTATGGCCGGCATCAATACCTCGGGGGGGATGTTGATTGCAGTTTGCATATGGCGTGTGAGCCAGCCCGTTTGGGTTAATCGATTACCCGGAGTACCAAGCTCGGCGTAGCGTTCTGCCTCGAAATGGCTGCGGTTGGCCCATGGCAAACCGGATGCCTGGACTATGGCCAGGCTTTCCTGGTTCCAGAGGTCCTTCAAAGGGGCGGCCGCCGGGTGCAGGCCCCAGCCATCAGAAAGCGCTTCGAGCTGAGCGCTGGGGATCATCGTGCCATTGGCGCGCAGTGCCTCGTAATAACCCCGGTCTGCGTGGCCATCCATGGGTGTCAGAAAACTCAGGCCATCTATGCCACCACGCTGAAACACGAAAACAAATATGTTCTTGCTGTATGGGTCCTGTGCAAAACTCAAAGAAGGTCCGAGCCCCGCAGCCACCATTGGCGCCGCCAGGGAACTCTTGAGAAAATCACGTCGCTTAATCAGACTCATGAGTATTGCTCCTCAGCGTCGCATGGCGCCAGGGGACATTAGAACCAGTCCCACTGCGCCCATGATAATGCGTTGATAAATACTGGTGGCGCCGGTATTCGAGGTGTCTACACCCGGGTCAAGTGCTTGATCAGCACCAGCAACATTGGGCAGGCCGGTAATAAAGTCGACGACGGTCTGAGCCTGGTCCGGCGAAAAGGCGTAGCCGAGTGCACGGTTCATCCACATGTTGACGATATTTTCCGGTGTACGGTCTGCTGCAATCGGTATTGCAGTATTGGTCTGATCGGCCAGGTTGACTTCGGTGCTTTCCCTGAGCATGCGCGTCACGGTTCTCCATGTCTGGATCAATGGTCCGCTACCCTGCCATTGTGATCGATCGTCGGGGTACCCGGTGGGTGCTGCGTAATAAAATGGGAAGTGACTGGTATCATCCAGACGGTAGACCACGTTATTGCTGGGGCCATGGTCCCTCCGGATAGTAAAATTCATGTCCGCTGCACGCAGCGCACTGATCACAATTTCTACCGGGCGCTTTACCTTGCGGCCCCATTTAGACTGAAAGTCAGCGGATTCCAGGACGTGCCGATAAACTTTCCGCATTTGCTCGGGGTCATCACGGTTGGCGTAGAACATTTCTGCGGTGCTGGTAACCAGGGCTTCATCGGGATCATCCTCGATAAGACGTTTACACAGTTTCCAGGCGATGAACCTGGCGGTCCCGTAGTGCCTGGCGAGGTAGGTCAGAATATCGGTCACATCGGATTCGCCACCACCCGGTGACGTGATCGTGATATCCATGACCTCGATATCACCCTGGGAGAAATTGTAATGTTGGTTACTGCGGAACAGGAATTCACCGGTATCCGGGGCACCGCTGCGACCGTCAGCTACTCCCCAGCCGGTCAGGGCCTTGGCCAGTTGAAACACGTCAATTTCCGTATAACCTGCGCGTTCCGATTTGATATTGTTTCCAACATCACCAGGATCAATGGCTCCATAGTAATTTTCAACTGCGCCCAGCGTGTGCAGTTCCATTACTTCGCGGGCGTAGTTTTCATTGGGGTTTGGCCAGGTGTTGGCGTAATTATCGAGGTAATACAACATACTTGCGGAGTATGCATTTGCCAGCAGCATGTCTTCGAACTTACCAAACATATTGCTTCGAATTTGCCGGTCATAGTCCGGCATCATTCCGTAGGCCGGGAACTCGCGCCCGTAAATATTGAAATGATTGAACCAGAAATCGTACAACACTTCGCGTAATTGCCACTTACTGTAAGCCGCGCGTAACAGCGTAAGGCGTTCCATTTGCCAGACTGGTCTGAGTCGTGTGCTGTAATCCGGATCCCGCGCCACTTGCCAGAGTTCGGCAGGGGTTTTGTCAATCATGTCGTAGGCAAGGCCGGGGTCCGTATACAGACTGACACGATCGTTGAGTTCAGTATCCAGTAAATCATCCGGATAAAGTTGATCGTCCAGCCACAGCCCTAACCTTGCAGCATCGTCCCCTCCAGGCAGGCTGTCAAAGGCTGCAACGTCGCCGGGCCGGGGTCCATAAGCGGCCTTATTCAATACCCTTACTGCAAAAGGTGGTGGGGAGGGGTCAACTGCTTCAGGAG
>JABDPJ010000256.1 GCA_013042835.1 Lysobacterales bacterium
CTGGAGCAGGCTCGCGATGGTGATGAAGACGTCCAACTGAACCCGGGTCGTTTCAACCTCGACAGCCTGGTTACCGACATCGACTCATTGTTTCGGGTGCAGGCCGAAGCCAAGGGGCTTGAGTTCGATGTTACATCTTCGCCAGGGGGCCTTGAGATCGAGCTCGACGAACTGCGCCTCCGGCAGATATTGATTAACCTGGTCAGTAATGCCATGCGCTATACCCTGAAAGGACGGGTCGAGGTTCGCCTGCAAAACGTCGATGAAACGCTGTTGATTGAAGTAAGTGATACCGGGCAAGGAATTGCTGAAGAGGATTTGGAAACCATTTTTGAGCCGTTTACCCACGTTGGCGAAGGCAATACGACGGGTACCGGTCTCGGGTTGACGATTACGCGTCAACTGGTCAAGCGGATGAACGGAAAACTTACGGTAGAAAGTAAGCCCGGGTTTGGCAGCAAATTTGCCGTCGGAATCCCCTGCAAGCAGATTCAATGTGGAGACCACCGGGCGCCCTGCTTGAAAGGCAGTGTTCTCTGGGTCGATGATGACCAGGACATTCTGAGCCTTTACGAGGTTTTGCTGACCGAATGGGGCTTGCAGGTTCACACCGCCGGCAGCCTTTCCCAGGCTAAAGAAATGATGCAACGCCATAACTGTCCGCTGGTTGTCACCGATATGCACCTGACGGATGGTAATGGGCTGGAACTCTTACGGCACTTCCGCAAGGAAAATCCGGAAATTCAGGCGATTGTAATATCCGGCTCGGGCATGTCCGGACTTGAGGACGGGGTCGGGTCTGCCGGTGTTCGGGCATTTCTGCAAAAACCTATTGACCCCGACGCTTTGTACCGGGAACTCGCCGCTGCATGTGAAGGAGGGACGCCATTAGATGCTCTCTGAAAATGCAAAAAAGCTGATTGCCGAACGTCGACGGGCCTATATTGAAAGTATGCCCGCGAAGAGAAAGGCTATCCAGCAGTGCATGGACCAGGTCAAGACTGCAGTGCAGCAGGGTGAAACCAATTTGTGTGAAAAATTATTCCAGCATGTGCACCGCCTTGCAGGCTCCGCCGGCAGTTACGGTTTCGATAGGCTGGGACAGGCGGCCTCTTCGGTGGACCGTTACCTGATTGCAAACTCACATAGGGCTGGCGATCCGAAAGATCTCACAGCGAAGCTGCAAAAGCTTCTGACAGAAATTGACAATGTCATTCAGAAAAACGCCTGAATGCCAAAACGGTATTACCTCCTGATTGATCATCATGAAGTGTTTGGACTCAGTCCTTCGCGAAGGGACTATCTTGATATTTATAAGATCAAGCCGTGACAGTTTGATTGGGATACCGAACCCTCTAAATATCATCTGGTTGGCTTGTGCTTACCAGCCCCAGGGTTTCCTGATGATACCTGTTTGATAAGAGCGACTATTCTTTTCCATACCTCTGCGAACGGATGCGGTTCGTCGCATCACGGCAGCTTTCAATGCGCCTTCAGAAGGCTTTGCACCATGCCCGGCATACTTGCGCCGGTCTGCGTGCAAACGCTTACGGACGTTTTGCGTGCCAATTCGGCTGGTCAAAAAGCGACTAAGCAGCACCAGGAGACTGGCGCTGGCCACGGCCGTCAAAAAAATTGCAATAAATACGGACATATAAACCTCTTCGAAATCGGCCATCGCTGACCACAACGGGCGAACCTGCGCCAAGTCACTGGCCTGCATTCCTTGCCTGATCTGGAGACTTAGCGGTCACGGGGATCACGTGACCGCTATTCCGTGTCGGGTACCCTCAGCGGAAATCAATACCCGCCGATGGCCACTTCCGTGTTGGGCAACCTTGCCACGCTTCCGTCGTGGCATGGTCACCCGGTTCTTTGGAAGCGCTGATTGGGGAAGTTGCGATTGCCCTCAAGTCAAGCTGAGGGCTCCAAAGAACTTGCAACTAAAGTATCACCCGCCGCGGCAAAAATCTGTCACGAAGTGTTAAATATGCCACCTGCGTGAGTCTGCAGGCCAGTGCTCAATATGATGGACGCCCTTGCGAGCGCAAAAAATGGAAATATTCCTCTCGTGCTTGTAGGTTTGCTCTGCCAAGCGCTGCAGGAAAAAATCAATTCGTGGACTGTTTCAGCGGCCCTGTCTACCCGCCGCTTGTTCAGGTAAACATTTCCGAGGTTTTTTGCAGGGCATCAGCCAACACGTCAATTTCTTCAAACGTGTTGTAAACGCCCAGCGACGCCCGAGCGGTCGCCGGCACCCCGAAGAACTGCGCTACGGGCATCGCGCAATGGTGACCGGTGCGGATGGCAACGCCATGCAGGTCCACCAGCGTCCCGACATCGTTGGCATGTATATCGCCCAGAACAAAGGACATCACGCCGGCTTTGTTGGCAGCTGTTCCGATCATCCGGAAGCCGTCAACTTCTGCCAGTTTCGCGCTGCCGTAAGCGAGCAACTGCGCTTCGTGGGCCGCCACGTTGTCCATTCCAAGCTGCAGCAGGTAATCAACTGCTGCACCCAAACCGATGGCGCCGGCGATATTGGGGGTTCCCGCCTCAAATTTCGCCGGCGCTTCATTGAACTCGGACTTTTCGAATGTCACGTGGCGAATCATTTCACCACCACCCTGGTAAGGCTGCATCGACTGCAAAAGTTCAGCGCGCGCCCACAACGCACCGATGCCTGTCGGGCCGTACATCTTGTGTCCGGAAAAACAGTAAAAATCGCAGCCGAGTGCCTGCACATCGACCGCTTGATGTGGCATGGCCTGGGCCCCGTCGACCAGGACGGGAATTCCATGCTGCCTGGCCATAGCGCAAATTTCCATCACCGGGTTAACCGTTCCCAGGGCATTGGAAATCTGCACCACGCCCAATAGCTTGACGCGCTCGGACAGCATTTCGGCGAGCGCGTCCATTTCCAATTCGCCATTCCGGTTCATTGGAACTACTTTCAGCACGGCACCGGTTTCCTTGCACAACAACTGCCACGGTACGATGTTGGAGTGGTGTTCCATCCAGG
>JABDPJ010000262.1 GCA_013042835.1 Lysobacterales bacterium
CCTGAAGGTCAGGTCATTCAAGCTTCCCGCGATGATGACCGTATTACCAAAATTGGTCATTTTCTGCGTCATACCAGTCTCGACGAGCTTCCTCAATTGATTAACGTACTTCGTGGTGAAATGTCCCTGGTCGGACCGCGCCCGCACCCCATCGAGCTTAACAAGGCCTTCAAATCCCGCATCCCCAAATACATGCTGCGCCACAAGGTAAAGCCCGGTATCACCGGCTGGGCCCAGGTCAACGGTTTTCGCGGTATCACGGACACCGAGGAGAAGATGGCGCTAAGGATCGAGCACGACCTCTGGTACATCCAGAACTGGTCACTATGGCTGGATATCAAGATCCTGCTGCAGACGCCGCTGGCGATGATTCACCGTAACGCTTTCTGATTGCCGGTGAAGCTATAGCGCGCTGATAAATGAGTATCTGACAGGCGCAGGCGATAAACCGGGGTCTTGCCTTGGGTAATGGTTTTAATGGCTTGACGCGCCGCAGGGAGGGCGCAGTGGCTGTTTTTGCTAGACCGCGCTGGCTGGATGCAAATAACAGATCGGCGCACCCTGCTCTTTCGCAAAGGTCACCTCTTCCCATGATTCCGGTTGCCGCAGAAGTTGCCGCAACAACTGGTTATTCAGTTCGTGACCGGACTTGTAGCCAGAGTAGGCGCCGATCAGGCTGCGGCCTAGCAGGTACAGGTCGCCGATAGCATCCAGCACCTTGTGTTTGACGAATTCGTCCTCGTAACGCAGGCCGTCTTCATTGAGTACGCGGTAGTCATCCAGGACTACTGCATTATCCATGCTGCCGCCCAGTACCAATTTGCGGTCGCGCAGCATTTCCAGGTCGCGCATAAAACCGAACGTCCGCGCACGAGAGACTTCTTTCAGGTAGGACGTGGTAGAGAAATCCACCGCAGCAAAGCTGGTGTGGGATTTGAATACGGGATGATTGAATTCGATCTTGAAGGAAACCTTGAAACCTTCATAGGGCTCCAGTTTGGCCCACTTGTCCTCAAACTTGTATTCGATCGGCTCAAGCACCCGAATGAAACGCTTGGCTGCTGTCTGCTCCTCGATACCCGCCGACTGGATCAGGAATACAAAGGGGCCGGCGCTGCCATCCATGATCGGAACTTCCGGGGCACTCAGGTCCACATACGCATTATCAACACCCATGCCGGCAAATGCGGATAACAGGTGCTCGACCGTTGCGACGCGGATATTGCCATCGACCAGGGTCGAAGACATGCTGGTGTCACCGACATTGGTGGCGAAGCCAGCGATTTCGGCGACCGGATCCAGATCGACACGGCGGAAAATGATGCCGGTGTTGACGGCCGCCGGGCGCAGTGTCATGAACACCTTTTCACCAGTATGAAGACCTACACCGGTGGCGCGAATAACGTTTTTGAGAGTTCTTTGCCTGATCATGATTAGAGGACTCTGATCATTATTGTGGGGCCTCGGGGCCGTTTATTCCGCAGAATTTTATCACAGGCGACCATGGCGACAAAGAATTTATTGGTGTTTTGACCACAAATGTTGCGAATTAACAACAATTTAACAAATCCTTTATTTCGGTTTACACCATGCTGAAAAGCACCCGGCAGCCTTGCAATTCCCGGATCTTTGCCCGGGTATTTACGGCGAGCAAACCCATTGCAGGGCTGCCGGGCCGGGAGCCTGTCAAGCCGCAGGCTCCCGGTGCCCCATAACTAGTCGGCCTGGTTCCTCAAAAACGCCGGAATATCCAGGTAATCGATACTTGAATCCGGCGAGAACAGGTCCGAGGTCTCTGCCGCGGCCTGCTGATCCGAATCTGCAGAAGACTGGGTCATATAGTCATCTTCCGCCCTGTAGGAAGGCTCTGCCTGGCCCGTGGTGCCATTACGAACCACGTGGATCTGGTGCTCAACCGGCTCAACCGGTTTGCGCTTGACCTGGCTGTCGCCCAGGCCCGTGGCGACCACCGTAACGCGCAGTTCATCACCAATTTCCGGATCAATCACGGTACCGATGACGACGGTGGCGTCATCCGAGGCCAGGTCGGACACGGCCGAACCGATTTCCTGGAATTCCCGCATCGTCAGGTTCATGCCAGCGGTAATGTTCACCAGCACACCGCAGGCGCCCTGCAGGTTGACGTCTTCAAGCAGCGGGCTGCCAATAGCAGACTGCACGGCCATGATTGCGCGGTCTTCGCCTTTCGCGTGGCCGGCGCCCATAACCGCCATGCCCATTTCCGACATCACGGTGCGCACATCGGCAAAGTCCAC
>JABDPJ010000265.1 GCA_013042835.1 Lysobacterales bacterium
GATGCCGCATACGGTTTGCTCGTCAGCCTTTTCGGTCCCGCGGGCTTGGCGAAAAACATGGCTCTCGCCGGCTTGCCACTGACCCGCCTGGTTGAACCACCTGACGTTCGAATGCCCGCTGAATTCTTTCTGCAGTGCGACATCGGACGCATTGGCTATAAGGCGGCCATTTTTGACCAATCGCGCCAACCTCAGCTTGTCCGACCTGTAGTTTTTGGCATTCAGGTGCCAATCGACATGCTCGTCACTGAGGTTGAGCAACACGACGATATCCGGCCTGGCCCGGAGATCCGAAATCTGGTAACTGGAAAGCTCGATCACCCACCAGTCGACATTCATGTCATCGCAATCCAGCATCGGCCTGCCAATATTCCCTGCCAGGCAGGTGTTAACGCCGGCTTGGGACAACAGGTGAGCTGTCAATGCAGCGGTCGTGCTCTTGCCTTTTGTTCCACTGATGCAAATTGTCCTGGCTTCCGGGTTTTCTGCGAACCAGAGGTTACTTGCCGTGGTGAACTGAAGCCCCAGCGATCTCAACTCCTTTAATTCATCACGGTATAGGCTGATTCCAGCTGATCGAACCAACACGTCAAACTGCCTCAGGCTGACCGGGTCCAGCGGACCCACATGTAGATCGTCAAGAGCAGGTTTCAGAGCCGTCATGAACGATTCATCAACCGGCGCCTCGGAAAACAGGCTCAAGTGTTTTCGGGGAAAACGTCTGCGCATCTGCCACCAGACAGACTGGCCTTCCCTGCCCGCGCCCAGAATGGCGACACGCATATTTTCCAATGCCCTAAATTGCATTCAGTTCCGCTGCAATCACTTCCGGAATGCAGTGTTCCGATTCAAAATCGGGCTGAAGTACCAGTTCGCCGCCGTGACGTATCTCTTTATATTCTGCAAGTAGTCGAACCACCCGCTTGCGCTGCCACCCCGGACTTCGGGACAAATACTTCATGGCGGCCCTGCTCTCGGCGATGCTGCCTACACATTCGAAAGGCTTGTGATTTTCCAGCCCACACAAAGCCTTGAATCCATTGACCTGCTCTTCGTCATCCAACAAGTCCTTTCCCTGGATTGCAACCAGCTGTTCGGGCGTCATGAATACCGCCAGGGCAAGAGCTGCGAACCGACACTTGGGGCAATCCTGGCACCAACGCCCCTCTATGCGTGGCCCATCGAGATGAAAATTACGGTTGCAGCTTGAAAAAACGGGGTGGAACCTGGACATTTCCACGAACTTTCGGGTGATGGCAATTTCACTATAAGGCCGCAGCAACGAAAAATACTCGATATCTGGAGAAACACGTTGACGGATAAGGTCTCGAAACGCTTTTTCAAAACCAATACTTTTACTGTATTGATGGTTGACCTCCCTGCCTTGCTCATCTTGCAGCGTTGCCTCATTGGCTGAAGATTCGTTGGCAAAAACAATATGACGGTAACCGTATAACAGGCCCGCACATAACAAAATGGCAGAATTAATCGCCGTTACCGGCACGTGGCCGTTCCAGGCGCCTTCCGCATTCATTGCAGTCAAGCCCTGCGCCAGTTGGCGCTGCACCCTTATCAGTGGCAAGCCTGCGGATTTGACGGTCTCACCAATCAGGGCCGAACCGCCCACGCAGGCAGGTTGAACCTCAATACCTGCATTTCTAAGCATCTGCAGGCAAACCAGGCTGTCCTTGCCGCCACCCATGGCAACCAGGGCTCGTTCGGGCAAATCGAGCGCCATTTTCAACTTACCCCCGGAGGTTTCGTCGTTTGGCGCAGATTCTGCGGGTATATTCGCCTGGAAATTGATTACAGCGGACAGGTCCAGCTGATTAACATAAGCGAATTCACCTAATCCCTGCAGGTAAAATTCATTTAAAAAGTCAGCCAACAGCGGGTCTATTTCGCACTCACCCAAATCTACATGGCGAGCCAGGCCAGCCTTGTAATAACTAATCCCGGCAATCAGGTGCAATACTTCGAGGGCCTTGAAAAATGCGGCCTGGCGCGACGCATCTACCGGCCACGGAGCCCATGGG
>JABDPJ010000135.1 GCA_013042835.1 Lysobacterales bacterium
GTATACAGCATACCGTAAACTCTGTGGATTGGTTTTGCATATTTAAAGGGCATCACGCTGCTGCGGGAACAGTTGCCGAGGAGCTTGATGCATTTCAATCATGCAATGCAATCCAACGCAGAATCCCGCAATTACACCTTATACTCGAATTCCGCGAGGACTGTGCCAACTGATCGCCGCGCTGCGGGTACCTCCCCCCTGAGACACGCTACGAGTATGTCCCTATAGGCTCTTCAAAAACGTCCCTGTTTTTGAAGGTCTCAGGGGGGAAATACCCACATCCCGGCTTAGGGAGTCAGATTCTTTCAGGTTTTTCTCGTCGTGGGGGAAGCACTCATCTCACGGTTAGGATGTGCAATTAATGTTCGGCGTCAGGCGCTGGTGAGGGTAATGGCTTACCAGGACCTTGCGAGACAGGAGTCGAGAAAGAGCCTACAGGGACGTACTCGTGGCGTGTCCTGGTAAGCCATTACCCTTACCGGCGCCCCTCCCCCGGGCAGAAGAAGAAAGAACCGTGTCTTCAAAACTAAACAAACGCACCGCAGTTATCGTTGGATTGTAGTGCGAGTTGGACAAGCCTCACGCCGCTCCTGCGCATACCCCAGGGCACCCTCTCAACCGGTTCCCGGTCTCACCTTGTCCATGCGCCCGCGGCATACCGGTACTCCAGCATTGCTGTGCGAGTTGGATAAGCCTCACGCCGCTCCTGCGCATACCCCAGGGCACCCTCTCGACCGGTTCCCGGTCTCACCTTGTCCATGCGCCCGCGGCATACCGTTACTCCAGCATTGCTGTGCGAGTTGGATAAGCCTCACGCCGCTCCTGCGCATCCATGCGCCCGCGGCATACCGTTCATCCTGAACATAAAAAAACCCTGCCGGGGCAGGGTTTCTGAAAAAAACACGGTTTGAACGGTTGGTCAGGTTTCCGCCGTCTCCACGCTTACGAACCGACGTTTAGGCAACCCGCGCATCTGGAACTTGACTTTGCCCTCAGTCAGGGCGAATAAAGTATGGTCGCGACCGATGCCAACATTTTCACCGGCATGAAACTGGGTGCCACGCTGACGAACAATGATATTGCCCGCTACAACGGGTTCACCACCGTAACGCTTTACCCCGAGATACTTGGGGTTGGAATCGCGACCGTTGCGCGTACTACCACCTGCTTTCTTATGTGCCATGATTCAATTCCTCTACTGTCAGGCTTCGCTTTTTGCTTCAGTTTCAGGTTTGTCGGCCTTGGCCTTGGAAACCTTCTTCTTGGGTGCTGAAGCAGCAATGCCGGTAATTTCGATCTGGGTGAAATCCTGCCGGTGACCCATTCTTTTCATATGGTGTTTACGACGTTTGAATTTCAGAACCCGGATTTTGTCGCCACGACCATGGTCAACGACGGTGGCTGTGACTTTGCCGCCTTTGAGATAAGGCGTGCCGACTTTGACATCTTCACCCTCACCTACCATCAGCACCTGGTCGAGTTCGACCGTAGCGCCTTTTTCAGCGTCAATCTTTTCAATTTTTAATATATCACCAGTGACTGCACGATACTGCTTGCCACCGGTTGCGAATACTGCGTACATGGTTAATCGCCCCGATTTGAAAGAGCCCTACAAAAGGGCGAGAATATTAGCGGTTTTATGGGTTGCGGTCAACCACCCTGAGCACAAATAAGCAATGTATTGCCTGCTAAACGGAGTATTGGCTTGCCGACCCCATTTTCGCACGCCAAAAACAAGCATTTCATGGCTCTGCAAACCTTTAATCAGACGGTTTGAAGCCGGATGCCGCCCGTCCTATACATAACCCCGCATTAATTGTTAAAGGAGGGTATAGTAGATGGTTCGAAATCGTTTTGGCAATTTATATGCAAACCATAAAAATTCGCGGCGCCCGCACCCATAACCTGGCCAATGTCGACCTTGATCTTCCCAGGGATAAATTGATCGTTGTCACCGGCCTTTCCGGCTCCGGCAAATCCTCCCTGGCGTTTGACACCATCTATGCGGAGGGACAACGCCGGTACGTTGAATCACTGTCAGCGTATGCGCGCCAGTTCCTGTCAGTCATGGAAAAGCCCGACATTGACCACATCGAGGGACTTTCGCCCGCCATTTCGATCGAGCAGAAATCCACGTCACATAATCCGCGCTCGACGGTTGGCACGATCACAGAGATATACGATTACCTGCGATTACTTTTCGCCCGCGTGGGGACGCCGTGCTGTCCCGAGCATGGGCAACCGCTGGAAGCGCAGACCATCAGCCAGATGGTCGACCAGGTCATGGCGCTTCCGGAAGGTACAAAAATGATGTTGATGGCGCCCGTGGTCCGCGACCGCAAAGGTGAGCATGCCCAGTTGTTTGAAGAGTTGCGCGCCCAGGGCTACGTGCGAGTTCGTGTCGATGGCCGGGTGTACCCCATTGATGAAGTGCCCGCACTTGAGCTACGCCGCAAACATACGATTGAAGTCGTTATTGACCGTTTTAAAGTCAGGCCGGATCTCAAACAACGCCTTGCAGAATCGTTCGAGACAGCCCTGATTTTATCCGACGGCCTAGCCCTGTTATCTCCGCTGGAACGTGCGGGCAAAGACAGCGACTCGCAAACCGCCAACGGCCTCAGCGTGGATAAAATGCTCAGTTCACGCTATTCCTGCGTGCATTGCGATTACAGTTTGCAGGAAGTTGAACCGCGCATGTTTTCTTTCAACAACCCCAACGGCGCCTGCCCGGGCTGTGACGGGCTCGGCGTAGCCCAGTTTTTTGATCCGGACCGTGTTGTCAGCAATCCGCATGTCAGCCTCGCCGGCGGTGCAGTGCGTGGCTGGGACCGTCGCAACGCCTATTACTTTCAGATCATCAAGGCCTTGTCGGCTCATTATGGCTTTGACATCGAAGCGCCGTTCGAGGAACTGCCGAAAAAACACCGGGACATCATCCTTTATGGCAGTGGCGATGAGATCGTTGAATTCACTTATTTCGGTGAGCGCGGCACCCAGAAAAGACGGCACCCGTTCGCCGGGGTCATCCCGAACCTGGAAAAACGCTTTCGTGAAACCGATGCACGCATCGTGCGCGAGGAGCTGTCCAAGTACATTTCCCAGAAACCCTGTCCCGATTGCCACGGGCAACGGTTGAACCAGCAAGCCAGGCACGTATTTATAGACGACACCAATCTGCCGACCATCACAGCCTGGCCGATTTTGCGCTGCCTCGAATTCTTCAACCAGCTTGCCCTGGGTGGCCGCAAAGGCAAAATTGCCGAGAAAATCGTCAAGGAAGTTCAGGAACGGCTGCAATTCCTGGTCAACGTCGGTCTCGATTACCTGACGCTGGACCGCAAGGCCGGCACTTTATCCGGTGGTGAAGCGCAGCGCATTCGCCTCGCGAGCCAGATTGGAGCCGGCCTGGTTGGCGTCATGTACATACTTGATGAGCCCTCCATCGGACTCCATCAACGCGACAATGAACGTCTTCTTTCCACCCTGAAGCGATTACGTGATCTCGGCAATACGGTCATCGTAGTGGAACATGACGAGGAGGCCATTCGTGAGTCAGACCACATCGTTGATATGGGACCGGGTGCCGGCGTCCATGGTGGCGAGGTCGTATTCACCGGCAAACCGGAAGACCTCATCAACAGTGACGCAACGCTCACCGGCAAATACCTCTCCGGCCGAATGGAGATCGAGATACCGGCCAGCCGCAATGCGGCCGACCCCCAGCGAATATTCAGGTTAATTGGCGCTAGCGGCAACAACCTCAAAAACGTGTCCCTGGAAATTCCGGTCAGCTTGTTCACCTGTGTCACGGGTGTATCGGGTTCCGGCAAGTCAACGCTGATTAACGATACCCTGCACCGCCTGGCAGCTCAGGAACTGTATGACTCCAGTACACCGCCGGCGCCCTACAAAGAGGTCGAAAACCTGCAACTGTTCGACAAGGTTGTCGACATTGACCAGTCACCCATCGGCCGCACACCACGTTCCAATCCGGCCACTTATACCGGCTTGTTCACCCCTATTCGCGAACTATTTGCCGGCACCCAGGAGGCGCGTTCGCGAGGTTATAAGCCCGGGCGCTTCAGCTTCAATGTCAAGGGCGGACGCTGCGAGGCCTGCCAGGGTGACGGCCTGATCCGTGTTGAAATGCATTTTCTGCCGGACGTCTATGTACCCTGTGATGTTTGCCATGGCAAGCGCTATAACCGTGAATCGCTGGGTGTGCACTACAAAGGGAAAAACATCCACGAGGTGCTGGGTATGACCGTTGAGGATGCACTGGAATTCTTTGCACCCGTACCTGTGGTGGCGCGCAAACTGCAGACACTCATGGATGTTGGACTTTCCTACATCACGCTGGGGCAGAGCGCGACAACACTGTCCGGCGGCGAGGCCCAGCGAATCAAGCTGGCCAAGGAATTGTCCAAGCGCGATACCGGAAAAACGCTATACATACTGGATGAGCCCACCACGGGTCTGCATTTCCATGACATCAGGCAATTACTTAATGTTTTGCATCGTCTGCGGGACCACGGCAACACGATGGTGGTCATTGAACACAATCTGGATGTCATCAAAACAGCCGACTGGGTCATCGACCTTGGCCCGGAGGGTGGAGACCGGGGCGGTGAAATCGTTGCGACCGGCACTCCGGAGGAACTGGCTAAAATTCCTGAATCGCATACGGGTCAATTTCTGGCAAAGCTTTTTGAGCGGCACAAAGCCCTGCATAAAAAATCAGCTTGAGGTACCGCTTTCAAACCGGACCCGGCAGCGGATTGCACCAGATTCACAAAGATGCAATCCGCCCGCCTCAAACCCTGTCAGTAACCGCGCCCGGTGCGGGGATAACGCTCATACACCAGGACTGCACCGCGATTCGGATAGCCCCAGTTGATATCCAGGGCAACACGGGGCCCATCGTAAAACCCGACGTATCGCCCGTGCCGGTAATGACTGCGATGCCGGCATTTGTAACCGCGTTTGCCGTGTGAACGATAAAAACGGCCGTGATGTTTGTGGTGGTGCCTGTGATGTTTTGCCTGGTGCCCGCGGTAATGGCCATCGTGATATCCGCCGCGGTGATCCGCCATTGCGGAGTAACTGACCATCATGGTCAGACTAAACAAAACAATAAGTAATTTCCTGTTCATTCTGTAGCTCCTTTTGATTGACTCAACTGGAGTTTCCTACAAACTGGCTGAATTGGTACTGAACGTGAATCGGGGTGCTGCGGCCCTGATGAGCCTGACCTGATCTAGCGAACCCCTGTCGCCACGGCCCGGTCATTATCCCGAATCCACTCACTCCATGAACCGGCATACAACCTTGACCCACTGAGCCCCACCATCTCGGCAGCAAAAATATTATGGCATGCGGTAACACCAGAACCGCACATGTGGACAAGTCCGGACGCTCCATGCTCATTGGCTAATGGCAGCATGCCAGCTCGGATTCGATCCGGCGTCAGAAACATGCCCTTTTGATCCAGGTTTAAGCTGTAAGGATAATTAACAGAACCTGGAATGTGTCCCGCAACGGAATCCAGCGGTTCAACCTGGCCGGTGAATCGTTCATGGGCGCGCGCATCGACCAGAACGATGCCATTGCCCTCAGGGCGTTTGGCAATTTCTTCGGCCGTTATCACCATTTCGCTATTAGCAATCAAAGTTACCGGTTGCGAGGCCGACGCATTGACCTCACCGCTCTCCAGCTCATACCCGGCCGACTGCCATGCACTGATTCCCCCATCCAGCATACTGGCCACGTCCTGGCCGAAATACTTCATCAACCACCATAAACGAGCAGCAATTGCGCCGCCCGCATCGTCATACACCACCATCTTCATTCCTGGCTGCCAGCCGCAACGGCCGAGGAAAGCCGCAAAATTCTCAACGCTTGGCAAGGGGTGACGACCACTTTGAGGCGTTACCGGGCTGGAAAGATCATCATCAAGATGAGCGTAAACCGCGCCGGGAATATGTGCCTGCAGATATTGCTTGCGGCCCGCGCCGGTGTCATCCAGGCTGAAGCGGCAATCTACGACGACGCATCTAGAAGTTGCCGTTAACTCGAACAACTCGCGAGCAGAATGCAGGATGGGCTGCGGCATTAAGCAGGCCTGCCGCAAACGTGACTATCGCCCGTAGTTAACATCCGCAGCCTCGCAAATTGAACGTTCTATCCGCCGCCCAAAATTCAGCAAAATTGCGGCCGTAATACCCCAAATCCTGTGTCCCTGCCAATGCAATGACGACACTACATGGGTCTTGCCGCCGTAAACAACTTCTTGGTGTGAATACTGTTTATGGTCGACTGCCAGATGCAAGGGCACTGTGAAAACTTCCGCGACTTCCCGGTGGTCAGGTTGCCAGACGAATGACGGGCGAACCAGGCCCACAACCGGCAACACCCTGTAATCCGAAATTGTGTCGAGGCGGTCGAGGAAGCCCAGCGGGGATACCTGGGAGAAATCGAGACCTATCTCTTCCTCGGCCTCGCGGAGTGCGGTAGAGACGGCTGATCGGTCGGTATCATCGGCCGAACCGCCAGGAAAACTGACTTGTCCGGGGTGTTGCTGCAGCGACTCTGATCGCACAGTCAAAAGTATCTCGGGCTCAGGTTTATCCAACACCGGCACCAACACCGCTGCAGTTCGGTTCGGACGCTCAGGCGAACCGGAATGGTCACGCATTATCTTGAGCTTGAGAGCAGACACGCCCGCATCAAAGGGTGAAACGGCGCTCAGGAGCATGGTGTGCAGTTCAGGGGGCATATCGAAGCATGATACTAGGAGTCTTCCACCAGAGTACAGGGGAAGATAAGGCTCACATCAGGGGGACGCAAACCGGGCAGCGCACCGCTGCCCGGTTGCAAGGATATTACTGGATGATTTCAACCAGTTTGAGGTCGAACATCAACGCTTCATTCGGACCAACTGGCGGGTTGCCGCGCGCGCCAAAGGCCAGCTCAGGCGGCACGAAAATTTGCCAGGTGGAACCTGCTTTCATCAGCGGCAGTACTTCCTGCCAGCCCATCAGAACCGCATTGACCGTGAATTCTTCCGGTGTTCCGCGGGCGAATGAACTGTCAAATTCACGCCCGTCCATCTTCGAACCGCGGTAGTGAACCGTGACTTTGCTATCCAGGTTTGGCCGGGCCCCGTCACCTTCCTCGATGATTCGATACTGAACGCCACTCGGCAAAACAACGATTCCCGTCTTGGACTTGTTGGCCTCAAGGAAAGCCTCACTGGCAGCCTGGTTCTCTTCCGACAGAATACGGAACTGTTCAACCTGCTCCGCGCGTACTTTTTCCTGCAACGCAGTCAACAAAGCCCGCATTTCTTCGGCACTGACCTGAGGCTCCTTATCTGCCACAACGTCACGAATGGCGGTAATCAGGGATTCAACATCAAATTCTGTGCTGCGGCGAGCAATGTCGGCTCCGATGTCCCAACCAACGGCGTAGCTGAGTTTACCTTTTTCTGTATTTACATCCTGTGCCAGTACTGAACCGGTCGCAAGCATTAATAAAATAGTTAGCGCGAGTCTGGATCGCATTGAGTATTCCTCCAGAGGATTTCTGTTTTCTGGCCCATTGCCAGTTCATAAAGGGGGGCTATTCTACATGAGCAGCCTTGGAAATGTCATGCCCCAAACAACAACAATTTACATAAGGGCACGCAGATAGACTGTGCAAAACCGCCCAAGTTCAGCCACCTGTTGGTGAATTTAACCAACCAATGAACGAAAGAAAGCTGCAAAATTAAATACCGGATATATTTAGCTATTATAATCATGCATTTACAACTGCCCTCCTGGTTGGCATGAAGCATGCATTAATGAAAGTACAGATTCAGATTGCAGGAGCATATTTCAATGAGTGTCTTTTCCAGATTTACCGATATTATCAATGCCAATATCAATTCCTTGCTAGAAAAAGCCGAGGATCCGGAGAAAATCATCCGCTTAATGATCCAGGAAATGGAAGATACGCTGGTAGAAATCCGTTCTGCTGCTGCCAAGTGCATAGCCGACCGGAAAGAGCAGCGGCGTTACGCGGAATTCCTCGAGCGCGAACAACGCGGCTGGGCCGAAAGGGCAGAGCTGGCGGTCCGCCAGGGTCGTGAAGACCTGGCCCGGGCAGCACTCGCCGAAAAACAGGCTTTGAGCGATGAACTCGAGCAAACCGAGCATGAACTCAAATTGCTGGAAGAACAGCTGGATAAATTCAACTCCGACATTACCCAGTTGCAAAGCAAATTGACCGATGCAAAAACCCGCCAACGCAGTATTGTGATACGGCATAAGACCGCAAGCTCGCAACTGGCGGCCCGCAAGCACATCCATGATGACAAGATTGACGAGATGTTATTCCGGTTTGAAAACGCCGAAAGGCGCATCGACCGCGTTGAAGCACAGGGTGAATCACTCGACATGGGACGACGCAAAGGACTCGCCGAAGAAATTGCCGGCCTGGAAGACGATGACAGGGTCGAGGATGAACTCGCTGCGCTGAAGGCGAAAGTCAGTCAGCCAGAACAGGCTGACAAGACCGAAACGGAGAAGAAAGATGCCTGAAATTATTGCAATTCTGTTAGTAACCGTTTGTGCGCCGTTGTGGATCATTTTTCACTACATCACGAAAATGAAGACTTCCAAAGGCCTGACGCCCGAAGATGAAAAGATGCTCTCGGACGTTTGGGAATCCACCAAGAAAATGGAAGATCGTATCGTAACGCTGGAGCGGATCCTGGATATCGAATCCCCCAGTTGGAGACAGCGTCATGAGTGATCTGTACGAGCGCAAAAATCCGCATCGGCTTTACCGCGACAAGGACAATGCCATACTCGCAGGTGTCTGTGCCGGCGTGGCGGACTACTTCGGACTGAACAGAAAGGGATTGCGACTGGTTGCGGCCGTCAGCACGTTTTTCTTTCTCCCCTTCATGGTGCCAGCCTACATCGTCCTGGCAATTATTCTTCCCGCCAAGCCGCAGGACCTCTACCAGGATGAAAGCCAGGAAAAATTCTGGCGCGGCATGAGCATGGCGCCGACAGATGTGTTCAGTAATCTTAACCACCGTTTCCGCGAACTGGAATTGCGACTGCAAAAGATGGAAGCCTATGTCACTTCACGTGAGTTCAGCATTGATAGCGAACTGGGCAAAAAATCGCGCTGAGTAGGTAACACAGACCGGCTTCGGCAGTGTCAGAGAGCCAGATTGCGACAAAACACCTTAATTTTGCGTTGCAGCGTAACCATTACGACCTGAAATGCATCAACTTTTTCTTACTTGAACAGTCTTTAAATAATACAAGACCAATCAATGGTCAGAACAAACAGAAGGATTGCAGAAAAATGAGCCACTCCAAACCCGAGACTGATGGGACGCTTGTCACTCACGCACCGTTGTTTGCCTCCGTCTGGCTGGCCTTGTTCAGCCAGCTACGCAAGAATTACAGCGAGCGCCAAATTGAACTCGATGCCAAGGCAAAGCGCTCGAAGCCTGCCAGAAACTGAGAAAATTACTCGTCCTTCAATTAGTGTAGTGTCCTGTGTCCGGATGAAAGTCCTTTTCTCCGGCGGTCACCTTTAAGTCCATACGGTTGCGTTGCGGGGGCAACGGACAGGTCGAGTAAGGATTGAATGCGCAAGGCGGGTTGTAGGCCTTGTTAAAATCAACGACCAGGCGCCCATTCTGAGGCATACCGTCACTGTACAGGAAGCGCCCTGCCCCATAGGTTCCACGGCCACTTGTCCTGTCGGAAAAAATAAACCAGAGATTTTTTGACGCCTCGGTACCCAGGGCCAGCAAACTGTGCGTATTGCCTTGCATGTCAAACTCGAAGCTACCATACACCGGGGACTCGCTGATCTGCCCCAGTACGTTGGCAATTTCGATGCTGGCGCCCTCTTCCGCTTTCACGAAGAGGCCATCAATCCGCCAGTTCGCATCAATTGGATAGTTGTCAACGCCCGTGAAGTTCTGCAGAGTCGGAGCCTTTGAATCCTTGATACGAAGCGCGTATGACGCCCTGAATATGACATGAAAACTCAGCGTTCCACTACTGACGACAGTCGCTGTGCCTTCGGTGTCGGCAACCAGTTCAGACTCCGCAAGGGACGCCCCGTTGATTTTCACCTTGTCACTGTCAGCAGTGATAAACCGCAGTTGCTTGCCCTCCACGAACACGCTTCCCCAGTCGTCAGGCCCGCCACTCAAACGAATGTCGTTACCCTCTGCGCTGCCGACCCGGTTCTCACCTTCCTGCAACCATTCCAGGCCAACCAGGGTCAACCAACCATCAGGCCGCATCAGGCGTTCATGCCGTGCGGTCCGCCAGGTTTCAATGGCTTGCCGGTGATCGCTGCCATCGACCATGGTTTCGCCGTTTGAATCAGCGGCCACCGACCATGTAAAAAGGCTGCTGGCAAGCGCCACAGCCGCCAATTGGAAGATCATTCTTTGAGACTTGACCGCTTGCCTGACATTTTTCATCTTATTCTTCCGTAAACGTCTTCGAGACGCTCGATATCATCTTCGCCAAAATAGTCCCCGGTTTGCACTTCGATGAGATGGATATCCTCATCGCCCGGATTCTCGAGCCTGTGGAGGGTTTCAACCGGGACATAGGTGGATTGATTGGCTTCCAGTATAAATTCCTTATCACCCAGGCGGATTTTTGCCGTGCCTCTTATGACGGTCCAATGCTCAGCCCGCCGGTGATGTTTTTGCAAAGACAATACCTGGCCGGGCTTAACCACCAACCGTTTCACCTTGCAATCGGGCGCATCCTCGAGAATGGTAAAACTGCCCCAGGGCCGGTGCACGGTTTTATGAAACTCGACGGCGTCGTGCTTCAAATCCGCCAGTTGGGTGACGACTTCCTTGACATCCTGCACCTGGTTGCGGTCGGCCACCAGTACTGCATCCCCGGTTTCAACGATAACCAGGTCTTTGACACCCACGGCAGCAACAACTTTCTCACTGCTCTGCACAAAGCAATCGGTCGAGCCAACCAGCACCGCTTTACCATGAATACGGTTGCCGGCCTCATCAGATTCGTAAAGTTCGCTGATAGCTTTCCAGGAGCCGATGTCACTCCAACCGAAGTCACTGGCGACAACGGCAGTATTGTCGGCTCGCTCCATCACAGCGTAGTCAATGGAGATTGATGGGCACTGGCTGAACAGTTCGGCCGGGAACTCAACGGGATCCTGTGACTTGTCCGTTGCCTCCCATACCCGGTTGGCAGCAGCATAGACGTCGGGCGCGTGTCGTTTCAGCGACTCGAGAAACGTTTTAGCCTGGAAACAGAACATGCCTGAGTTCCAGTGATATTCACCTGATTCCAGGTAACTGACCGCCGTGGCCTCATCGGGCTTTTCAACAAATTCGGCGACCTTGAACCCACCATTTTTCGTCAATGCCTCGCCCTGGCGAATATAGCCATATCCTGTCTCGGCGTGCGTAGGATAGATTCCAAAAGTAACCAGGTAGCCCTCGTTCGACAGCCGCAGGGCTTCGCTGACGCGTGCTTCAAAATTCGACAAATCCGCAATCAGGTGATCGGCCGGCATAACCAGCAAGGAAGCATTTTCACCGACGGTATCGCGCACGTGCAGCGCCGCCAGCGCGATGGCCGGCGCCGTATTTCTGCCCATGGGCTCAAGCAGGAACTGCTCACCGGCAACCGTGTTTTCCAGGGTGGAATACAGGTCACGGGTATAGAAGTAATAATCACGGCTGGTAACGGTTATCACCGGGGAGCCTGCAGCCACGGCCCTTGCCCTGAGCAGGGTCTTCTCCGCCAGGGTTTCGCCATCCACCAGCTTCATGAAGGGTTTTGGGTGAGCACGACGGGAGACCGGCCATAACCGGGTACCGGCGCCACCTGAAAGAATAACCGGAATCAACGGGCTGGGTGATTTCGTCTGACTCATATTAATTCCCTTTGCAGGATTTCATTCATCACAATTTCGAGAGACTCGGTAAAAGAAGCCGGGTGTATATCAAAGGCCTGCCCGATCAATGTCGTATCCAGTACTGACCAGCCGGGCCGCTTCGCCGGTTGGGGAAACTCACTACCCGGTACCGGTGTCAGATCCGGCTTGCTCTCCAGAAGTTTCTTCTCAACTGCCAGATCAAAGATACAGCCGGCAAAATCGTACCAGTTCAGGTCACGGTCATCGCAGTAATGAAAAACGCCACTCCGCTCTTCGGTTCCGAACGCTTTCCATGCATTGATTACCGCGACACTTGCACGCGCCAGGTTGCGGGCCCAGGTGGGACAACCGCGTTGATCAGCAACCACTTTCAGAGCCAGTCCCCTGCGAGCGAGGTCCAGCATGCTCAGGACAAAATTCTTCCCATGAGAGGAGTAGACCCAGGATGTTCTTAGCGTGACGTGGTCACAGCCCATCTCCCTGATAACAAGTTCGCCCGCCAGTTTGCTCGCCCCGTAGACGCATTGCGGATCAGGTATGTCAGACTCGCGATAAGGAACTTGCGCCTCGCCGTTAAAGACATAATCGGTCGAATAGTGCAGCAAACGGGCGTCATTTATATTCGCCCAATGTGCCAGCTGTTCCGGTAACCCGGCATTGATGGCGAAAGCCATGTCCACATCATTCTCAGCCTGGTCCACAGCTGTATAGGCGGCCGTGTTGATAATGAGTTCAGGCTGCAGTCGCCTTAACAAAACGTTTAAACCTTCCTTGTCACTGATATCCAGTTGTATCCAATTCGCCGGGGCTGAAGGAGGCGTACCACGGTCGGTCGCGAAGACCTCTCCGTGGTTTGCCAGCAGTGGCAGCAACTCGCTGCCAAGCTGACCGGCCGCGCCCGTCAGTAGAATTTTCACTTCACCGTCTCCGGCAGACGTTCAGCCGGAATATCTCGTAATAGTGGTGCTTTGCGGTCTTTGTCCGACACGGCCTTGGGCTCACTGGGCCACTTGACGCCAATATCCGGGTCATTCCATGCAATTGCGACCTCGTACCGCGGTGAGTACTCGGTGGTGCAGTGGTAGTGGAACAAAGCACTTTCGCTAAGCACGATAAACCCATGGGCAAAGCCCTCGGGAACGTATAGTTGACGGTGATTTGCCGCGCTCAGTTCAACACCGGCCCATCGCCCAAAATTTTTCGAATCGGGGCGTATATCGACAGCTACATCAAAAATCCTGCCTTCCAGGACTGAGACGAGCTTGCCCTGCGGCAGACGGTATTGGTAATGCAAACCGCGCAAAACACCTTTCGCCGAACGTGACACATTGGCCTGTTCAAATGCTGTGGGCAAACCGTGGCGGCCATAGGTGCTGGCCTTCCAGGTTTCCTTGAAAAACCCCCGCTCGTCACCATGAACGCCGGGCTCAATAATGACGACGTCATCAAGCCCGCTTTGAAGAACCCTCAACCGTCCGGCCCCCGCTCGAGCATCTCAATCAAATACTCTCCGTAGCCACTGTTGCGCAAGGGTTTCGCCAGTTCACGAACTCGCTCGACACCTATCCAGCCGTTTTGAAAAGCAATCTCTTCCGGACAGGCCACTTTCAATCCCTGGCGGGCTTCGATGGTTTCAATGAAGCTCGATGCCTGCTGTAATGACTCATGGGTACCTGTGTCCAACCACGCATAACCACGCCCCAAACGCTCCAGTTGCAGGCTGCCATCCTCGAGATAACGCCGGTTCAAGTCGGTTATTTCAAGCTCGCCACGGGGTGATGGCTCCAATTCACGGGCGAACTGACTGGCTCGACCATCGTAAAAATATAAACCGGTAACGGCATAGTTCGACCGCGGATTTTTCGGCTTCTCTTCAAGATTGACAACCCGCATTGTGTCATCAAACTCTACAACGCCGTAACGCTCCGGATCACGCACCCAGTAACCAAATACAGTGCTGCCTTCAGTCCTGTGCATGCAATCGGACAGCAGGTCCTTGAGACCGCCGCCGTGGAAAATATTGTCACCCAGGATCAGGCATGACGGACTGCCAGACAGAAACTCTTCACCGATGATCAAAGCCTGCGCCAGGCCGTCCGGACTTTCCTGCACCGCGAAGGAAATGTGAATACCCCACTGACTGCCATCGCCCAGCAGTTGCCGGAAGAGCGCTTGCTCGTGCGGCGTGGTTATTACCAGGATTTCCCGAATACCGGCTTGCATCAGGGTCGACAAGGGATAATAAATCATCGGCTTGTCATAGACCGGCAGTAGTTGTTTACTGACAACCTGGGTGATTGGATACAAACGTGTACCGCTGCCGCCGGCCAGGATGATCCCTTTTCTGTTGTTATTCTGTGTCATCGGTCGAACCATCGTATGCTTTCAAAACTTTTCGGGGGACACCCCCCGATCAACGCCTGGTTTCAAGTGGTGAGCAGTATTCCTCAGAATGGAATATCGTCATCTGCAAAGTCATTGTCAGAGTTTGACGGGGCATTACCCTGCTGGGCCGGCGGGTTATTGCGGAATCCGCCACCGCCACCGCCACCGCCACCAGCACTTGGCCGGCTTCCGGCCTCTCCGCCACGGCTGCCAAGCATCTGCATATCATTGGCTACAACCTCAGTCGTATAGCGGTCCTGACCGTTCTGATCCTGCCATTTGCGGGTCTGGAGCCTGCCCTCGATGTAAACCTGGCTGCCTTTCTTCAGGTACTCTCCCATGATCTCTGCCAGGCGTTGAAATGCAACCACCCTGTGCCACTCGGTTTTTTCGACCTTTTCGCCGGTCTGTTTATCGTTCCAACTATCCGTAGTAGCCACGGTTATATTGGCGATCGCCGCGCCGCTGGCTGTGTATTTCATTTCCGGATCTCTACCCAGGTTACCTACCAGAATTACCTTGTTCACACCTCTTGCCATCTAGAATCTCCTGCTGTGCGAAGCCTCGCTCCGCAGTTCAAAATAAGACCATCAAGTGTAGCATATCCAGTCAAGCCTGCTGCCTGTTATCAGCGGACCTGAACCACATCAACATGGCTACTGCCCAGAACGCGCATAACGCACCTCCGGCGCTTAAAGTCGTCACCTCACCACCGAATCCCAGCAACCACCCGCCAACCAGGCCACCAGCGAATGCGCCAAGAAACTGGAAGCTTGTGTAAAGACCCATTTTCTGTCCCCGGCCGCTGGCCCCGGTCAGCTTGCTGACCATGGAGGGCATAGCTGCCTCCAGCAGGTTGAATGCCAGGAAAAAAGCCAGGGCGCAGACAACCATTGCAGCCAGCGACCCACCGAGTGACATCAAGCCCAAAGCGATACCAAGTACCAGGAATGCCAACGGCATCGCCTTGGCCTCCTTCTCCCGGGCAGACACCCATCTCAATAGTGGAAACACAAGTATTACCGAGCCCACCATCGACGGGACGTAGATTTGCCAGTGGTGTTCAAGCTCAAAACCAAACTGCCTGACCAGCATGCCCGGCAAAACCACGAACAATAGCGTCATGACCGCATGTAACAAGAATACGGAAAGTGCAAACAACCAGACAATGGACGATGCCCCGGATTCCTGTAGGACTTTTTCTTTGGATACCTTCGCAGCCGGCAAGGTAAATACAAGCAACATACCGATCACGCCCAATACCGCAGTCAACCAGAACAATCCACTAAGGCCCAGTAACGTGGACAATGGAACAGAAATCATCATCGACAGCAGGAATGAGGCGCCGATACTCATGCCGATGATGGCCATGACCACGCTCCGGTTCTGCGCCCGCGCATGATCCGCGGCAAAGGCCAGCGCCACCCCGGCGATGGCTCCGCAGCCCTGCAATGCGCGGCCGGCGATCAACATACCCATCGTCTCCGCCATGGCGGAGACAACTCCGCCGGTAGCGAACAGTGCGAGCCCTGCCACCATGATGCGGCGACGGCCAAACCGATCTGATAACCAACCGAACGGCTGTTGCAATGCTGCCTGGGTGAGGCCATAAATGCCAACAGCCAGACCAGCCCTTGCCGGCGTGAATCCGGGCATGTCCGCGGCCAGCAGCATGAACACGGGCAATATCATGAAAAGGCCCAGCATCCGGAAGGAGAGAACACCTGCCAGAGTTATTCCAGTGCGTAATTCAACAGAATCCAATTGACCAAACAAGTGCTAAATCCTTATGTTTATCTCCCCAGTGGCCGCACAGTATATGGTGCATTCGGCAATAATTCATGAGAATTGTTATTGACTGGAACACAATCATTTATAATCCCCGAAAACAGCAGAGTAACCGGATGACTATCAGCCCCGAATTAGCCAGTGAAGAAACCGTGAATCCGCTCGATCAAATCATCGCACTGAGTAAAGCGGACATGGCGCAGGTGAACGCCTGTATTCAGGACAGCCTGAAATCCGACGTGGTACTGATTAACCAGATTGCCAATTATATTGTTGCCAGCGGAGGCAAGCGCTTGCGGCCGATGCTGTTAACCTTGTGCGCCCATGCCTGTGATTACCAGGGCGTCAAACACATCCCACTTGCCGCAATCATTGAGTTCATCCATACAGCCACTTTGTTGCATGACGACGTGGTCGATGAATCTGACCTGCGTCGTGGGCAGCGCAGCGCGCACTCCGTCTGGGGTAATGCGGCCAGCGTGCTGGTTGGTGATTTTCTGTATTCCCGGAGTTTCCAGATGATGGTGGGACTCGATTCCATGCGCATCATGGAGGTGCTGGCAGACACGACCAACACGATCGCAGAAGGCGAAGTTCAGCAACTCCTGAACATGGGTGACCCGGAAGTTGACCTCGAGCGTTACATGCAGGTCATTGAGAACAAGACGGCCAAGCTCTTTGAAGCGGCCTGTCAACTGGCCGCCATCATCAGTGATCAACCGCAGGAAATCGAGCAAGCCCTGGCAATTTATGGCAACCGCCTGGGGTCTGCATTTCAGATTGCCGATGATGTTCTCGACTACAACGGCGACGCCGACACCATGGGTAAAAACGCAGGAGATGACCTGGCGGAAGGTAAACCGACTCTACCGCTGATATTTGCCCGCGAACGTTGTAACGAAAAAGAACGGGAGTTACTCGACGCGGCTATCAGTGATGGTGGGGCTGATGATCTCAACCCCATCCTTGCAATTATTGAGAAAACCGATTCACTGCGCTCAGCTATGACGGTTGCGAGGGCCAAGGCTTCCGAGGCCACGCAGGCTATCGGGGTACTTCCTGCCACGCCCTGGCGCGAGGCGCTGGAACAGCTGGCTGATTACAGCGTTAACCGCGATCATTGAATCGGCGGACCCTGCGGTCCACCAACCCGATAGTCTCTCGCTTCAGTGTGGCTGGTCCTAAGACTCAGCTATCCAGTATTGCGTTCCACTCAGAAACCCGGCCGGCCTGTTGCTCGAGCAGATTGTCACCACCGGTAATCGTCACGGAAATAATGTCGTCACCATCGGCAACTGCATTAACCACCGCCTGATCATCCGCCGAGATCACACTACCGAATACCGTGTGTTTACCGTCAAGCCAGGGCGTTTCGGTGTGGGTAATGAAAAACTGGCTACCGTTGGTACCGGGGCCGGCATTGGCCATCGACAGCTTACCGGGAGCATCGTGCCTGAGTTCAGGAGAGCACTCATCCTCGAACTTATAGCCCGGACCACCCGTACCTGAACCGAGCGGACAACCGCCCTGGATCATGAAATTATCAATCACGCGGTGAAAGCTGAGACCGTCGTAAAAACCGCGTTTTGCCAGGTTGACAAAACTGGCAACCGTCACCGGTGCCTGCTGCGGGTGCAGGCGCAAATGGATTACACCCTTGCTGGTGTTAATCTCCGCCAAAATTTCTGAGGATGAATCTGTCATTTTAAAAACTCCATTAACTTAAAAAGCGTGTGAAACTAATTCCGTGAACCGGTTGTCAAATTGCACAAGAGGCCGCGGGCGAATGGTCTCTCCCTCATGCCTAATGGGTTTATTCACTCCTCAACCCAGTCCCGCGGCCTCTTTTTATGGGTGCTGCAGCGGCGTTTTTCAATGGTCACGTCTGTCTTTCAGAGCCCTGCATAAAGTTTGAACATCCGGCCACGATCTTCAAAATCCACAAAGTGTGGGAAACTGGGTGCGCCCGGCGAGAGCAGAACACATCCGTTATCAGGAGCCAGGGTTTGCGCCAGCACCACCGCCTCCCGGAGTCCGGGCAATGCATGTAAACCACCTTCAGGTTTAACACCGGCATCTTTCAGGCAGGCGGATATTTTAGGGCCGTTATCCGGCACGGTAATGATCGCATAGGGTGATCTTTCCCTAATGCTTTTGGCAAAACAGGTCCAATCCAGGCCCCGGTCCATGCCTCCCAGTATAAGCACTACATCTGCATAACCGGTCGCCTGCAATGCGGCCTCAACGGAAACCGGTGTCGTTGAAATACTGTCATCAACATAACGAATACCGGCCTTTTTTCCGACAGCCTGCAACCTGTGCGGCAGCCCCTTGAAGGTGGAAAGTGCTTCGTTGAGGCGGGAAAAACTCACGCCCAGTTCTTCGCAGACGGTCAGCGCCGCCGCCAGGTTCTGCATATTGTGTTCGCCCGGCAGGGAGGCCGGCGCAGCCAGACGTGACGGACAGATGCCGCATACGGTTTGCTCGTCAACCTTTTCGGTCCCCCGCCCCTGGCGACAAACATGGCTCTCGCCGGCTTGCCACTGACCCGCCT
>JABDPJ010000275.1 GCA_013042835.1 Lysobacterales bacterium
CCGTATCCAGTACGCCTGAAAATGCTTCAACGCGTACCGAGGGCGTTGATTTCATCCTGACCGAAGACATGGTCGGCGAGCTGATGCAGTTTGGTTTTTACACCGACATCACCGAAGCCCTCGGTCAGGGCTGGGGCACCTCGGCGGTGCTCTACGACAACGTCAAGCTCGACACGCTGGACATTGGCCCGGCGCACTCCGGCTCCTTCTATAACTCGGACCAGAGCGGGCACGGCTTTTCAATTGAATTTGGTTACCTGCCGGACGGCTCACCTTTCGGAATTGTTTACTGGTACACCTATGATGACCTGGGCAACCCGATTTTCATGCTGGGTAACGGCGTGCCGAACGGGCAGATGCTCGAAATCACATTGTTCTCACCCACCGGCTTGCAATATGGTGTTTGGCAGCGGCCGACGGAGAATGATGGCGGAACGGCGGTATTCAATTTCAGTGACCGGGACAATGCCACGTTCAGCTATACACCATCAACGTTTACAGAGACAGAGTGGGGCCATACCCCGATAACGGACTTGCCATTGACCAAGCTTTTCGGCATACCCGCGGACAAATATTTCACCACGACACAGTAGGGTTGGTTAATGCTGAGTTTTTCTAAAATGGCAGGGCTCTTAAGGGCCCTGCCACTGGCATGCATTTTGGCTGGCATTAGCAGCCAGGCGTTCGGCCGGGTTATCTGGAGTGAAGAATTTAATAGCGGAACCGCCCTGGACAGCGCCGTCTGGTCCTATGACCTTGGCGCGGATGGATGGGGCAACGCCGAACTGCAGGAATATACCAACCTCCCGGAGAATGTTCGCATTGAGGACGGTAATCTCGTAATTACTGCACTCAGAACAGCTGATGGCTTCACGTCAGCGCGCGTGCGAACGGAACACAAGTTGACATTCAAGTACGCCACCATCGAGGCACGTATCAAGATGGCGGACCTTGAAAACGGCTTGTGGCCCGCATTCTGGACGCTGGGCAATAACTTCAGCGAGGTAGGCTGGCCACACTGCGGCGAGCTGGACATCGTGGAAATGGGTAATTCCAGCGCCATTACCAGGGGACTGATCAACCGTTGGGTCGGTTCGACAGCGCACTGGGAGCTGAACGAAAACCATGTGTATTATGGGCGTTCACTGGTCGCAGCCACCGATCTGAATGATGATTACCATATCTTTAAAATGGACTGGACACCGACCCTGGTGACAACGTATCTGGACGGCCAGGAGATATGGGCCATCGATATCACTTCCGGCTCCTGCACGGATTGCAGCGAGTTTCACCAGCCACACTTCATGATTCTCAACATGGCAGTGGGTGGCAACTACACCGGGTTACTTCAGCCGGAAGAGATCACCGCGGAAATGCCGGCCCAGATGCTGGTTGACTATGTACGAATCTCCGACAACGGTTATACGGAACTGGGCGGCACTTCAAACCCGGAGATTCTGCCGGTTGCCGGGCAGGAATACTCAGGCTCCTGGTACAACCCGGGTCAGAGCGGCCACGGTTTCTCCATGGAGTTTGGAGAGGCGCAAGATGGTTCGCCCCTGGCCATCGTCTACTGGTATACCTATGACACCTCTGGCAAACCCATCTTCCTGGTCGGCAATGGTGTTCCGGACGATAACCAGGTCACGATCACTTTTGAATCGCCGGTGGGTATGCAGTTTGGTGTATTCGATAAGGATAGCGTGATCCGGCATGATGGCGGCACGGCTCACATTGAGTTTTCTGACAAGGATAATGCCACGTTCAGCTATACGCCATCAGACTTCACCGCGACGAACTGGGGACATACGGCGATAGAGTCACTGCCTTTGCAAAAATTGTTTGCGATCCCACTGCCGCCGACCGACACTGGCAGCGCCGAATAGCGTCCAGTTACGGTTTGTCGCTGCTGGTTAAGGCAAGGGCTTAAAGGCAGGCAGGAAAAGCCAGGCAAAAAAAACCCGCTCCGGGAGCGGGTTTTCTCATTTAACAGCGCAGACCGCTTACTTGATCTTGGCTTCCTTGTACATCACGTGTTTACGGATCACGGGATCGTACTTTTTCATCTCCATCTTTCCGGGCGTGTTCTTCTTGTTTTTGTCCGTGGTGTAAAAGTGTCCGGTTTTAGCAGATGACACCATGCGGATCTTGTCTCTTGCTGATTTAGCCATGATCTATGCTCCTCAGACCTTTTCGCCGCGCGTGCGCAGATCTGTTAAAACGGCATCAATGCCTTTTTTATCAATGATGCGCAATCCCTTGGTGGAGACACGCAAGCGAACCCAACGGTTTTCACTTTCCACCCAAAAGCGGTGGCTGTGGATGTTGGGTAAAAAACGCCGCTTGGTCTTTACATTTGAGTGCGACACATTGTTTCCTGCAACAGGGCGTTTACCTGTGACCTGACATACTCTGGACATTAGATTATTCCGTTATCTGTACTCTCAAAAGCGAGCCGCACTTTATACCGTACTATTGGCCAATATGCAATATTATTTCGCAAAACTCCTCATTCTTAACAGGCCGGTCGGCAACGCGGCCCAATATTTACAACATTCCCCGCGAGGCCATCGAAACCGGTGGACCGTCGCCCACGACAAAATGGTCCAGCAGGCGGATTTCCAACAGCAGTAAAGCGTCTTTCAGGCGCCGTGTTATGGCCTGGTCGGCAAGGCTGGGCTCGCTGATGCCGGATGGGTGATTGTGCGCCACGATGACCGCTGCTGCGCTCAGCCTGAGAGCCCTTTCAGCGACCACCCGGGGGTACACACAGGCACCGTCGATGGAGCCCTGGAAAAGGTTTTCCGAGGCGATCACACGGTGGCGGGTGTCGAGAAACAGGCAGGTGAATATTTCGCGTGACCGGTCCCTCAGGAGTGTTTGCAGGTATTCCATGGTCATTGCCGGGCTGGTCAGCGAAACACCCCGTTGCAGGCCTTGTTTCAATTGCCGCTGTACCAGTTCATGCGCCAGCCGGATCCGGTTTGCGGAGCGGTCATCCAGACCCTTACGCTGGTCGGCGGACCTGCGGCTCGCGACCTGCAGTTCGCGTAAGCCGCCGAAACTGAGCAGCAGGCTTTCAGCTTGCCGGGCAGCGTGTTGCGGTGGCTGGTTCGGGTACAACAGCTTGCCAAGCAATTCGATGTCTGACAGCAAATCGGGGCGGAATGGCGCGGTGGCGCGCTCTGCCTGTTGGTCTGTTAGCGATTCTGCTGATTGCATGATCCGGCCTTCATTTCGGTTGGCATACAATACTGAGGCATGTTGCATACGAGTTAATCAGTGTTCAGAGCCGGCACATGTAGGAATAAGCCTAAAGAACCAGTGGTGAAGACTACGGGGCAAAGGATTGGTATGATGGCGGGAATCAGAATTATTATCCCGCTGCAGCGTGCGGGACAGCAGGCAATAGAAAAGGATGTCAGTTGACGAACAAGAGCTTAAAGGCCGTCCAGCTCAAGATCATCGACCAGAGGCTGGGCGGGGAAATCCCCTTGCCCGTACACGCTACCGATGGCTCCGCGGGTATGGATCTTCGCGCCTGTGTCGAGCACGACACGGTAATCGGTCCCGGAGAAACCCTGCTGATACCCACCGGTTTCGCGATGCATATTTCCGATCCCGGCATGGCTGCGGTGATCCTGCCGCGCTCAGGACTGGGTCACAAGCACGGGCTTGTGCTGGGCAATCTCGTCGGACTGATCGACAGTGACTACCAGGGCCAGGTCTATGTGTCCTGCTGGAACCGGTCAGATAGGGAATTTGAAGTCAAACCCGGAATGCGTATCGCACAGCTGGTATTTGTGCCCGTCATCATGGCGGACTTCGAAGTGGTCGAATCGTTCGAGGCCAGTGAGCGTGGCGCGGGTGGTTTTGGACATACGGGACGCCAATGAAAACAACCGAAATGAAGCTTGATGTCCGCGAATTACTGAGGCTGCTGAATCTGCGCCTCGAGCGCTTAAACCCCTTTGTTTTGATGGTCGCCGGCCTGGCCTGCCTTGTTGTTCTTGCAGTGCTGCTGTTTGCTGGCGGCGCCAGCCAACAGCAAAACGAAGCAACGCTCAACCGGGCCAAACAGTCCATGGGCCAGGTCACCGGCATGGTGCAGAACCTGCGGCGTGTGCTGGAGGACCAACAGGTACAGGAGTTGGCGGTCATCGCCGTCGATGATCCTGCCAAGCTGGCCAACCTGCAACAGTACATAAGCGGCCGTATCCCTGAACTATTGTCGGCTGAGCTCTATGGTACCGAACTGGACAATTTGCGTGCGGCGGACCTCGAGCCCTTCGGCTATGCCTTGCTGGATATGTTGCTTGTTGCGCAGGAGGCCGGAATTGCGCCGGCGCAGATTCACGGTACCGGCGCTAACGCCTACCTGACCATGGCCGCAAGGGTGGGTGAAGAGGCCTCCCCGGCGGGCTACCTGTTGATAAGGGTCAATCCTGCAGCGTTGACCTCGGCATTCCAGCAGTCATTACCGGAAGCGGGCGCATTCGCACTGGATCAATACAATGGCCAGGCCAGACCGGTGGTTCTCAGTCCGTTGGCCGTGCCGCCAAAGGCCTCCGAAAGGCTGACATGGCTGCGTATCCCCTCGGCGCTGTTTCGCATCGGCGTTGTGCAGAGCGTCGGGGCAAGTATATCGATGGGTATTTTGCGGCCAATGTTTTTCATCGTTGGCCTGTTGTTGCTAGGCCTTGGCGCAATGTTGAAATTGCACCCCAGCCGGCCGCCCGAAGCAGCGACCGAAGACCCGGAGCACCTTGAGCCGCTGGCGGAAAGTACAGCTTCAACAGACGCCACGTTCACAGATGAGCCGGAATCATCCCGGCCCGCGGGTCAGGGCGCCAACGACGGCTTCGGTGTCATCGATCTACCGGACCTTGGCTTTAACCTTGAAAAAATGGCAGTACCCCATAAAAAGGCGCTCCCACCAGTGGAGTTGGTCGAAAGCATATTCAGGGCCTACGACATTCGCGGGATCGTTGGTGAAACACTGGACGCAGACGTGGCTCGCCAGGTCGGCCAGTGTGTGGGCAGTATCGCCGTTGATAAGGATGCCGGCCCCGTGGTGGTCGCGAGGGATGGGCGGGAGTCAGGATCGGACCTGGTTGCCGGCATGATCGAAGGCATCGCGTCCACGGGCTGCGATGTTATCGATATCGGGGCAGTGCCCACCGGCGTGCTGTACTTCGCGGCTTACGAGCTAGGCAGTGGTACCGGAGTGATGGTTACCGGCAGCCACAATCCGCCGGATTACAACGGCTTTAAAATCTTGATCGGCGGTGTCACCTGGGCGGGTGAACAGATTACCGACATGTTTACGCGCATTCAAAGCGGTAACCTGCGGGTGGGCAAGGGCAAAATCAGTGAGCAGGACATGCTGGACAGCTATCGCGAGCGTATCTCCGGTGATATCCAGCTGAAAAAACCGCTGAAAGTCGTCGCCGATTGCGGCAACGGTATTGGCGGCATATGCGCCGTGGACGTCCTGCGGGACATCGGGGCCGATGTCATGGCCCTGTTTGACGAGGTGGATGGTACTTTCCCCAACCATCATCCGGACCCCAGCGAACCGGAGAACCTGCAGGACCTGATTGAGGCAGTCAGGTTGATGGACGCGGATATCGGTGTCGCCTTCGATGGTGATGCGGACCGCCTCGGGGTGGTGACCTCCACCGGGGAGATCATCTATTCAGACCGCCTGATGATGCTGTTTGTCGAGGATATCCTCAGCAGGGTGCCGGGTTCGACCATCATCTACGACGTCAAGTGCACCGGTCACCTGCACTATGTCATCGAGGAGGCCGGCGGTAAGCCCATGATGTACAAGACCGGCCATTCGCTGATCAAGAACAAGATGAAGGAGGTCAATGCGCCGTTCGCCGGTGAGATGAGTGGCCATTTCTTCTTCAAGGAACGCTGGTACGGGTTCGATTGCGGAATCTATTCAGCGGCGCGCTTGCTGGAAATACTGGCAGCCGATGAGCGTGATGCCCGCGAGGTGCTGAACAGCCTGCCCAATAGTGTCAGCACGCCGGAACTCAAGGTGCAGATGGAAGAAGGTGAAAACCATGCTTTTGTTGCGGAACTGCAGCAGAAAGCACGTTTTGCCGATGCCAGGATCACCACTATCGATGGTCTGCGGGCGGATTTTGTTGATGGCTGGGGCCTCGTGCGCGCATCCAATACCACGCCGATACTGGTGTGTCGTTTCGACGCGGAGGATGAAACGGCGCTGCAACGGATCAAGGAAGTATTCAAGGTGCAGATGCTGGCGATCAACGATCAACTGGAACTGCCTTTCTAGGCTGGCTGGCCATGCGACACCAGCTGATTTGTCATTTTATCCTGTTGCAGATACTGGCTGCTTTACCGGCAGCGGCACAGCCTGCAGCGCAGGAGCTCGTTGCCGCTGCCGACATGGTCCGGGTAGTAACCCGGCACAGCCGTGCCGCAGACTGCATTGCACCATTGTCGGTCAACCGAATTGACGGTGAGCCGGCCAGTGTAGCGGCTGAGGAATTTCTTATTGAAGCCGGCGTTCATAGCATTAATGGACGTGCCACACTGGACACCTCCAAATGTCCCGTTGAACTGAGTAAGCTGCAGATCAGCCGTGTGGCCGACCTGGAAGTGAATTTTGAAACCGGCTACACCTACTACATCGGTTACGATTACACATCGCCCGACCCGGCGCAGTGGCGGCTGGTTGCCTGGCGGGTGGAGCAGAGCAAAGGGTCGTTCATGCCGGTTCCGGCCGGTGAAGTCACCGGCGAGCTGATTCAGTAGGCCGATTCGTTAAAAACCGGATCAACCGAACCGTTCCATCGGTCGTGATAAAGCGCCAGCTTTTTGTCCGCAGGCGTCAGTCCCGCATGCGCATTGGAGAATAACGGCTCAAGGAAGCCCGTTTCATTTTCCCCTGATGAGCCAAGGCAATTGCGTGCCGTCAGTCCGTTGTAGGCCAACTCCAGGACTTCCAGCGCCAGGGCCTGCACTGAACGCCCGCGGACCGTGGCTTTGAATCCCAGTCGCGGTGCATCTTCCCTGAGCTTCAGGCGTTCCTCCATGCTCCAATCGCGCACGAGGTCCCAGGCCGCATCGAGCACGGTGTCGTCATATAACACCCCCGCCCAGAACGCCGGCAGGGCGCACAATTTCCGCCACGGGCCGCCGTCGGCGCCGCGCATCTCCATGTAGCGCTTCAGGCGCACCTCGGGAAAGGCGGTTGTCAGGTGATCTTCCCAGTCCTGCAGCCTGGGTTTTTCACCCGGCAGTGCCGGTAGTGCACCATTCATGAAATCACGAAACGATTGTCCGGACGCATCAATGTATTCACCATCGCGATAGACGAAGTACATCGGCACATCCAGCATGTAATCGACATAGCGCTCAAAGCCCATGGAGTCATCAAACACGAACGGCAACATGCCGGTGCGGTCAGGGTCGGTATCTTCCCAGACGTGGGATCGGTAGCTGACATAACCGCTGGGTTTGCCATCGACGAACGGTGAATTCGCAAACAGGGCGGTTGCGACGGGTTGCAGGGCCAGCGCCACCTTGAATTTTTTCACCATGTCGGCTTCAGAACTGAAATCCAGGTTCACCTGGACGGTGCAGGTCCTGGCCATCATATCCTGCCCGAGCTTGCCGCGCGTATTCATGTACTCGCGCATGATGCGATAGCGGCCCTTTGGCATCCACTGCGTGTCTTTCAGCTCCCACTTGGGTTGAAAGCCCATGCCCAGGAATGCAATTCCGAGGGGCTCGGCAATGGTCTTGACCTGCCTTAAATGGGTATACACCTCATCGCAAGTCTGGTGAACATTGGCCAGCAACGCGCCGGAGAGTTCAAGCTGCCCGCCGGGCTCCAGCGTGATGGATGCACCCTTATCGTCTTTCAGCGCAATGAGTTTGCCCTGTTCTGTCAATGGTTCCCAGCCGAACTGGTCGGCAAGACCCTGCAACATCGCATTGATGCTTCTCCTGCCCTCGTATGGCAGGGGACGCAGGTCATCGATAGTGAAACCGAATTTTTCATGCTCAGTGCCCAGTCGCCATTCAGACCTGGGCTTGCATCCGGATTCGAGGTACTCAACCAGTTCATGGTGACTCTCGACGGGGGCCGGGTTGCCGGTTGCATTCAATTGAAACACTCCATTTGGTATTGCCGGATTAAACCGGAGACCTCTCAATACAGGCCGGATCACTCCAGTGGGAGTTCAGACTGTAAAGTGCAAGGAACGATGCTCGTCATGTATTATATATGCTTTATAGAGAAGAGACGTGACGGGGCACAAAAGGGACCCGGCAATCGAATTTTCTCTTGACACCCATATGGCTCCGGATACCGGGCGTGAATTCGGAACCGGCCCATGACAGAGCGAGAAGTATGACCCCGTGAATCCGTTGCGCCACCCCCTGCTGCTATCTGTTCTGGCGTTACTGCTGAGCGCGTGCGGCAATGACGACGGGCGAACGACGCCAGGCCGGGACCGCCACCCAAAGCCCGTGGACTTAATGATTACGGATTACGGCCGGCCGGACCCCTCGGTGTTGGCGGCAGAGCAGGAATTGCACCGGGATAACGGTGACGAACCACAAACGCTGGATCCGCATCTTGCCGAAGGTTTTCCCGCTGCGCATATTCTGCGTGACCTGTTTGAAGGCCTGACCGCTGAAGCACCGAACGGACGTATCATTCCGGGTGCGGCGATACGCTGGAACATTTCCCGCGACGGCAAAACCTACACCTTTTATCTGCGGCGGGATGCCCTCTGGTCGAACGGTGATCCGGTTACGGCGGAAGACTTTGTTTATGGCTTGCGGCGCAGTGCCAACCCCGCCACCGCATCGGCCTACGCCCAGGTGCTGCTGCCCATTGCAAATGCAGCCGAGGTGCTTGCCGGCGACCTGCCGCCGGAGGAACTGGGCGTGACTGCGCTGGATGAGTTTACGCTGCAGATCAATATGCGTGACCCGACGCCCTATTTTCTGGCCGTACTCAACCATTCCTCGACCTATCCGGTGCACCGCGCCAGTGAGGAAGAATTCGGGCCGGCTTTTTCCCGTCCGGGCAACCTGGTCTCCAACGGCGCCTATGTGCTGGACGGCTGGGCCATACGCTCACGCATCGACCTGGTGAAAAATGAGAATTACTGGGACGCTGAAAATGTCATTATCGAAAAAGTCCATTATTACCCGTTTGAAGATCAGTCCACGGCGCTGAAGCGGTTCCGCAGGGGCAGGTTGCACTGGACCTCCGAGGTGCCGGTCAACCAGTTCATGTGGTTGATGCGTCATTATCCCGAAGAACTGGTCATCAGCCCCTGGCTGGGGGCCTATTTTTTTGGCTTCAACCTCGAACGCGAACCGTTTATTGAGAACCCCGAGCTCAGGCTGGCGCTGGCGCTGACGCTCGACAGGGACCTTTTGACAGAGAAAGTCACCCAGTTCGGTGAATTGCCTTCCTACAACCTGGTGCCGCCCGGCATCACGGATTACGTCTCACCATTACCGGAATGGGCAGAGTGGACCCAGCAGGAGCGCAATGCCGAAGCGCAACGCCTGTACGCCGAGGCAGGCTATTCGGAAGACAACCCGTTAACGATCGAGATCCGCTACACCAATGGCAAAAACAACAAGAAGATGGCGTTGGCGGCAGCATCCTTGTGGAAACAGGTGCTGGGTGTTCAGGCCACGCTGCTCAATGAGGAGTACAAGGTGTTTTTGCAAAACCGCGAACGCCGGATACTTACCCAGGTTTTCCAGGCAGGCTGGATCAGCGACTACGCGGACGCCTACAGTTTTCTGAACCTGTTCCGCAGCGGTCACGGCAGCAATTTTTACGGGTACTCCAACGACATGTATGATTCGCTGCTCGACGAAATTGCGGCCGAGCGTATCCCGTCAAGACGCAGGCGACTGATGTTTGAGGCCGAGCGGTTACTGCTGGAAGATATGCCCTTTATCCCGGTATACAGCTACGTCACCAAGCGCATGGTCAACCCGCGCCTGAAAGGCTGGGAAAGCAATGTAATGGATCATCATTACAGCAAGCACATGTTTTTTCTGAAAGCGGCATCGGAGGCATACCAGCTACGGAGGGCGGCTGAAAAACTGCAAAAGGAACAGCAGGAAGATAACGATGCAGCGGCTACGGGAGCAGGAGCCGGGGAGCAGACGCCCCTCAGCGAGGGTGAGAATATTCCGCCGGCTGAGCAGACGGAAACATCCGGTGATCCAGACCAGGCCGCATCGGCCCTGCCCGAGGGTGAAGCAGAGCCACAACCTGACGATGAAAGTGCGGGGAGTTCGGGCCTGTGAACAGGAGCTCAAGCATGGCACGCCACTCCCTGCAACGCCTGCTGGGGCTGATACCCACGCTGCTGATGCTGATCACGGTGGCGTTTTTGCTGATGCGAGTGGCACCCGGCGGGCCATTCGACTCCGACAAGCTGTTACCGCCGGATATCGAGGCCAACCTGAATGCCAAGTACCACCTTGACGAATCCCTGCCGCAACAGTATTTCCGCTACCTGGGGCAAGTCGCCGTACTCGACTTCGGACCCTCGATTCAATACAAGGACTGGACGGTCAGGGAGCTGATCGCACAGGGTATTCCGGTATCTTCAACGATAGGACTGGCCGCCATGCTACTGGCTTTTGTCCTTGGGACGACACTGGGCATCACCGCGGCTCTGAAACAGAACACACGCGCAGACTACCTGTTGATGGGGGTGGGCATGCTCGGCATTTCCATTCCCAATTTTGTGATTGCACCGATCCTGATACTGTTGCTGGCCGTCTATGCCGGCTGGTTGCCGGCCGGGGGCTGGGACTGGGGTATTGCCAGCATGGTGCTGCCTGTCGTGACGCTCTCATTACCGGTAACGGCTTATATTGCCCGGCTCACCCGCGCCAGCATGATCGAAGTCATGCACAGTAACTTTATCCGCAGTGCGCGCGCCAAGGGTCTGCCGGAGAGCCTGATCATCCGCCGGCATGCGTTGCGCCCCGCCTTGTTGCCGGTCATTTCATTCCTGGGACCGGCTACCGCGGCGATGATCAGCGGTTCGGTTGTTATTGAACGAATATTTTCCATCCCGGGATTGGGCAGTTATTTTGTGCAAGGCGCACTGAACCGTGATTACACGCTGGTCATGGGTGTGGTGATTTTCTATGGCGTGGCGATAATCGTGCTGAACTTTCTCGTCGACCTGGTTTATGCCTGGCTTAACCCGAGGGTGAGATATGACCAAAATCGCTGACATCCAGGCTATCGACCCCTTCGAAGCGGCGCTGGGAGTCAGCGACGTCAAGGGTCGTTCCCCCTGGGAAGATGCCTGGCACCGCCTGTTGAAAAACCGCGCCGCGGTGTACAGCGCGTTTATCATGGCGTTCATCATTTTGCTGGTCGTGTTCGGCCCGATGCTGATTTCATGGGAATCTGATTTCACGGACTGGGATTACACGTCCACGCCGCCAAGCTTTGCCAGCGGTCACTGGTTTGGCACTGATTCGGTTGGCCGCGATATCTTGGTGCGCACCCTGGAGGGCGGCAGAATCTCACTGATGGTCGGCTTGGTGGCAACCATTGTCAGCCTCCTGATCGGTGTCAGCTATGGCGCCATTGCCGGCTATTTCGGCGGGGTTGCCGACAGGGTAATGATGCGCGTTGTCGATATTATCTACGCCTTGCCGTTCATGTTTTTCGTGATCCTGCTGATGGTCGTTTTTGGGCGGCACATCGTGTTGATATTTGTCGCCATTGGTGCGATCAATTGGCTGGACATGGCACGCATCGTGAGGGGCCAGACGCTGAGCCTGAAAAATGCCGAGTTCATCGTCGCCGCAAAGGCTTGTGGTGTCGGCGACTGGGACATTATCCGGCGGCACATCATTCCCAATCTGCTGGGACTCGTAATGGTCTATGTCACGCTGATCATTCCGCAGGTTATCCTGATCGAGTCCTTCCTCAGTTTCCTGGGCCTCGGCGTACAGGAACCCATGAGCTCATGGGGTGCGCTGGTTGCCGACGGTGCGCAGGATATGGAGTCCGCACCGTGGACGCTGATCGTCCCATCGGTATTTCTTACCGTGACGCTTTACTGCTTCAACTTTATCGGTGACGGCTTGCGTGACGCGCTCGACCCCAAGGACAGGCTCTGATGGACGCACCCGCACCCTTACTGGAAGTCAAAGACCTCGATGTGGGTTTTGACACCCCTGAAGGTGAAGTTCATGCCGTCAACAGGCTGAACTTTTCAATCAAGCCCGGGGAGACGCTGGCGCTGGTCGGCGAGTCGGGCTCCGGCAAAACCCAGACTGCGATGGCCATCCTCGGCCTGCTGGCGGAAAATGGTCATATGCGCGGGCAGGCCTTGTTCAAGGGTCAGGACCTGCTGAAAATGACGACCCCCGAGTTGAACCGGTATCGTGGCAGCGAAATTGCCATGATTTTTCAGGATCCGATGACCTCGCTGAATCCGTACCTGAGGATTGGCAAACAGATGGTCGAAGTCGTCATGCACCACCAGGGCCGTGCCAAGGCAGACGCCCGCACCAGGGCGGTGGAAATGTTGCGTGCGGTGCGCATCCCGGATCCGGAACGTTGTTTCAGGCAGTACCCTCACGAGTTTTCGGGTGGCATGCGGCAGCGGGTGATGGTGGCGATGGGCCTGTTGTGCGCGCCTGACCTGCTGATCGCCGATGAGCCCACCGCGGCGCTTGATGTCACGGTACAGGTGCAGATCACGCACCTGATGAGTGAGCTGCGCAAGAGGTCCAATACGGCGATTATCCTGATAACCCATGACCTGGGTGTCGTAGCCGGTTTGTGTGACCGGGTGATGGTCATGTATGCCGGTGAAGCGGTTGAGTGCGGGTCGGTGGAGCAGGTTTACTATGATCCGAAGCATCCATACACCCAGGGCCTGTTGGACTCCGTACCACGGCTGGACCGGCCGGAAGACACGGACCTGGTTGCCATTGCGGGTAATCCGCCCAACTTGCTGGCCTTGCCGGAGGGCTGCAAATTCAGGGACCGCTGCCCCAGGGCATTTGAAGCATGCCGGGAGAAACCACCGATGCAATTAACCGAAGACCGGCACGCCTACCGCTGTTTCCTGGGTGATCCAAAATGAATGACCGGGTATTGAGAGTTCAGGACCTCGGCGTGGATTTCAAGCTGCGCGAGGGCGGTCTGCTGCGACACAGGACCGAGATATTAAGAGCGGTCAATGGCGTCAGCTTCGACCTGAATGCCGGGGAGACGCTCGGTATTGTCGGTGAATCCGGCTGCGGAAAATCCACCCTGGCGCGCGCACTGCTGGCCCTGATCAAGCCAAGCCGGGGGCGCGTCTTATGGCTGGGAGAAGACCTCAACAAGCTGGATGATGAGGCTCTAAGGAAAAAGCGTGAGGATTTGCAGATCGTTTTCCAGGATCCGCTGGCGGCACTCAATCCGCGCCTCACGGTTCGCGATATTATCGCCGAGCCCCTGTGGACGTTTTTTCCGAAAATCGCGCGTGTACAGGTCGATGAACGCGTGCGTGGCATGATGAAAATGGTGGGTTTGCTGCCCAACCAGATCAACCGTTACCCGCATGAGTTCTCGGCGGGCCAGTGCCAGAGGATTGGTATCGCAAGGGCCCTGGTGCTGAATCCGAAACTGGTTATTTGCGATGAACCCGTCAGCGCGCTGGACGTCTCGATCCAGGCGCAAATTATCAACCTGTTAAAGGACCTGCAGAAAAAGCTCAACCTGTCGCTGATTTTTATCGCCCACGACCT
>JABDPJ010000278.1 GCA_013042835.1 Lysobacterales bacterium
CTGCTTGATTTCGAGTTCAAGCTGTACACGGTTATCCGGCGTAATCAAAGGCGTGGCCCGAAGTTCGAGAACCGCTTCTTTGAACTGAACCGCCGTTGCACCGGAAGACGCAGCCTGTTCGTAAGGAATTTCCACACCCTGTTGAATGAATGCTTCCGACTGGTTGGCGGTAACAACCCGTGGCGTGGAGATGACCTCGCCGTCACCTTCCGCTTCGAGAGCCGTGAGTTCAAGGTCCAGCAGGACGTTACCGGCCAGGAAAGAAACACCAATGGAGCCGGCATTCGCGTCAGCGACTGGCAGGTTGACGTTATAACGCTCAGGAAAACCCGGAATATCAATTATTCCTTCATCATTCGGATCGGTTGCCGGATTCACCAGATCCGCACCCGGGCCATCACCTGCGACCGCAAGAATATTTCTCTTGTTGTGCCACCCCGTGACACCAAATCGTACGCCGATCGCGTGCGCAAAATCACTGCTGGCGATTACGATACGTGACTCGATCTGAACCTGCCGGACGGGCCGGTCAAGGTCCTGCACCAATTTTTGGATTGCTTCGATCCTGTCCGGCGTATCCGTCACCATCAGGGTGTTGGTCCTGGCGTCGATAGCAATTGAGCCACGATCAGACAATAGCCCTGCATCGGCCCCGCCTTCAGAATTGGTCCGTGCGGAGTCGATCAACTCCTGCAGGTCTTCGGCGGTTGCATAACTGACACTGATTAATGCAGTAGCCAATGGCTCAAGCTCCTTGCGATCCCGCATGGCCTGCAACAGTTGTTGCTCACGGGCGGCTATATCAGCCGTCGGCGCGATCCAGATGACATTGCCATTTTCACGCATATCCAGGTTACGGGCATCGAGTACGATATCAAGCGCCTGGTCCCATGGAACATTGGTAAGCCTCAGGGTCAGGTTGCCACTGACGTTGTCAGCAACCACGATATTGAGTTCGGAGACATCGGCAATCAATTGCAGGACCGAACGTACCGGGATGTCCTGGAAGTTAAAGGTGACTCGCGCTCCGCTGTATTCCTTCTCGCTGTAAAACTCGACGATATCCTCGGAGGCATCAATCGTAGCCGCGGCAAGTTCTGAAACTTCGATGACCCAGTCGTTGCCGGACTGGTATGCCATGTGTTCATAAAGACCGGACACTTCCAACTCCACCCGCACAACACTGCCCATCTCCCCGGCATCGATAATCTGCACCGGAGTGGCGAAATCAACCACGTCGAGGCGCTGGTTCAGTGCCTCCGGAAGTTTCGCGTCAAAGATGTCAACCGACAGACCACCCTCACGTGAATTGACTGAAATATTCGAGTTTTCCTGGTCGAGGCTGACGATTACCCGGCTCTGACCATCTTCTCCACGTCGAAAATCGACATTCTGCACGGTATATTTTTCTGTTCCGGTACTTTGCGGAACGGTCGAGCCTGAACCGCTGCCGGAAATTGACAGTACAACCTGGCCGTTTGCTGACTGGTAGTCATAGGCTACCGGCATGGAGAGATCCACCATGACCCGCGTCCTGCCACCTGCAGCCAGGGTCGTGAACTTCTGCACCGCCCCGACACCCACTGACACGGGCCCGGAATCAACCTGGCTATTGGTATCTGCCAAATCCAGAATGATTCGCGCCGGACTTTCCGTCGCAAATACGCTGACATTCGGATCGTCACCAGCAGTCGACAGCGTAATGGTCACATCACCCGCGGCATTGCTGCTGTAATCCGCTGCAGTAACATCGCTTGATGCCCAGGCCGTCAATGCCGGCAATATCACTAATGCCAAACCCAGACCCAATCGAACTCCAGTCTTCCTGCTCTCCATAAACTGTCCCCAACTACCGGCCATTATCCGTTTCAATTTAAAACCTCTTATACGTTGCATGGCTTGTACCCTCAAGGTCGCGCTTTTCCATGCGCCAACCGGATTATCCTTCGTCCAAGGCGATGGAGGCTTCTCTTACCAGCCAGCCACCCCCGCCATCCGAAATTAGTTCACTTAATCCCACTTCTGTATCACGTACACTCACCACTTGCCCGTGGTTTTTACCCATGTAGTCACCCTCAGGCACCCGGTGAATAACGCCTTCCGGGTCACGTACCAGGGCCCAGTAAGATTCTCCTTTCCCAAACGTACCCACCATCGCCAGGGTATCCAGTTCATAACGTTCCAGATATTGTTTTGGCCGGTCGAAATCCGGCCTTGGCCCCGTGTTGGAAGTTGACCGTACGTCGTCACTGCCTTCGGAAATTGACTGGCGGAATGGATCCCGTCCGGTTTGCCCTTCATATTCATAAGGCGTGTAAGTCTTGACCGGCGGAATAGGTGGGATCGGATCAGCTGGCCTCGCCTGGACTGCAGCGACGTAATTATCGAGATCTTCCATGCTCTCGCCGCAAGCTGACAACATAAGTGCTGTCAGCAGCGCTACTGCGATAAACCTTAGCTGTTTGCCAATATGTTTCATGGCGCCGCCTCCGCTGCTCTCTGAGCGACCTCTTCTTCATCAACATAACGATAAGTCTTGACCCTGCCCTCCAGGATCAAGCGACCCTCTGAGTCACCGTACCGGCTCTGGTTTGCAGCCGCGCGTTTCAGGGATATGTCATGCATGGTAAGGATCACAACGCGTGGCAGCGCGGCCACACCGCCGACAAAATCACCGAACTCATGATAATCGCCCAGCATACGAATGGCGATCGGTCGTTCAGCATAGAAGTCCTGAAAAGCTTCAGCCTGCGGTTCAAATAGCTGCACATCAATACCGGCGGCCAATGCTGTCTGGGATATATCCACCAGCAACTTGTCCATCTCGGTCTTGTTGGGCAATTGCCTGAACATGGTCTCAAGCAACTCTTCCATATCCGCCAATTGCTGCTCATAGGCCTCGAGATTGGCGGCTTTTTGCTGCTTGAACTCAAAATCGGCCATCAGGGCCAGTTCCTGCTGCCTCGACTGCTCCAGTTCAATTTTCTTGTCATCGATGAACAGGAAGTAACCGGCAACCAGGATCAAAATCAATGCAACGCTTAAAATAAGGTATCTAACCGATCCGGGCGCACTACCAATATCTGAAAAGTCAGCAGATCTAAGGTCGTCAATGATCATTGCAAACCTCCCTGTTCCAGGTTGTCAAAGCCGTCTTCTTCTTCAGCTGTCTTCGGTGGCCGCAAATTAACCTTTATGTTGAATTCGTATGGCTCGGTTGCAGTGGCTGGATTTGGTGCCGAACGCACAACACTGAGCTGAGTATTAATGAAAAGATCATTCTGCGCCAGTTCCCTCAAATAGGCCGATACCCTCGCGTTGGATTGGCTGGTGCCCACCAGGGCCAGTGTAGCCCCCTGCTGTCGAATACTGGTAAGCGTTACGCCCACCGGAATTGACTTGGCGAGATTATCCAGCAATTCCACCGTCATTGAACGACTGGCCTGCAATCTTTCGATAACTTGTTTACGTGAGAGCAGGCGGGCGCGGGTGCGCTCCAACTCTTCGATTTTCCTGATCCTGATTTCCAGCTTGCTGATTTCTTTCTGGATAACCTCATTCCGGAATTGTTGATGCTTGATTTTCTGGTCGAACACCGACATTCCCAAAAATACCAGGACGATACCCATTACAGCGGTCATCAGCAACGTGGACATGAAATGCCGTTGCCGTTCCCGGCGTTGTTCCTCCCGCCAGGGGAGTAGATTGATTCTGGCCATTAGTCAAACCCTCTCAAAGCCAGTCCCATGGCTATCATCAGGTTATTGGCGTTACGTTTCAGCACGGTAACCGCCACATTCTGTGCTAAATCCAAACCGGTTACTGGGTCCGCAACCCGCGTTGTCATCCCCAGTTCCTGTTGAACCATGGGTGCCAGGCCTTTCAATGAAGCGCCGCCACCAGACAGGTAAATCGTGCTGATATTCGAGTACTCGTTACTGGACGCATAGAACTGCAAGGCACGACTGATCTGGTGTACGATATTCAGTTGGAAGGGCTCCAGGACCTCTTCCTCGAAATCCTGTGGCGCCTCTTCATTACGCTCAAAAAATGCAGCCTGTTCCGCAGTCATATCATAGCGGCGTTGGATTTCTTCCTGTAACTGGTGTCCGCCAAATGGGTGATCACGGGTGTAAATGACGCGGCCACCCTTGATTACCAGCAAAGTGGTCAGATCGTAACCGATGTCAAAGAAACCGACGGCGTCATTGCGGTTAACACCATCGCGGTTGCGTATCAACTCGAAGGCATTTGCGATCGCGAACGCCTCAACGTCCACAACCTTGGCTTTCAGGCCCGCACTGTCAATAGCATCCTGACGGCTCTCGACATTCTCACTCTTACTCGCCGCCAGCAGGATATCCATCAAGTCCACATTGCGCGGCGAGGGTCCCAGGACTTCAAAGTCGAGACTGACTTCGTCCAGGGGGTAAGGAATGTATTGATTGGCCTCAATTTGCACCTGACTTTCAATATCGGCTTCGGCAAGATCTGCCGGCAGACTGATCGTCTTGGTGAAAACGGCCGAACCGGAAACCGCGATCGCACAGTTTTTGGCACGCGTGCCCGAAGCCCTGACCGCCCTGGAAATCGCGTTCGATATGGCTTCTACATCCTGTACGGCCTTATCCACCACCACACCTTCGCCAAGCGGCTCAATTGCAAAGTGGTCGATCCGGTATCCGGACCCACGGCGTGACAACTGCAACAGACGCACACTTGTCGAGCCAATATCCAGCCCTATCACTGGATCTGTTTTCTTCCCAAACAGTTTCAAGACTCCCCCATTCTTTTTCCATGCCAATGGTTTAGTGAGACTTCTTATAGCTGTTTTTAACAGAAAACTCTGCAATACTCAAACACCAATTTGGCATTCGGTTACAGAATCGATGGGCGCAGTAGCGAACGACCGTTTGATTAAAACAGCGGGAAACCACTGGCATGGTGAGTTGTTAACACTCGTCACAACCGGCCACTTCCCTGTCCGATGCGGTGTATCATTTTCTGTCCCTTCCCCCGCTATCCGGAGAAGGCTATATCAACTAAAATTCCATGTTGTACACGTAAGCATAGCAGGATAAAGATTTGAAAAAAGTATTTCGTTTAATTTTTCGCTTTTCAATTGTCTCAGCCATACTCGGACTGGCTACGCTTGCCGTTATCTATCTTGTTGTTTCCAAAGATCTTCCAGACGTTGAAACACTCCGTGATGTACAACTCCAGGTACCGCTAAGAGTTTACACCTCTGATAGCCGGTTGATAAGTGTCTTCGGTGAAAAACGTCGAATTCCGGTTGGAATCGACGAAATGCCCCATCACCTGGTCAATGCATTTATTGCCGGTGAGGACGCCCGCTTCCGCGTCCACCCCGGGGTGGATTACCAGGGTATTTCCCGGGCGGTCTGGACGCTTGCGACGACGGGTGAGAAGTCGATTGGCGGAAGCACAATCACACAGCAACTGGCAAGAAACTTTTTCCTTACGCTCGAAAAAACCTTTACCCGCAAGTTCAAGGAAATTTTTCTCGCATTAAAAATTGAACGTGAATTGTCCAAGGATGAAATCCTTGAACTGTATCTCAACAAGATTTTATTGGGTCATCGCGCCTACGGTGTCGGCGCAGCGGCGGATGTTTACTACGGCAAATCTGTCGGCGAATTGAGCCTGGCCCAATGCGCCATGCTGGCAGCACTCCCCAAGGCACCGTCTAGAATCAACCCGATCACTTCGCCGGAGCGCGCGATGGAGAGGCGGGACTACGTATTGGGCCGCATGCTGGAACTGGAGTACATCGACGACGTTGAGTATCAACAGGCCAAAAAAGAAAGAAACACCGCTTTTTACCATGGCGCAACGACCGAGGTTTCGGCCCCCTACCTTGCGGAAATGGTGCGCAAGGAGATGTTGGCGCGATATGGCCAATCCGCCTATACGGCAGGCTTCGAGGTTTATACCACCATCAAATCCCAGTTCCAGACAACGGCTAACCAGGCGGTCACCGACGGCCTGGAAGAATATGATCACAGGCACGGTTACCGCGGTGCAGAGGGGCATGTCGAGCTTGAAGAAAGCAAAACCATAGAGGACTGGAATGAAATACTGCGCCCCTACAAACCGGTGGCGGGGTTGGCGCCCGGGCTGGTAACCGAGGTGGATGAAGACCTGGCACTGGTCTACCTGTACAGCGGCCAGACCATTGCCCTGACACTGGATGATTTGCGCTGGGCAAAACGGTTCATCACCCGTGACAGGGTGGGTAAGGAACCGGAAAGCGTGGCGGCGGTGCTGCAAGCCGGTGATATTATCCGCACCCGCCTGAGAGACAGCGGCAGCTATGAACTGGCGCAATTGCCCGAACCTGAGGCTTTGCTGATTTCTCTCAGTCCTTATGATGGATCCATCAAGGCACTGGTTGGCGGCTATGACTACACGCGCAGTAAATTCAACCGCGTTGTACAGAGCCGGCGGCAACCGGGATCGGGATTCAAACCATTCATTTACTCAGCCGCATTGGCAAAAGGCAAAACCACCGCAAGCATTGTCAATGATGCCCCTATTGTTTTCAGTGACGCTGAACTGGAACGGGACTGGAAACCACAGAATTTCGAAGAGAAATTTTATGGTCCAACAAGGTTGCGGGAAGCCATGGTCAACTCCCGCAATGTCGTTTCCATCAGGCTGTTGCGGGAGGTGGAAATACCCTATGCGACTGAATACATCAGCCGCTTCGGATTCGACCCGGCTGAATTGCCGGATAACCTCTCCATGGCGCTGGGCAGTGCGTCGCTTATACCCATCAGCATCGCCAGGGGTTATGCGGTTTTCGCCAACGGCGGATACCTGGTTGATCCATACTTCATTGAACGGATAGTCGATGCAAAAGGCACCATGCTGTTTGCTGCCAGCCCCAAGGTGGCCTGTTCGGACTGTTTTACCGATGAGGGGACTGACAGTGAACCAAGCGACATTCCAGAACCAACGGAACCGAGCTTTCGCCCATTGCAAATCGAAGCGCAAGAGGACCTGGAAGTCACCCACCAGGATTCGGCCGTTGTACAAAACGCTGTCTCGAAACCTTCACCCGCAGAGCGTGTAATCAGCGAGCAAAACGCTTTCCTTATCCGGTCCATAATGATGGATGTCGTCAGACGGGGTACCGGAAAGAAGGCCATGGAACTGGGCCGCAACGATCTCGCAGGCAAAACCGGCACGACCAATGAACAACGCGACGCATGGTTTTCGGGTTACAACGACGAAATCGTCACATCAGTTTGGGTGGGATTCGACAGTCATGAACCCATGGGGCGCAACGAAGTTGGTGGAAAAGCAGCACTGCCTATCTGGATAGACTACATGCGTGCAGCCTTGCAGGACGTACCCGACAAAGCACCCGAAATACCCGAAGGCATCACGCGGGCCCGCATAGATCCACAAACGGGCTTGGTGGCCAGGGTTGGCAATAATGACGCGATTATGGAAGTATTCAGCTTGGGTAGTCTTCCCCCTATGGAAGATGCAGTGGAAGGAGATCAGTCTGATGCAGTCACGGAAGAGGACCCATATGACAATTTCTGAAAAGCCACACGGCAACAACCATAAAAAGTCTGCCCAGGCACGGCGCATTATTGCCGCCGAGGCCGCGCGCATCATGGCTACACAGGCACAATCCAATTTCAGAATCGCCAAGATGAAAGCAGCGGAACGACTCGGAGCCGATATGAGAATGGCGCTGCCCAGTAACGCCGAAGTCGAGCGGGCATTGCGGGCCTACCAGGGATTTTATGGCGGGCAACGACATATCCGACACCTGAATGCCATGCGGGGCACTGCGTTACGGGTCATGCGCAGGCTGGAGTGTTTCAGCCCCAGGCTGGTGGGACCGGTACTCGAAGGGACAGCAGATGAACACTCCCGGTTAACGCTACATGTTTTTAACGACCCGCCGGATGCAGTCGTCATCCACCTGCTGGATAACGGCATTGCCTTCTATCATGAACAGCGAAAAATTCGCTGGCATGACGGTAGTTACCACCAGGTGCCGCTACTGGTGTTCGACGCGGATAACATCGATGTCGAGTTGATGCTATTCGATGGCATTGATTTACGCCAGGCCCCGCTCAGCCCGGTAGACGGGCGCCCGCAAAAGCGGGCGTCGCTGTCAGACGTGGAGTGTCTGCTGGATCAGGCCTGAAAACTTCAACGCGAGCCTATTTGCTTGTAGTCCCGTTCTGCCGCCCCGGCGTAAACCTGGCGTGGACGGCCGATAGGCGTACCTACATCTTCCTGCTCCAGCCACTGGGAAACCCACCCAACCGTCCTGGCTATGGCAAACATGACCGTGAACATGCTGGTCGGAATACCGAGCGCCTTGTAAATTATTCCAGAATAGAAATCGACATTCGGATACAGCTTCTTGGATATGAAGTACTCGTCTTCGAGGGCAATGCGCTCCAACTCCATCGCCAGCGACAACAGCGGGTCATCACTACCTATCTCCTGCAAAACTTCATGTGCAGCCTGGCGAATGATGGTGGCCCTGGGATCGTAGTTCTTATAGACCCTGTGACCGAAACCCATCAACCGGAACGGATCATTCTTATCCTTGGCGCGGTCGATGAACTCGCCAACCCGGGAAACATCACCAATCTCAGCGAGCATCGTCAACACCGCTTCATTGGCGCCACCGTGCGCGGGACCCCACAAAGCAGATATGCCCGCGGCGACACTGGCGTAAGGGTTGGCGCCGGTCGAACCTACGAGCCTGACCGTGGAAGTACTCGCATTCTGTTCATGATCAGCATGCAGGATAAAGAGCAGGTCAAAGGCCTTGGCGGCAACCTGGCTCACTTCGTATTTCTCCGACGGCACGGAGAACATCATATTGAGGAAGTTCTCCGTATAACTGAGAGAGTTATCCGGGTAAACAGCAGGCCAGCCCATGTGGTGACGGTAGCAGGCCGCGGCTATTGTAGGCATCTTGGCGATCATGCGTATCGCGGCCAACCTCCGGTGCTTGGGATTATCCATGTCCATCTTGTCATGATAAAAAGCTGAAAGGGAACCCACGACCCCTGCCATCATCGCCATTGGGTGGGCGTCATAGTGAAAACCGGAAATAAACGTTCTCAGCTTTTCATGAATCATCGTGTGATAGGTGATCTCCCTGTCGAACGCCTCGAACTCAGCAGCAGTGGGCAACTCCCCTTCAAGCAACAGGTACGCTACTTCAAGGAAATTACTGTGTTCTGCCAACTGCTCAATCGGATAACCGCGGTAACGCAATATGCCTTTGCCACCGTCGATAAACGTGATCTTGCTCGTACAACTTGCCGTGGCCGTAAAACCGGGATCGTAAGTGAAGTAACCAAGCGTCGAAGGCAATGCCTTGATCTGCAGTGTCGGCTCCCCCTCGGTACCCTTGATGACAGGCAATTCAAGACTCTGGCCAGTACTCTCGTCTGTAACGATCACGCGATTATCGGGCATGGGGCACTCCTTCAGAATTTGCAGGTTTCACGAATGAGAATCGGTTAGATCCCCTTACATTTAACGGCCTGATAGTATCGCATAAAATTTGCTTTTTTTCCTAACACCCGCCCACACGAAAAAGCCCGCTACGGCTTCACCGTGGCGGGCTCTGAGTAATTATTCGAATTTACTTCTTGTAACGGCGCTTGAAGCGGTCCACGCGGCCGCCGGTATCCATCAGCTTGTGTTTGCCGGTATAGAAGGGGTGAGACGCACTGGAGACTTCCACCTTGATCAGTGGATACTCATTGCCATCTTCCCACTTGATGGTTTCCTTGCTTCTAATGGTGGAGCGGGTCAGGAACGCAAAATCTGATGCAAGATCCTGGAAAACCACTTCACGGTAATCTGGGTGAGTGTCAGCTTTCATGACAATTTCCGATATTCATAGGGCCTAAAGAGCCGGCTAGTTTAACGACGAGAGACGGGCAATGCAAGAGGCTTTGCTGCTTTATTCATGGCAGAAAAATCTGCTGGATATCATTTACAAACCTCCAACCAAGTGAGGTAGGCCTCAACCTTCGTCTTTCCATTTCCAGCAGGCCCCTGTCAACGGCCTCCTGCACCCGCTGCCCGACCGACCGCCACGGCAGGCCGGTCCTCGCGCTGAAGTCATCGACATGGACACCCTGCTTCAGGCGCAACTGGTTCAGGAAGAACTCAAACACCAGTTCCTCATCAGACAAAATGCGTTTTTCCGCCAGCCAATCCCCATTATCGAGGCCCTGCAGGTAGCGCTTCGGGTGCCGGTGTTTCGCATAACGTATGACCGTTCCGTCCGCCGGTGCAGAAATTTTTCCATGCGCCCCGGCTCCAAGCGCCAGGAAATCGCCATAACGCCAATAGTTCATGTTGTGACGGCTTTGCAGATTCGCTTGCGCACAGGCAGATATCTCGTATTGCCGGTACCCGGCCGCTTCAAACTGAGACAGCCCGTGCTGCTGCATATCCCAGGATGTTTCGTCATCCGGTAACTGAGGTGGCCGGGCGAAAAATTCCGTGTTGGGCTCAATGGTTAACTGGTAAAAGGAAATATGTGCAGGCCCGGCTGCAAGCACCAGCTCAATGTCGCTCTTTAACTGTGCGAGCCCCTGTCCGGGCAGGGCGAACATCAGGTCGATGTTGAAATTTGAGATACCGGCAGTTTTCAGAGACTGCAGGCATTGCTCGACTTCCAGCCGCCCATGAATGCGGCCAATGCGTTTAAGCAGCTCATTATCAAAGCTTTGTACGCCGAGAGAAATGCGGTTGATACCAGCCTCGCGATAAGCTGCAAAACTATCGCGCTCTATAGTGCCGGGGTTGGCTTCCAGCGTAATTTCAATGTCCGGCCTGAACGCCAGACGTGCTCTCGCCGCGGTTAAAATCTGCGCAATCAGGTCAGCCCCAAACAGGCTGGGCGTGCCACCGCCAAAATAGATACTCTGCAGCGGCCGCCCCCAAACCAGTGGCAAATCCGCTTCAAGATCAGCAACCAGCGCCTCGATGTATTCCTCGCCGGGGAGCTCGCCCGGCGCGGCATGCGAATTAAAGTCACAATAGGGACACTTGCGCACACACCAGGGGATGTGAACATACAGGCTTAAAGGCGGGTTATGCAGCAGGTTCGCCATCCCGTTCGCGTAATTGCCTGACCAATTCGCGCAAGGCCTGCCCGCGGTGGGAAACACTGCTTTTATCCGCCGGAGAAAGTTCGGCTGCAGAACAGCGCTGTCCGGAAACCGGCAGGCCGGTGACTCCAAAAACCGGGTCATAGCCGAAACCGCCATCACCCCGCGGAGCTTGCAAAATGTGCCCGTGCCACCGGCCAATGGCGATGAGAGGCGCCGGGTCATTTGCCGCGTTCACCAGGACCATGGCGCAATAAAAATAAGCGCGGCGCCCGGATCCTGAAACGGCAGCAAGCTCTTCCAGCAACTTTAGGATATTGGCCTGATCATCAGCCCCGTGACCTGCAAAACGGGCCGAGTATATACCCGGTGCGCCGTGCAAGGACGGCACGACCAGCCCGGAATCATCCGCGATGGCCGGCAAGCCCGTGTGCAGGGCTGCCTGCCGGGCCTTGATCAGGGAGTTCTCGACAAATGTTGCAGCTGTTTCGTCCGCTTCCGGCACGCCCCACTCACTCTGCGGTTTCACTACCAGGCCCAGGGGCTGCAGCATGGCGCTGATTTCACGCAGCTTGCCCTTGTTGCCGCTGGCCAGAACGAATTCCCTGCGCATCATGAATTGACTAGGCTGCCAGTGCTTCGAGTTGAGACTTCATCAGCGACTTGATGCCCTTGTCCGCCAGCCGCAGCAATTCATCGAGTTCGTCCCTGCGAAACGCATGACCTTCGGCAGTCCCCTGTAACTCGATGAATCCGCCACCATCATTCATGACAACATTCATATCGGTCTCTGCACGTGAGTCTTCCGGGTAATCAAGATCCAGTACCGGCATGCTTTCAAAAATTCCAACCGAGACAGCAGCAACCTGGCCATGTATCGGGTCTTTTCTGATCTTGTTTTTTTTCAACAGCCACCTGCAGGCGTCGACCAACGCTACGTAAGCACCGGTAATCGCCGCGGTGCGAGTTCCGCCATCCGCCTGTATTACATCGCAATCCAGGGTTATCGTATGTTCGCCCAGAGCCGCCCTGTCGACCACGGCGCGCAAAGACCGGCCGATCAGGCGCTGGATTTCCATCGTCCGCCCGCCCTGCTTGCCCGCTGAGGCTTCCCGCCGCATCCTCGATCCGGTTGAGCGCGGCAACATACCGTACTCGGCCGTCACCCAGCCTTCACCACTGCCGCGAAGGAAGGGTGGCACGCGGCTCTCGACCGATGCCGTGCAGAGCACCTTGGTGTTACCGCAGGCAATCAATACCGAGCCCTCGGCATGACAGGTGTAATTGCGCGTGATGCTGGTGTGGCGAAGCTCATCTGTTTGTCTTCCGCTCGGTCTCATTAAAATTGTCCTGTATTCCGTTTGTGGTGATATGGAGAAAATCACAGAAGGCGCTATTTTAGTACAGCATCACATCCGCGAGAAGAAGCCGGGCAGGGGATGGTCTCCCGGCGGGCTAACCGGTAACATTGTGCCATTCCATCCAACCTGGAAACAGCAATGATTAGAAGCATGACCGGTTTTGCACGGATAGAACGGCAATATGCATTTGGCCGCCTGAGCTGGGAGATGCGTTCTGTCAATCACCGCTACCTCGATTTTAGCTTGCGGCTTGCCGAGGAATTCCGGCCGTTGGAAGCGGACATCAGGGAATGCCTCGGACAGTATTTAAGCCGTGGCAAGATTGAAGCGAGCCTGCGATTCTTCGCCGCCGCGGGTTCCGCCGGCAGCGGCCTTGAGCTAAACCTGCCATTGGCGCATGAATTGCTAAAGGTTCACGGGGACATGGCCGGGTTGGCAGGCGCCGAGCAGCAACCTGATATTGCCCAAATGCTGAAATGGCCGGGATTGATCGAGGAGAAGCGCCCCGATCCGGCCCCCTTACAGGCTGCTGCCATGGATTTACTGGTCGAGGCCGCACAGGAACTGCAGGCTGGCCGGGCGCGCGAGGGCGAGCAAATGGCCAACGCCATTCGCGAGAGACTAAAGGGCGTTGCAGAACTGACAGAAAATGTCCGTGCCTGGCTACCGGAAATTCGCGCCGGATTGAAGCAACGCCTGCTGGATCGCATAGCTGACCTGCCATTACCGACGGACCCCGGGCGAATTGAACAGGAAGTTGCTTTTTTAATACAAAAAATTGATGTCGATGAAGAACTGGACCGCCTCGATGCCCATGTTGAAGAGGTTTACAGGGTCCTGGAACTGAACGAACCGGTCGGCCGCAGGCTGGACTTTTTGATGCAGGAATTCAACCGCGAATCAAACACGCTGAGTTCAAAGTCGGTGGATCAACGCACAACGCAAGCAGCCGTGGACCTGAAAGTGCTGATAGAACAGATGCGCGAGCAGGTGCAAAATGTCGAGTAGCGATCAACGCCGGGGTAACCTTTTTATCATCGCGGCACCGTCAGGAGGCGGTAAAACCAGCCTGGTGAACGCACTACTGGAAAACGATGAGCGGCTGGTATTGTCAATCTCGCACACCACCCGCCGGGCGAGACCTGGCGAGGTTGATGGCATGCACTACCACTTTGTCTCCCATGATGATTTCGAACAAATGGTCGAAAACGGCGACTTCCTCGAGCACGCGCGGGTTTTCGACAACCACTACGGCAGCAACCGGAACTCCGTTGCCCGGCAACTCGAGCAGGGCAAAGATGTCATCCTCGAGATCGACTGGCAGGGCGCGCGGCAGGTGCGTGCGGCATTTCCGGATTGCCTGATGATCTTCATCATCCCCCCGTCGCTTGAAACTTTGCGGGAAAGGCTCACCGGCCGCGGGCAGGACAGTACCGCCGTCATTCAACGCAGGATGCGGGACGCACAGGCGGAGATATCCCACTGGGCTGAATTTGACCAACTGGTTGTCAACGATGACTTCGACGCGGCACTTGAAGAACTGCGCACAATCATCAATGATTACCGAAAGCGACAACCGCTTGATGTGAATAAACGCTACCAGCGTCTGGCACAGGAGCTCGGAAGAAGCTAAAATAGCGGGTTCCGTCTAACATTACAGGATAAACAATGGCACGCATTACCGTAGAAGACTGCCTTGAGAACATTAACAACCGTTTTGAGCTGGTATTGACAGCCACTCAACGCGCTCGCCAGATCGGCCACGGCGCAGAACCGATGGTTGAAGAAGAAAACGACAAACCCACCGTGATCGCACTGCGCGAAATTGCCGAAGGCCTGATTGATTCAGAACGTGTCGCCGTTCTGCAAGCAGAAATTGAAGCCGCCGAGGTATTCGACATGGGAGCCGCGGAGGACGAATTAGCCCCCTGACGGATTTCGTTGATGCTGGCAACCCTCACGACCTTACCGGAGCCGGTTCTTGATCTGAGGGACCTGCTCAACACCTACCTTGAGCCGGAAAAGGTTGCCGTTGTTCTACGCGCATTCGAGGTAGGGGACAAGGCCCACGAGGGCCAGACCCGAAAAACCGGCGAACCGTACATCCTCCATCCTGTCGCCGTCGCCCGCATATTGGCCAATTTGCGCATGGATTACAGCAGCGTCGCTGCCGCCATCCTGCACGACACCATTGAAGACACCCCGTTAACCCGGGAGGAAATCGAGTCCCGGTTCAGCGAAGAAATCGCTGATCTGGTAGACGGCGTCACCAAGCTGGACAAAATGAAGTTCCGCACCCGTCATGAGGCGGACGCGGAGAGTTTTCGCAAGCTCATGCTGGCCATGTCGCGTGACCTGAGGGTGATCTTCATCAAGCTCGCCGACCGCATGCACAATATGCGTACGCTTGGTTCAATGGCGCCAGAATCAAGGCGCAGAATTGCGCGCGAGACCCTCGATATCTACGCACCCATCGCCGACCGGCTGGGTATGAACGGCATCAAATCAGAGCTGCAGGATCTGGGCTTTGCCAACCTGTACCCCTGGCGGCACCGCACCATTGCTGAACACATCAGTACGGTCACCGGCGACCGCAGCGAGATCATCGCTGACATACACAAAGCCCTGAAACGAAAAATGAACGAAGCGGGTATTCCCTGCGACATCAAGGGCAGGGAAAAAACCCCGTACAGTATTTACCGCAAGATGCTCGCCAAGGACCTGTCTTTTTCGGAAGTGAATGACGTGTATGCATTCCGCATCATCACGCATTCAGAGCCGCACTGTTACCTGGCGCTGGGAGCAGTCCATGGCCTCTATCGTCCCAGGCCGGGCAAGTTCAAAGACCATATTGCCTTGCCGAAACCCAATGGTTACCAGTCCCTTCACACCACGCTCAACAGCCCTTTCAACCTGCCGGTGGAAATCCAGATCCGGACACAGGAAATGGATATCCTGGCAGAAAAAGGTGCAGCGGCCCACTGGCAATACAAGAGTGGGGAGACCACCTCCGGCTCCGCGCAGGTGCGCGCCCGCGAATGGTTGATGCAACTGGTGGAGGTGCAGCGGCACAGCACCGACTCGATGGAATTCCTCGATGGTGCCAAGTCCGATCTGTTCCCGGACCAGATATTCGTGTTTACACCCAAGGGCAAGATTATCGATCTGCGCCGCAGCGCGACGGCCCTCGACTTTGCCTATGCAATTCATACCGGGGTCGGTAACAAGACAACCGCGGTGCTGGTGGACAAGGTCGAAGTGCCGCTGTCAACGCGCCTGGAAAACGGCCAGACTGTCAAGGTCATTACCAGCGAAAGCGCACACCCTATCCCGGAGTGGCTGGCATTCGTCACCACCGCGAGGGCGAGAACCGCCATACGTCATTACATCAAGAGCCTCGAACAGGCGGATACCGTGGCGCTGGGGCTGCGCCTGCTGGAAACCGCGCTGAACAGCCGCGGCTCAAACCTTGAAGCTGTGCCGGCAAAGCGCATGGATCAGTACCTGAAAGAAAATAATTTTGAGCGCCAGGAAGACCTGCTGACAGAGCTGGCTCTCGGCAACCTGTTATCCAGTGTGGTCGCCGCCAATCTCGCGCCGAATGTCAGCACCCTGCCGGAGGGAGGTGAAACCGAGGCGCTGTCCATCGCTGGCTCAGAAGGCAGCGCCGTTGCCTTCGCAGCCTGTTGCCGCCCGGTGCCCGGCGACAACATCATGGGTTTTCTGTCCGCCGGCAAAGGCGTGGTGGTTCATCGCGTGCAATGCAGAAACGTAAGGGAACTTCGCAAACAGCCCGATCACTGCATCAATGTCAGCTGGGCGCCGATCAGGCGCGGAATGTTCGAGGTGGCGCTGCATATTCTGGCCAAGAATGTACCTGGCGTGCTGGCCAACATCTCGTCCAGCATCGGCGAAGTCGGCAGCAATATCGAAAAAATTGAGCAACCCGAGGCTAACCCGGAGACAGCGACATTGCTGTTCATCATAAGCGTGAAAGACCGCGATCACATGGCTCGCGTCATGCGCAGGCTCCGGCGCAATCGCAATGTGATCCGGGTCAGCCGGATCATCGCCTAGCCCCGATCAGACAGGAGTACTGCAAATGAACAAGAAGACCATACACACGGATGAGGCACCGCAGGCGATCGGCACCTATTCGCAGGCGGTCGAACACCAGGGCCTGGTTTTCATATCAGGACAAATCCCCCTCGATCCCGGCGACATGGAGATTGTACCGGGTGGCATCGAAGCACAGATCCGGCGTGTGTTCGACAACCTGTCAGCCGTCTGCAAAGCCGCCGGAGGATCGCTTGATGAGATCGTTAAGCTAACCATTTTTTTAACCGACCTGGGCGCTTTCCCACAAGTCAACACCATCATGGGTCAATACTTCAATGAACCCTATCCAGCCCGCGCAGCGTTGGAAGTCTCCGCTCTGCCCAAAGGTGTTGAGGTCGAAATGGATGCCATAATGGGAGTCCATCAGGGATAGCATGATCCGCATGGTAACCGCCCCCGGAGCAATTCCACCCGCTCCGTTTCGCTGGTCGTTCAAACGAGCCGCGCAATCACTGACCTGGCCTTGCCCCGGGCATCATAAGTCCGCTTGAAGGAAGATTTCGAACCTTGACAGCCAGCCGCCCCATTCGATTGCCCGACTTGCACGGCGTCGGCCCTAAACTCGCCGACAAGATGAAAGCACTGGGTATCAGCCAGGTTGCCGACCTGTTGTTCCACCTGCCGAACCGTTACGAGGACCGTACGCGCATCCACCCCATCGGCAGTTGCCAGCCCGGCCAGCGCGTACTGATCGAGGGGCGCGTGGAACACTCCGCAATCGTCCGCGGACGCCGCGCCATGCTGGTGGTCGTGCTGTTTGATGGAACCGGCCGTGTGACATTGCGGTTTTTCCATTTCCGCGCCTACCAGAGACAACAGCTTGCCAGCGGAACTCGCCTGCGTTGTTTCGGGGAAATCCGCGCCGGCTTCAAGGGACTGGAAATGATACATCCCGGCTACAAGCGGTTGAGCGACCATCAAGACGAACCCGTCGCCGACCGGCTGACGCCGATTTATCCCACCGCCGAGGGACTCGGTCAGAAAATCTGGCTAAGAATGACTGACCAGGCCCTTGCACTGATGCGAAAGGGCGAACTGGAACTTGAAGAACTGCTGCCGGTGGAATTACTCAAGCAGCTAAAACTGATGCCCCTTGCCGAAGCACTGGATTATATCCACCGTCCGCCCCCTAATGCGGATGTGGCTGCACTGGCATTGCGCGACCATCCGACGCAAAAACGCCTTGCCCTTGAAGAATTGCTGGCTCACAACCTGAGCATGCAAAAACTGCATCGCCGGCAAAGGGCTCGAAGAGCGCCGGCAATGCCGGCGGTTTCCGGTGCGGAAAATGCTTTTTTACACAGCCTGCCGTTCGAATTGACGGCGGCACAAAAGCGCGTGGCCCGGGAGATAGGCGCCGACCTGGAGCGAGCCACGCCGATGCTGAGACTGGTCCATGGTGACGTGGGCTCAGGTAAAACAGTGATTGCCGCGCTGGCGGCTATGCGAGCGGTGGACAATGGCTTGCAAACCGCGATAACCGCACCCACGGAACTGCTGGCGGAACAACATTTCCAGGTGTTCAGCAAATGGCTGAAGCCTCTGGGACTGGACCCCGTCTGGCTGAGCGGAAAAGTAACCGGCAAGAGACGCAGCGAGGCCTTGCAGCGCATACGCGATGGCGCCGAAGTCGTGATAGGCACACACGCCTTGATGCAAAAAGGCGTTGAGTTCAAGAGCCTCGGCCTGGTCATTGTCGATGAGCAGCACCGCTTCGGCGTGGGCCAGCGCATGGACCTGCTGGAAAAAGGCGGCACCGGCGGTCAGCAGGCGCACCAGATGATCATGACCGCCACCCCCATTCCACGCACGCTGGCAATGACCGCCTATGCCGGGATGGATGTTTCTGTGATCGACGAACTGCCACCCGGCAGGAAACCCGTAACCACCGTGGTCATGTCCAATGAGCGCCGCGGGGAGGTGATCCGGCGCGTGGCCAGCGCATGCGCTGACGACAGGCAGGCATACTGGGTGTGCACCCTGATCGAGGAAACCGATGCCATCGAAGCCCAGGCCGCCGAAGATGTCGCCAGGCACCTCAGTGATGACCTGCAGGGCCTGGCTATCGGACTGATCCACGGCCGCATGAAGCCGACGGACAAACAGCAGGTCATGGACGCATTCAAGGCCGGCGATATTCACCTGCTGGTTGCGACGACCGTTATCGAAGTCGGCGTGGACGTACCGAACGCCTCGCTGATGATCATTGAAAATGCGGAAAGGCTCGGACTGGCCCAACTCCACCAACTGCGCGGGCGGGTCGGTCGAGGTTCGAGTCAATCCAGTTGCGTGCTGATGTATAACCCGCCGCTGGGAGAGCTCGCCAGGCAACGCATGGAAATCATGCGGCAGACGGCTGATGGTTTTCAGATTGCAGAAAAAGACCTGGAGTTGCGCGGTCCGGGTGAAGTACTGGGTACCCGGCAGACGGGCATGCTGTTATTCCGCGTCGCTGACCTGGCCCGGGATGCGGGGTTGTTGAAAATTATTCCCTCCGCAGCGGATGCATTGCTGAGGGAACACCCTGGGCAGGTTGACAAGCTAATCCGTCGCTGGGTTGGCGATGCGTCCCGGTTTGCCGGTGTCTAAGCCCCTGGTGGGTCCAAGCCTGATATCCACTGGCGCCCAATAAGATGCGACAGCAAAAGACTCCACTTCGGTGCGGGCTTCGGCGATATCTTTTGCAATCTGCTCCTTGATGGCCACGAAACCGGGCTCCTCGCGCAGGGAATCCAATCTCAGGTCGAATTCAAGGAACCATGTGTTTCTGAAACCCCGCTCATAAGCGCCTTGCAGGCTCGCGAGTGCTGCCCGGGAATCGCCGCGCAACGCATGAATACTGGATTCCGTATAGTAGATGTCTGCATTGTCCAGGCCGTTGATGCGGGCGCGACGCACCGCACGCTCTGCTGACGCCAGTCTTCGCTCTGCCAGTTCGGTGTTACCGAGGTGAGATTGAAGTGCGGAAGAAAGCGTCACATAGAAAATCTGCTCGCCGTACAGGCTTTGCTCATAATCCTGGACAATCGCCTGCTCGAGCAAGGCTGCCGCGGCCTCCCTGTCACCCGCCACCAGGCTGACCAGGCTTTTTTGAAAGTAATACCACCGCTGCAGCTGTTCTGGCAGGTCCGCCAGCGAGCTCCCATATTGCTCGATCAACAGGCGCTCAGCTTTTTCCAAGCGGCCCTGCTCGAGCAACAAGAAGAAATAGTCCATGCGCAGGCCTTTGTTTTCATTCGCAATTTCCAGACCATCGAGAAGCAGTCGTTCCGCTCTTTCCATTGCCCCCAGGTTTGCCCAGGCTTTTGCCAGGACCTCTATAACTACCGGGCTTTCCGGCTCCAGTTCGTAGGACTGGCTGGCATAGCGCCATGCGGCAACCAGGTCGCCAAACTGCATTGCATGACCAGAAATTATCCTCAGCAACGTTGCCGAATCCGGGCGCAGGGAGATCAATCCCTGGAGCAGATCAATCGCTGCTTCATAGTCTCCGCGACTGGCAAGGTTGCCGGCAAAATTGATCGCGAGTAATTCATTCAGGGGGTCGATCGCCATGGCCTGCTGTAGAACTTGGTTCTGCTCCGGCAACCTGCCGAGCTCACCCAGCAAACCTCCCAGCCACAGGTAGGCTGGTATGTAATCATCGTTCAACTTGAGGGCCTGTCGCAGAGCGGATTCCGCGGCGTCTCTCTGCCCAATCTGCCAGCGTGCAAGGCCGAGTGCCGCAAACGCCTCAGACGATTCAGGATCAATTTCCAGGGCCTTTTCGATCATCGGCATGGCGCGCTCAGTAGCCTTCATATTGGTCAAATTGCCATACATGGCCAACAGCAGCCAGGAGTCCGCCAGGGCCGCATAGGCTGGCGCATAAGACGGGTCATGTTCAAGCGCGCTGGCAAACAGTGTGATGGCTTTTTGCAGTTCATCCGGTGAGCGGCGCCACCAGTGCAGGCGGCCGGTACGGTAGGCTTCAAACGCTGCCAGGTCACGGGTTCTGGATGCCGGTTTTTGCTCCAAACCTTCAAAAGAGTCCACCAGCGCAGTCGCAATTGCACTGGCAACTTCGTCCTGGATGGCGAAAACATCATCCAGTTCGCGGTCGTAGGATTGTGACCAGATATGGTAGCCGTCTTCCACGTTGATCAGCTGCGCGGTCAGGCGGATGCGGTCACCCGCTTTGCGGATACTCCCTTCCAATACCGTGCTGACATTCAGCAATCGGCCGATCTCGCGGATATCCTTGTTCGGTTTGCGAAAGGCGAAGGAGGAGGTGCGGGCCGCTACATGCAAACCGTCGACCATTGCCAGGACGTTCAGGATCTCCTCCGCAATTCCGTCTGAGAAATACCCCTGGCTGCCGTCCTCGGACAAATCCGAGAACGGTAACACGGCAATGGAGTTTTCCGGCGCCACGAATTCCCGCTGCTGCGAAACCAGTGGAACGGGCTCAGCGGCAGCCCCGTTGGTAAAAACATTCGAATAATAACCGTAAAAACCATAGCCCAAACCGACCATGCCCAACATCATCAGGCTGAACAGCAGGGTGTTCTGCGTGCCCGTCAACAGGGGTGTCGTGTGGGTTTTCTTGATCCCCTCGGGCGTGATTTCAAGCACCCAGGCGAGGATGAACACCAGCGGAAAGCCCAAAATCAATACGATCACAACGAGTGTCGGCAGCCAATCGGGTAACCTCAGCGGTTCAACGGCAGCGTCCATCAACTGCAGCACGACAAATACCGCTACCGCATATGCACCAACCGTGCGCAGAACCTTGCGACGGTTCAGTTCGGTAAGTACTGCCGATAAGAATGATTGACCCTGTTCCATGTTTCTCAAATCTTTTCCAGGTCTTCTACTCTGCACCACGTTTCAGCCGGATCAATCCGGAGATATCATGGTCGCCGTCACCCATGTCCACCAACCGCCGGTAATCCTCGATCGAGGCTTCCACAGTCGGCAAAAAGATATCCAATTCCTGTGCCAACTCCCGGCAAATCAGTAAATCCTTGAGCAACAGGGATATCTTGAATCCAACGTCAAAGCGATTTTCCATCATGCTTTGACCCCGGTGTTCCAGAAACCAGCTACCCGCTGCTCCCGCCCCTACTACAGATAATAGACGCTCCGAAGGCAAATTTAGTTTCTCTGAAAATGCCAGGGCCTCACATACGGCCTCGGCGACACCGGCGACGATAACCTGGTTCACGGCCTTGGTGGCCTGCCCCGAACCCACCGGACCCATGTGTGTAACCGTCGCGGAGATAGCTTCCAGGACTGGCATAATCCGCGAAATATTGGCGGAATCGCCCCCGGCCATCACTGAAAGGCTGCCTTTTCTGGCACCCTCGACACCGCCGGAAACCGGCGCGTCCACGAATCCGCAACCCGCCCGAAAAAGCACGTCGGCCGCTTCTCTTGCAGTCGCCGGGCTGACCGTCGACGTATCCACCAGGACCGATCCGGTCTCGATGCCGGGAAGTAGTTGGTCGATGACGCTGAGCAAATCCTGATCGGCGGATACGCAAGTCAGGATTACATCGCAAGCGGCCGCCAGTTGTGCCGGCGTTTCAGCGATGGTGGAGTCGGTCTGCTGAACAAATGCCTCGACACGGGTCGCTGTCCTGTTCCAGACCATGGCAAGCAAGCCATGCTCTGCAAGGTTCCTCGCCATGGGTGCACCCATGGCCCCCAGCCCAACGACCCCCGTTCTGATCTTATTATCCATTGCATTTACAGGGCATCATCGCCCTCCTCACCCGTCCTTATCCGCATGGCCTGTTCCAGAGGCTGAATAAAGATTTTACCGTCCCCGATACGCCCGGATGCCGCTGACTCGGCTACGGCCTCAACCACGGCTTCGACCCGGTCGTCAGGCACTGCAATCTCCAGCCTCAGCTTGGGCAGAAAATCAACCACGTATTCCGCACCCCTATATAACTCGGTATGGCCCTTCTGCCGGCCAAATCCACGAACCTCGGTAACAGTCATTCCCTGCACACCCACCTCGCCAAGTGCATCACGTACATCGTCGAGTTTGAATGGTTTAATTATCGCTATGATCATTTTCATGGTGGTACTTCCCTTCGGCTTGCATACGACTTTATCGCCACTAATTCTGTGCCGCAAGCACCACTGGTAAGTTGTGCAATCTGTGACCGTGGATTCCTGCTTTTGATCTTACCTGGGCATCGTAAACCGACGAAGCGAGCGAAATAGAGGGTTAATTGCCTACGAACATTCCAGAATCCAGCCAAGGCTTAATTTCTCAATGCGTAGCAAACTGCCATAAGCTGAATTGCAAGTGGGCCTGAACAGGGCCGGGTCAGGGTGGATATGGGGTTGGCGCTGGTACATAGTCGTGGTTGCTCAGGGGTGCATGCACCCCCTATTACAGTGGAGGTACATCTCTCGGGCGGTTTGCCGAGCATGTGCCTGGTGGGCTTACCCGAAACAGCTGTCAGGGAATCCAAGGACAGGGTCCGGGCGGCCCTTATCAACTCGGGCTTCAAGTGGCCGCAAAGCCGGATCACCATATCCCTTGCTCCTGCCGAATTGCCAAAGGAGGGTGGCGGCTTCGACCTGCCCATTGCACTGGGCATTCTGGCTGCTTCAAAACAGGTTTCCGACTCCGCCTTCGATACCTGCGAGTTTCTTGGTGAGCTCTCTCTCAATGGCGAACTGCGTTCAGTCCGCGGCGTCTTACCGGCGGCCATACGCTCAGTGGAAAGTAAACGCACACTGATCGTCCCGGCCTCCAACGCCGCCGAGGCAGCATTGGTTGAAGGTGGTGAAAAATATTGCGGGGTCTCATTGCTGGAGATTGCTGACTGGCTCGCGGGCTCTGCACAATTGCAGCAATGTGTGCCCGAATTGATTGCGGAACTGCCCTGCCTGCCGGACCTTGCAGATGTGATCGGACTGGCCGGTCCAAAGCGCGCGCTGGAAGTCGCCGCCGCTGGCAACCATCACCTGTTGATGGCCGGTCCTCCCGGCACAGGCAAAACCCTGCTGGCGTCGAGGCTGCCTGGAATCCTGCCGCCGATGACGGAAGCGGAGTCGTTGGAAGTCGCCGCGCTGGCATCTGTCAGCCACGCCGGACTGGACCATCGCAAATGGGGCGTACGGCCGTTCCGGACACCGCACCATTCTTGCAGCAGCGTGGCGCTGGCAGGCGGTGGGGCGCGTCCCCGGCCAGGGGAAATCTCGCTGGCGCACAACGGCGTACTGTTCCTGGATGAACTCCCCGAGTTCGGCCGCCATACACTGGAAATTCTCCGTGAACCCATCGAATCCGGCCGCATCGTCATTTCGAGAGCCGCCATGCAGGCGACCTTCCCGGCCCGTTTTCAACTGGTGGCAGCCATGAACCCCTGCCCCTGCGGTTTGTCGGGCGATGACAGCGGGCGCTGCAACTGCAGTGCAGAACAAATCCAGCGTTACCGCAACAAGGTATCGGGTCCTTTGCTCGACAGGATTGACATACAGGTGGAAGTATTACGTCCCGAGACATCCATTCTCAGTGCTCCCACCGACGATATGGAAAGTTCGGCAAGCGTCCGTGAGCGCGTCGTCGAATCACGTCGGCTCCAGTTCGATCGTGCCGGCAAAACCAATGCACTGATGAGCAACGGTGAGCTGAAACGCTTCTGCTGCCTGAAAAACGCAACGCTACAGTTGCTGGAACACGCCGCCGAACAACTCTACCTGTCACCGCGTGCCTGTCATCGCATTCTCAAGGTGTCGCGTACCATCGCTGACCTCGACCAGGCCGAGAACATCCGTTCCAGGCACGTCGCCGAAGCCATCGCCTACAGACGCCTGAACACCGGCCAGGACTACTAAAGGTGAGGCAAAACCCGGTCTCTCTGTGCTCAAATGATTGGACAACAGGCCATGGTACTGGCACAGAACAGGAGCGGATAATTTCAAGAATTGTTCGAATCACGGGATTGAATTCGTGGACCGAAATCGTGAATCCTGCGCTTTTTAAAGAGTAAACCCCCGAGGACTAGTGTAGAATCGTCGGGTGTTTTCGCGGTGACATGATCGCTTTTGTGACACGTGGCGACTGAAGAAGCTGTCAATTTGAGAAATTGTGCTTTCCGCGCTGCTCTCACGGCCATTTGTCCGTGAGAAGCAAGAAAACTCTTCGCGTGCCACGCTCCGAGTCTGGCCTGGTAATTCAAGGCTTTGCTCTAAACCTATAAATTATGGAATTTTTCAATGAGTAAAAAAACGATCACAGCACTTGCCCTCGCACTGACGATGTTTGCAGGGGCAGCACAAGCTGCCATCACCGATGTCGCCGTCAATGGTGATTTTGAGACCGGTGATTTCACCGGATGGACGCTTTTTCCGGGTTCTCTGGGACCCGCTGGCCAGACAATTGTTGCAGGAAACCCCGGTAGCGCGGCCAGACTATTAGAGACTGCCCCAGCTGCAAACATTATTAAGCAGGCCAATCTCCTCCCAGGCGAATGGACTGAGGGTCAACTGATCGAAATCCAGTTCGACATTAGTGGGACAGCAGGCGCCGGTGGTGTTCTGTTTGCAGAGTTATTTTCAGAATTGTCAGGTGGCGGCACATCCAAGGCTGAGATCCTGGGTGGAGGCCCGCTTTTTCCGGATGCGAATCCAGACGTTTGGACAACGTATAATTTCAGCGGCACGGTCGGACCTGATAGTTCTGGCGGTATAACACTTCAGTTCAATTCAGCATGTGCCCCTGTTGAGGGCTGTATCGCCGATTATAGGATCGACAACGTGATAATCACCGCTGACATCGAGGGACCGGTCGGACCACCAATCAGCCCCCGCACCTCGGCAATTCCCACCACGTCCCAATGGGCACTGATCATGTTGACAATGCTGCTTGGCCTGGTGGTGTTTACTAACAGAAAACGTCTGTTCTAAAAGTTAAGCACTCACGTGAAACTGAAAAGGGTCACCGCGGTGACCCTTTTTTATTGAGCACGATATTGTCTCTTTTATAAACTGTCGACCCGCTCCTGGCATGCCAGTATCACCCCGTTACCGAAGGCGCAGTACCCGCTATTGATTGCACAAGACCTTTTTCGCCAAAGGCTAAGGGGCACTTGTCAACAGGATGCTGATCCTAAAGCGAGGGCCTGCCGCTGCTGGCATACATGCGCTCGTGCTCAACCTGGCACGGACGGCAACGCTTCGCGGTGGGGTAGGCTTCCAGGCGTTCGGCATCGATCGATCTGTCGCAGTCAACACAGATCCCAAAACTGCCTGTCACCATACGTGTCTGGGCGGCTTCGATATCCCTGATTTCCTGGATGTGACGGTCGACGCTTGCCAGTTGTAAATCCACCAGCAGGTCGGCCACCGACTCCTCCCCGACATCTTTCACACGGCCGGCGAGATCGCGATAGTGCTGCTCTTCAGAGTTAAGCAGTTCGGCCCGGATCTCCTGCCGCAAAGCATGCTCACGCTCGTCCAGTTGCTTCTTCAGACTGCGGACCTGATTCCCGTTGACCATCACGTTGTCTCACGAAATGAGGGTACATCAAGAATAGAAGTTTTAAGGTGGAAAGTCCATGGCAATCGGACCCCGGCCGACCGCTGATACCCGTGGCCCAACGCCATTATTCAAGCGATTTTCTGTCATCAGCATGGCGTTGTCGTCGTTGCAATCCCGGGGTTGGCCAGGCGGATAAAAATAACTGAGCTGCGCCTTGATGCACAACCTGGATGTCGAATGCAGCTAATTGGGAGGCAGAATCCAGCATGATGATTGCAGCCTGCGCCAAGAGTGATAAGCTGTATGTTCGGGTGATCATTTCCAGGTGACCATTTTGACGACGAAAACATCGCTACCTTGACCGTGAGCAAACATAAAACGCTGAAAGCACTGATTGTCGATGACGAGTCGCTGGCACGGCGCGGCCTCGCCCATCGGCTGAAGAATATTGAAGACATCGAAATCGTGGGTGAGGCAAAGAATGGCCGCGAAGCCCTGGATTTGATTGATAGACAAAAACCCGACCTGGTGTTCCTGGATATTCAGATGCCCGGCATCAGCGGGTTCGAGGTCGTAAGGCAGCTGGATGCCGACAATATGCCTGTCATCCTCTTTCTGACGGCCTATGACGAATACGCGGTTCAGGCTTTCGAAGTCAACGCGCTCGATTATATTCTCAAGCCCATCGACGAAGAGCGTTTAGAGCAGGTTCTGAACAAGGTAAGGTCCAACCTGGATCAACGGCGGGCCCTGGAGCATAAAAACCTGTTGTTGAAACTCGCCAGCGAGATCAGCGGCAAGAGCATCAGCAGCTTTGCAGAAATCGAAAAGCAGGATGTGGCAGAACTGGCGCAAAGGGAACCCGCGCGACTCGCCATCAGGGATAGTGGCAAGACCACCTGGGTGGAGCAGCAGGATATCGATTGGATAGATGCCGCCGGTGATTATATGTGCGTACAGGCCCAGGGTGTCACTTACATCATGCGCAAGACCATGAAAGCACTGGAAAAAGAGCTTGATGGAAATATTCTGCAGCGCATCCATCGCTCGACTATCGTCAATATCCATCAAGTCCGCGAAATGGAATCACACATCAACGGTGAGTATTTCCTGACGCTGGAATCAGGTCACAGGGTCAAACTGTCCCGGACTTACAAGCACAAGCTCAAACTTTTCAAATAGACCCTGCCGCCGGTTTTCTACGGCTACGTTTCCGCTGTGACTTCGGGCTGCCGCATAATTCAAACCGTTTATCGCGCACCATGACTTTGGGCACAACCCTTTGTGCCGACCATTGTTCAAAATGCATGTCACGTTGCATTGACAGTAATCAGGGTGCCGCTTTTTGTAACCAAACGGGGCCTGTCAGCGTCTTAGGTATTAACACGGTAAAGGGAGAATGGTTTAACCAGCAGGAGACGGATGCTCAACCAGGGCCGCAAGCCGGCTTTGAACAATTGAGCTTCCACAACTTTGAGCAAACAATGAATGATCGAATAAGCAAAGCCGGGACATTTTCTCCCTGATCATCGTCTGACCGACGCTTCCGGCTTTACTTACACCGCCTCGCACTGTTAGCCCTCTTTCAGCGCGAGGCGGTTTTTTTTACCCGCATTCAGAGCTCCGGAGGCACGCCGGAATCAGCCCTGGAGTGTAACCAGTTTTCCAGGATTATCTGGGCCGCCATGGCGTCTTTCAATGCAGCTTCCTTCCTGCGCATGGCACCACGTTCGCGCGCCTTTACAAAGCGCTCCTCGGCGCTGAAAGACGTCAGTCGCTCATCTTCCAACATTACGGGGATTCCGAACCGGCCTTCGAGCTGCCGCCCAAACCTCCTTGCATCCCTGGACATTTCCGTTTCACCGCCGTCAGCAGCCAATGGCAGACCCACCAGTAAGGCGACGGGCTTCCACTCGTTGATGATTGCATAGATCGCCTGCCAGTCCGGTTTGCCCGTTACCGCCACGACCGCAAGCGCGTTGGCGGAACCCGTCAGCGTTTGTCCGACCGCGACGCCGATGCGGCGGTGACCGAAATCGAAGGCCAGCAAGGTGCCGCTGGGGCCGGCTTTTTCATCAGGCATAACCACCGACACCATGCAGGTCGTTGATATTGATACCGAGCTTGCCGACCGCTTTTTCCCAACGTTTCTGCAAGGCTGACTCAAAGACGATGTCCTGGTCCGCCGGTACTGACAGCCAGGCGTTTTGACGCATCTCCGACTCCAACTGGCCATCACCCCAGCCCGCATAACCCAACGCAACAAGAAATTTTTGCGGACCTTTACCCTCGGCGATGGCGGACAGCACGTCACGGGATGTGGTTACCATGATTTCATCGCTGATCATGATACTGGAGTCGAAACCTTCAACCGGTGTGTGCAAAACAAAGCCGTGATCAGGGCTGACCGGCCCGCCTTCCAGCACGGCCATTGAGGATATTTCCTCGTTTTCACAGGAAATATTCAGTTGAAAAAAAAGCTCGCCAAGCGTGAAATCCGACTCGCGGTTGATGGTGATACCGATGGCCCCCTCCTCATTATGCTGGCACAACAGGGTTACGCTGCGGGAAAAATTCGGGTCGGCCATGGCGGGCATGGCTATCAGCATTTGTTGCTGCAGATAGCCACTGACGACATCTTGTGATTTAAGGTTCATACTCCAAATATTAGTCCAGTTGCCGGTCTTTACAAGACGGTATTTCCGGGCCAAAAACCAGGACTTTCGACCACCTTAACCATGCCTCGGTTGCAGGCTTAATTCAAGCCCTTGAAGTCTCGTGAAAAACGCCAGGTGCGCGTGATATGGAGGACATCGACGGATTCCCTGATATGTTCGGGTAATGGTGAGTAAGGTCCTGCCAGGCGGACGATCCGGGTTGCGGCCTGGTCAAGCTGTGGTTTGCCGGAACTGCGCCGGATATCAATACTCTCGACACTGCCATCGATGTTGATGCCCACCGTCATGACGAGGTCGCCAATCAGTTTCAGGCGCCGGACTTCCTCCGGGTAATTCAGGTTTCCCACCCGCTCAACCTTGGCCACCCAGGCCTGCATGTAGGCCGCGAACTCGTATTCACGCGTATTGGCGGATATCCACTTGCGCCTTGGCAACTTCGACTGCGAGTCGCGGTCCCGTTGGATTCCGGGCGCCAGTTTGGCCATGATCATGCTTTCCTGCATGAGCTCGGCGGCACTGGGCAGAGGTGGTTCAGGCTGTTCTATGCTGGTGATCTGCTGGGAAAATTCAGAGTTCTGATCCTCAACCAGAACCTGTTCACGGGCCGCATCCGTGACCGTCGAAACCTGTTCCTGCTGATCCATCGGGTCTTCACCTTCCGCCGGCCCGGGCGAAGCACCGGTATTTTCCTGCGATGGCTTGGACGCCTCGTCAGACTCACCACCGCCCTGCTGCGAAGCCTGGGCGAGAAAATCGGCTTCATCGGGCTTGGTCTCAGACTTCCAGTTAACCAGAACCACGTCGAGCGTTTCCAGTGGATGCGTCAAAGGCTTGAAATCCAGAACAAAGCCGACGCCGAGCAAGACCATGGCATGCAAACCAAGCGCCGCCAGGAAGCTGACGGCAAACCGGTCATTGCCCGAATGAACTACCGACATGGTTATTGCAATACTTCCTCTGCGGCGTCAAAAAGCTGCCCGGCGATGTTCAGGCCGAACTCCTTGTCCAGTTCGCGGATGCAGGTGGGGCTGGTAACATTAACCTCCGACAACCAGTCGCCAATCACATCCAGCCCGGCAAACAGGATGCCCCGTTTTTTCAACTCCGGCGCAACCTGTGAAACTATCCAGCGATCGCGTTCGCTTAAAGGCACCCCTTTGCTACTGCCTCCCTTGGCGAGATTGCCGCGAAAATCTCCCTTGCCGGCAAAACGCGCCAGCGCATAGGGAACCGGTTCACCGTTAACGACCAGGATGCGTTTGTCGCCCGATGTTATCTCATCGATGTATTTTTGCGCCATGACCGCCCTGGTGTCATGTTGCGTTATGGTCTCCAGGATGACATTCAGGTTCATGTCGCCCTCACTGACCTGGAAGACGGACTCCCCACCCATGCCGTCGAGGGGTTTCACCACGCAATGACCGTGCTGCGAAACAAACTCACGGAGCCGGGCCGAACGGCTGCTGATTATCATCGGAACGCAACACTGGGGGAAGTTATTGATAAAGAACTTCTCATTGGCATCACGCAGGCTTTGCGGCCTGTTAATGACCAATGTGCCGGCCTTTTCCGCCAACTCCAGCATGTAGGTCGCATAGATATAGTTCATGTCGAAGGGCGGATCCCTGCGCATCAAAACAATGTTCAGTTCATCGAGCGGCTGGCTTCCCAACGGCTCGAGGCTAAACCAATCAGTACTGTTATCGCGGACCTCGAGGCGTTGCATCCCGGCAAATACCCGTCCGTCCTTGGCAAACAGGTCGTCGGGTTCCATGTAATAGAGCTCATGACCGCGGCGCTGTGCTTCCAGCAACATTGCAAAGCTGGAATCCTTGTAGGTTTTGATCCCGGCGATAGGGTCCATTACCACGCCGGTTTTCAAACGCGCCGCAGCAGAAGTATCGATTTCGGACATATCCATATCTCTCTCTAAGGTGCCCCATTATCATGCGCCTGCCATCCTGATTCCAGCCATTCTAAAAGTCGAAATTGTGAAATACCTTGGCACTCAATGGTATGAACAACATTACTGTCAAAATACAACAAGCTGGAAACCACTCATTTCTAAGGGTAAACTAAGAGCAAGGCATCGAAATTGGGGGGGACAGTTTTGGCCTCATGAACGCGTGGCAGGCAATGAAAGGATTCATTCCAGAACCCGCACAACCAGGGAAGATATTATGAGCCAGGAACAATTGGATACAACAACTGACAATACCGAAAATACTGCCGAGGCAAAAAAACTCCGTATTTTAGTCATTGATGACAGCGCCACCATCCGCCGTTCAGCAGAGACCATGCTCGCCAATGAGGGCTGCGAGGTCATCACCGCTGAAAATGGATTCGAGGCATTGTCAAAAATCACCCGCCACCATCCCAACCTGATATTTGTCGACATCATGATGCCGCGTCTGGACGGATACCAGACCTGCGCCATTATCAAGAACAACTCTGAATTCCGCAGCACACCCGTGGTGATGCTGACCAGTAAAGACGGCCTGTTTGACATGGCCCGTGGCCGCGTCGTTGGCTCTGACCAGTACCTTACCAAACCGTTTACGCGGGAAGAGTTGCTCGGCGCAGTCAAGCAACACGCGACGGTTTGAGAATAAAGACCGGTAAGCCCGGGACAATGAAAAAACCACCACGGGGTCAAGACCAATGAGTAGCGTAAACGCTTCGTTCGAAAAACTGCATGATTACGAACAGCGCAGCCTCGCCTTCGAACCGGGGCGAATCGACGGTCAACACCAGAGCGGCGAATGGGCCGGCGTCATATTCCGTATCGGCAAAGCACACCTGGCATGCAGTATCGAACAGGTGCATGAATTTTTGCCCATCCCGGCATATACGCCCGTGCCGGGCACCAAGCCCTGGATTCTCGGCCTGGCCAACGTGCGTGGTGACCTGCTGACCGTTGTTGACCTGGCCTGGTTCCTCAATGGTGAGAGGTCCGCGATCTCAATGAGAACGCGCCTGCTCGCGGCCAGTTTGCGCGGCCGGCCGGTTGGGCTCCTGGTAGATGAAGTTTTCGGCCAGCGCCGATTCGTCAGCGACGAGGGTAAGGAAGCCACGTTGCCAGGCGACTCCCCGTTAAAGGAGTTCATACACAAACAATATCGCTCCGGCAAGGATGTCTGGCAGGAACTGGACCTGGACTCCCTATTCACAACCCCGGAGTTTCTGAATGGCGCAGCAGCCTGAACAGCGTGGGAAGCAGGATGAATAGTAACCAATCAAAATTGAAATCCCAGCGATCATGGATCGTCTACCTGGCCTCCGCCGTGCTGGTTATTTTGCTGGTATTTGTCGCGGTCACCTTCCTGTTTCTGGCGCGCAATTCGCAACATGAACAAGAATGGATGTCATTCGTCACGGATGTGCAGGTCAGTTCCCAGCAACTTGCCAAGTCCGCCGGTGAGGCGGCATACGGTAATCTTGATGCGTTCCTCGAATTGCGCAATTCACGCGAGAGAATAGCGCAAGCCATGACCGCACTGCGCTCCGGGTCTTCGGCGACCCAACTGCCCGCTACGCCGCAGGCGGTCGAAGCCGAGATGAAACAGCTCGACCTTACCTGGAAACGCATGAGTAAAAATGCGTCCAGCATCCTGGAGCGTGAACAATTAATTCTTCAATTGGCTTCGGCACGCAACATCATCCAGGAAAACATTCCGGGGATACAAAAGGATACCGACGCCAGCATTCGCGCCCTGACCAAAAGCGGCGCACCAACAAACCAGATTGTCTTCGCCAGCCGGCAGCTGGTGCTGGCCGACCGCATATTGCGTCGTGTCGCTGAGGTGCTGCAGGGCGGCAGTAACGCCGTTAGTGCCGCTGAAAACCTCCGCAAAGACCGGGACCTTTTCGACCAGGTTCTCACCGCGCTTCTGAATGGCAATTCGCGCCTCGGGATCACCCGGGTGCGCAATGCCCAGGCACTGCAGTCACTGGGGTGGATCAAAACACTGTTTGAGAAAATAAAGCCGCAAATCAATACCATCCTCGATTCATCCAGTGACATGTTCGAAGTCCGCGGCGCAGCCGATGAAATTTTTCTCGACAGCCGTGACGTGTTCAATGAAGCTGCCAGCCTGAAAGCCGCCATTGCCGGGTTACCGGAAACACGGCCCTGGCCCTCGATAACGACCGGCGCCATCGGTGTAGCCGCAATGATCTTTGTAGTCTGGATCATGGTCTACTCATTCCTGTCAGCAGAGCGGCGGCGCGCCAAAATTGCCGCGCAAAACAACCAGAGGAACCAGGAGGCCATTCTTAACCTGCTGGACGAAATGAGCTCACTTGCAGATGGCGACCTGACGGTGCAGGCAAGTGTTACGGATGAAATTACCGGGGCAATTGCGGATGCCATCAATTATGCCATTGAGCAACTCAGGGAACTCGTCAAAGGCATCAAGTACACGGCCCAGGCAGTTGCCGGTTCGGCAATGGAAACCCGTAGCTCGACATCGCAGCTGGCCATCGCGGCATCTGAACAGGCGGAACAGGTCGAAACTGCAACAGAAACCGTGCAGGAAATGTCCCGCTCCTTCGACACCATGGCGAAGCGGTCCGGCAAATCCAGCGATGTAGCACAAAAATCGGTTGACATTGCGCATGCCGGCGGAGAGAAGGTCCGCGAAACCATCAGCGGCATGGATACCATTCGTGAGCAGATCCAGGGCACTTCCAAACGCATCAAGCGCCTGGGTGAATCTTCCCAGGAAATCGGGGACATCGTTGAGCTGATCAACGGCTTCGCAGAGCAAACCAATGTGCTGGCGCTGAATGCGGCGATACAGGCTGCGTCCGCAGGCGGTGCCGGCAAGGGCTTTGCCGTGGTCGCCGATGAGGTCCAACAGTTGGCGGAGAGCGCCACCGGTGCCACCCGCAGAATAGAGAGCCTGGTTCAAACCATTCAGGCCGACACCTACGAGGCCGTCGTATCTATGGAGTCGACCATTTCAGAGGTCGTCAGCGGCGCCCGGTTGGCGGAGGACGCAGGCACAGCCCTGGAACAGATCGAAACGGTATCCAAGGATCTGTCCAGCCTGATCGCCGAAATTTCAGAGGAGGCGGACACTCAATCGGTGAATGCCACCAATATCTCAATGCTGATGAAAGGCGTACAGACCACTTCCATCCAGGCCGCCGAAGGCAGCACACAAGCCGCCAGGGCAGTGGAAGAACTGGCGGAACTTGTCATGCAGCTGAGTGATTCCGTGACCGATTTCAAATTGCCGGAAGATGACTGAATGGCCAGGAACGTAAAAAGCCCGGCTCTGCATCCCACCCAAACTGGTGTGGGGGCCAAGTGATGTTGCTGGAGGGCTCAAACGCAAGCACGGTATTGATCTGGGTGCGTCCCGACCTGGACAAGCACCTCAATCAGATTCGCACCCAGATTGAGCATATTGCCAACAGCCCCTACATCGGTGACAGCGTTGAAACCACCGCCGAACACCTGATACAACTGAAATTCACGTTCGAGGCGCTGGTATTGCAGGGTGCCACCCTGGTGGTCGAAGAAATGATCACGCTCTGCAATGAGCTCAGCCGCCAAAACGTCCGTGACCTGCAACAGGCATATGGTGCAATGATGGATGCGATCGTGGTCGTGCCATCTTACCTGGACCGATTGCAGGCCGGACATCATGACCTGCCAATTTTGCTGTTGCCGGTGATCAATGAACTGCGTGCCGCCTACAACGCCAATATTGTTTCAGAGGCTACACTGTTTGCACCCGACCTGGAGGTTCCCATACCGGAACTTGAGCAAGCGGCGGGCGAACACGAACCGGCTTTTGATGAGTCATTTGAGACCTTCACTGTGCGCATGCGGCGCCAGTGGGAAACCGCGTTACTGAGCTGGTTGCAGGACCAGGAAAAACTTGAGTTATTGTCACCGCTTCACTCGGTTTGTGAAACCTTGTACCGCCGCGTTGAGCGAAAGGACCTGCGGCGCATGTGGTGGATCGCCGCAGAAGTCATCGGCGGATTACTCGATGGCGTCACCGATAACGACATGCACCTGCGCCGCCTGTTTGCACGACTGAACCTGATCATCAAGACGCTGTCCGAGGGCGGTGAAGATGCCGCTGAGGTTGATTCGGTCAACTCGATAGCCCAGGCCCTGCTTTTTCACATCGCCCAGGCCAAGCCGGGCAATGCCGGCGTGGATAGCCTCCGCGAACGTTTTCAACTGCAGGAACTGGTTCCCGACCGCGACGTGCTGATACGGGCACGCGGCGCAGTTACCGGCCGCAATCGTGAACTATATACATCCCTTGGTGCCGCGGTGCGCGACGAACTGGCCCTGGTCAAGGATGCGCTTGACCTCGAACTCAGGACCGGCGAAATAGAACACGAGCGCAGGCAACAAAGCCATGATGCCTTACTCAGGCTCAGGGACACCCTGAAGATGATGGGCCTGGGTGACTCGGCCATGTCGATCGAAAAGTTGATGCCGACATTTAGCGCCAGCGAAGACCCTGAGCAAGATCCGGACCAGCGCTCGCGCGAGTCGCTCCTGATGGAACTGGCCGGCGAACTGATCCAGGTGGAATCGGTGCTGGAGGAGCAGATCATGACGCTCGGCGAACCTCTGCTGGAAGACGAGGAAGCGGGCTATATCGACCTGCCACAACATGAACAAAGGCGCATCAGAACCCACCTGCTGGACGAAACCGTCACCAGTCTCCACCTGGTACAAGACGCCGTCAGGCGTCATTTCGATGGAGACCGGCAAGCCGATTACACCACGCCAATGGAACACATTGCCGGGGCAATGGAGTTGGCCGGTGAACCTGAAACTGCCTCAATGGCGACCAAACTGCGCAATGCCCTGGGCAATCTCCTGCGCGTGACGAGGTCGGAAGCAGCCATTGATGCGAAGAAGCTTGAACTGGTCACCGACGCAGTGGCGGCCTTTGAGCTATACCTGGCCGGGTGTCGCGACCAGCAAAGTAACCGCGGCCGTTTCTTCGAGATCCTGAAAGACCGCCTGGAGCATCTGCCGGTCGGCGAGATGGAGGTGGTCGCGAGCGTGACGAGCCCACCGGAGGCAGCGGCCGGCGAGGCCCGGGAGGCCGTGACTGCAGACACCGGCGAGCCGCCCGCGGTTGACCCGGAACTGCTCGAGGTGTTCCTTGAAGAGTTCGATTCCGTCGCCGCCACGCTGGCTGAACAGATACCGCAGTGGACGCAGAAACAGTCGGATGTGTCACTGGTAACCATCATACGCCGTGGTTTTCATACCCTTAAGGGCAGCGGCCGCATGGTGGGCGCAAACGAGATTGGGGATTTCGCCTGGCACGTCGAAGAAATGCTCAATACCCTGCTCGAAGGTAATGTCAAGGAAGCGGATGATGCCGTCCAGGTCGTGCAACTGTCGCAGGCCGTGCTGCCGGCCTTCAAAAGCCGTCTTCAGAACCAGTCCTCCTGGCTGGAATCTGCGACAATTGAAACCATCGCCCGACAGGCCAATTCGGTCACCGCGGGCGAGCAGCCCGACTGGACCAGCCTGGACGGAATGTTACCGGCATCCGTGGCCGCCCTGCTGCCGGTTGAGCTCAGCGTAATAACCGATACCGACAGTGAACCTTTAGCTGCCATTGAAGCACCTGCAGAGCCCACGCTGAACGAGTTGGTGTGCAGGGAGCTGACCGAAAACCTGGCCGTTCTGAAAGGCCTGGTGGAGCGTATTTCAAGAGATCGCAGCACCACTGCCAGCGAAGCTGAACGCATTGCTATTCATACCGTTGCCGGAACTACTGCGCTCGATCCCGTGGGTCGTGAACCGGGCGTTGCAAAAGCGCTCGAAAGCTTCCTCGTGGCACAGCACGAGAGTGCGAAACCCTTTAGTGACAATGCCATTTGGACCGTGGCCTGCGGTATGTCGTTGCTGGAAACCTGCCTGGCCATACATGAGGGTGATGCGGAAGCGGAATTGACCGGTGATGAGGAGCAGCAGATCGAGCAACTGCTGGCGTTGGCGGTCGAATATGAGATTCCGGAAGAAATGCGCGAGGCGTCTGCCGAAATTGGCGTTGAAGAGCCGGTGGAGGAAGCCGAGGCTGAAGAGGAAGCTGCGCCCGTAGAGGAAGAAGCAGCGGCGGAAACCACGGCAGAGAGCGAAGATGCCGTCGATGCATCGGCGCTAGAGGAAGAGGCGCTGGAAGAATCCGAGCCCGAAGCTATCGATCCCGAGATACTCAATATCTTTCTTGAGGAAGCCTCGGACATCCTCGAGCGGTGCGATTCGCTACTCAACGACTGGCGCGACGACCTTTCAGAGCTGCGCATCGTCCAGAACCTGCAGCGCGAAATCCATACGTTCAAAGGCGGCGCGCGCATGGCGGGAGTCACGGCTCTGGGGCAGCTCAGTCACTCGATGGAAACCTTGCTGGAGCGCATAGCAGGCCAGTTGTTACCGCCATCAGTATCGGCCATTGAAGTGCTGGAACAAGGTTGTGACCGGCTCAACAATTGGACTGAGCAGGCGACGGAAGGCATTATCCCGCAAGCCGGCGATGTGCTGAAACTGTTTGGACAGCAAGTCGACGCATTATACGCCGTACCTCTTCAGGCCCCCGTAGCGCCACAGAAACCTGCGCCAATAGACGTAGCACCGGAAGAGTTGCAGGAAATTCCCGATGTTTCAGTTCCGGCTCCGGAACCCGGGGTCAGCAAGGAACCAAGCGAGGATGCGGCTGCTTCGCAACATATCCGCGTCAACGCCGACCTGCTGGATTCACTGGTCAATTCCGCCGGTCAAATCAGTATCTTCCGCTCACGCCTTGAGCAGCAGGTCAGTGATATTCGTGAAAACCTGAAAGAGTTTGATGTGACCGTAGCCCGGATCAAGGAACAGTTCCGCAAGCTCGAAATGGAGACGGAAACCCAGATTCGCTCTACCTACCAGACAGAGGCGCCGGATGGGTCCGGTGAGTTTGACCCACTGGAACTGGATCGCTTTTCTTCCATACAACAACTGTCCCGCAGCCTGAGCGAGTCGGTATCCGACCTGCTGAACCTGCAGGAACTGCTGGACAAATCTGCGCGCCAGTCCGAGGCGCTGCTGGTACAGCAATCCAGGGTCAGTACCGAATTACAGGAAGGCTTGATGCAAACCCGCATGGTCCATTTCGGCACCATCGCACCACGCCTGCGCCGGATCATCCGTAAAGCTGCCGGCGAAACGCGCAAGAATGCCAGGCTGCAGCTACGCATGACCGGCGGTGGTGACCAGCTGGACCGCAACGTTTTGGAAAGGATGACGGCGCCGCTCGAACACCTGCTCAGAAACTCCATCGTCCACGGCATCGAGAAACCTGCAACACGCCGAAAACTCAAAAAAACCGAGGAAGGTCAACTCACTATCACGGTGGCGGCCGAAGCCACCGAGTTCGTGGTGCGTGTCGAGGATGATGGCGCAGGCATGGACCTCAATGCCATTCGCAAACGCGCCATCGATATGGGGCTGATCGACAGTAAGGCCGAACCTACAGAGCAGCAACTTTTACAATTCATCCTCAACAGCGGCTTTACCACGTCCAAGAAAGTAACCGCCCTCGCCGGCCGCGGCGTTGGCATGGATGTGGTCAACAGCGAGATTAAGCAAATTGGCGGTTCTGTGGAGATCGCTTCCGAGACCGGCAAAGGCTCTTGCTTCACGATACGGATTCCGTTCACGCTGGCAGTCATGCAGGCTATCGGTGTGAAAGCCGGTGAGCACCGCTACCTGATTCCTGTCGCGAGCGTTGCCGGCGTGGCGCGTATGCTGCCTAACGATTACACCGGCCTGCTTGAACAGGAGCAACCGGCATATGTATTTGCCGGTGAGTCGTACCCGATACTTGATCTGGAATCATTGCTGGGCGAGCCTGCAACGCCGTTGGGTGACGACACCATTTCGATACTGATGATCAAGTCCGGGGGTCAGCGTGCCGCCTTCCGCGTGCCGGAACTACTCGGGCACAGGGAAATTGTCATCAAGCCGGTCGGACCCCAGATCAGCAGCGTACCGGGCATCCTGGGTGGATCAATCACGGGTGACGGCAAGGTCGTTATCATCATCGATGTCGGCCCATTGGTCAGGCAGGCCCTGCTAACCGGCACCCGTCCTGCGCCGCTGCTTGAAAACATTGATATCCGTCCGCAGAAGACCCTGGCCCTGGTTGCGGACGACTCGATTACCATGCGAAAAGTCACAACCCGCGTGCTTGAAAGCCATGACTTTGAAGTGATCACCGCCAGGGATGGAGTCGAAGCAACGGAACTGATGCAGGAGCGCGTTCCCGACTTGTTGCTGCTGGATATTGAAATGCCACGGATGGACGGATACCAGGTCGCTGAGCACGTACGCGCCGACGCCCGCCTGCGTGGAGTTCCGATTGTCATGATCACTTCGCGCGCCGGCAAGAAACACCGTGACCGCGGCAAGAAGGCAGGCGCCAACGCCTATCTGTCCAAGCCATATAAAGAGTCGGAGCTGATCACGGAGGTCTACAAACTGTTGGACAAAGAGATGAAACCTTATGGCTGAAAAGGAAATTCGCACCATCGTTGCACCATTGCAGGAAGGTTATATTCTGTTGCCCAACGGTGCTGTCGCTGAATTGCTTGGGTATGCGTTGCCAGAGCCGCTCAAGAAAGCTCCGACATGGGTACTGGGCGAGACAGCCTGGAACGGTTGGCAGGTACCCATCATCAACTACGACCAGCTGATCAATGAGCGCAGCAGCAGTAAAACCACGTCAAAATCGCGAATCCTGATCATCAAAACACTCGGCGAATCGACGCAGGTCAATTACATCGGTATTGTTATTCAGGGTTTGCCGAGGCTCAAGAAGATCAGCGCAGATTCCTTGCAGGAAATCCAGATGGAAGAACTGCCAAGAACCATATTCAGCGCCGTCCGTATTGATGACTTACAAGCTTACATACCTGAACTCGGCAGCCTTACGCGGACCGTTGAACAGGCCGCTTACGACAACTGACCTGCTTGCATTCACGCACTGTCACCGTGTAAGAGCGCGCTAGAAATCCCCTGCGATCGCCTGCAAAACCGCGATGGCAGCTGGCCCTGCCGTCTCTGTGCGCAAGATCCTCGGTCCCAGGGACACTGATGTTACGCCGCCGGCTTTGAGTGCCTTCGCTTCTTCCTGACCAATGCCGCCCTCGGGGCCGACCAGGATGGACACCGCGCTGGCCGTGATGGGAAATGAAGACATCTGAACCTCTGCCGATGGCTCCAGCATCAACCTGGGAGACTCGTCCGTCTCCGCAAGCCAATCAAGCAGGGGTAAGGGCGCTTTTACTGCCGGAACCACGGCCCTGCCGCTCTGTTCACAGGCAGAAACTACGATACCTTGCCAATGAGACAACCGCTTCGCCCGTCTTTTTTCATCCAGGCGAACCTCGACACGCCGGCTGATAACCGGCTGGATGCAAGAAACACCCAGTTCCGTGGCTTTCTGCAGGGAATAATCCATGCGTTCACCGCGGGATATAGCCTGCACCAGGGTGATTTTCAAAGCAGACTCATTTTGCGCTGAACGGCCGTCGGACAGCTTTACGGAAACCCGCTGGCGGTGCATTTCAGTTACCTGCCCGGCATAGTCTTTTCCATCTCCATTGAACAGAACCAAGGGGTCACCTGCCGACAACCTCAACACACGAGCCAGGTAGTGAACGACAGAGCCCGTCAACTCGACATTGCCGGTTGGTGACAAAGGTTGCGGCGTGTATATCCTCGAGCGGCGCATCAATCTGCCGTTGCCAGCCTGATACCGTCGATGGCAGCCGACGCTATCAGCCCGATTTCATCCGGATTGATAACATAAGGCGGCATAAAATAGACCGTGTTGCCAATCGGTCGTAACAACACGCCCTGCTGCAAAGCGTGCTGGTAAACCTTCATACCCCTTCGCTCTTTCCAGTCGTACTGGATCATGGGCTCGCGCTGCGCCACCATTTCAACCGCCAGGATCATACCCGTCTGGCGTATATCACCGATATGCTCATCGTCCTGCAACTCTGACACGGATTCCAGCATCAGCCGCGCCAGCCTGCGATTGTCGGCCAACACGTCACGCTGTTCAAACAGCTCCAGGGTCGCCAGCGCCGCGGCGCAGGCCAGCGCATTACCGGTGTAGCTGTGCGAATGCAGAAACCCTCTTAGCGTTGTGTATTCTGCGTAGAACGCGGTATAGACCTGCTCGGAAGTCAGCACTGCGGACATCGGCAGGTATCCACCGGTCAGGCCTTTCGAAACACACATGAAATCGGGTGAAATGCCGCCCTGCTCACAAGCGAACATGCTGCCTGTCCTGGCGAAACCAACGGCGATCTCATCGGCGATCAGGTGGATGTTGTATTCATCACACAGCGAACGCAGGCCGGAGAGATAGGACGCTGGATACATGCGCATACCACCGGCACATTGCACCAGTGGTTCTATGATCACGGCACAGATCTCTCCTTCGTGCCGGGCAAATATTTCACGCATATCGGCAAGTTTATTTTCGGCGTGCCTGTCCCATTCACTGCGCGGCAGTGCAAAACAATCCGGACTGGGTGCAACCAGCGGCTCCATCAACAGGGGTTCATAGGCGGACTTGAAAAGGCCCGCGTCGCCGACGCTTAGCGCACCCAGCGTATCGCCGTGGTAGCTGTTGGAGAGCGTGACGAAACGCGTACGGCCCTCGTCACCGGTGTTGCGCCAGTAATGAAAACTCATTTTCAGGGATATCTCGACAGCGGAGGCACCGCTATCGGCAAAAAATACCCGTTCCAGCCCCGGCGGTGTAATGTCGACCAGTTTCTCCGCCAGGCGCACGGCCGGTTCGTGGGTGACCCCGGCGAGGATGACATGCTCCAGGCACTGCGCCTGCTCTGCCACAGCTCCGCTGATATGCGGGTTGGCGTGGCCGAACAGGTTGACCCACCATGAGCTGATAGCGTCTATGTAACGCTTGCCCTGCATATCCTTCAGCCACACGCCATTGCCACTGCTGACCGGCAGCAGGGGTAACCATTCGTGGTCTTTCATTTGCGTCGTGGGATGCCAGAGCACAGCCAGGTCGCGTTGGCGTAGCGCTTCATTCTTATCCAAGCTTACCGTCCTTCCATAGTCTCTTTAAGTACTGCGAGTCTGGTATCATGGAGAGTCACGGTTCGCCTTGCAAGCCGGGCCGTACAACACGACAAATTTTTACTAACAGCCACTCACCGGCTAAACAATTCATACAACAATCATCATGACCGAAACCAAGCTGCCAGAATTTCTCGCCACCGCACTCACCGCCGCAAAATCCGCCCGCGAACTGATCATGTCCTACTACAACGGCGATTTTGCTATCGAGATCAAGGCCGACCAGACACCGGTTACCGTCGCTGACCGCGGAGCAGAGCGTTTGATCCGCGAGACCATCGGTAACGCTTTTCCTGAGCATGGCATATTCGGTGAAGAGTTCGGGGCTGAAAACAAGGAGACAGAATACCTTTGGCTGGTCGATCCGATCGATGGCACCAAGAGCTTTGTGAAGCGCTACGGCATGTTTTCCACCCAGATTGCGTTAATGCACAGGGGTGACCTTATCCTCGGGGTTTCCTGTGCCCCCGCCATGAATGAGCTGGTCTGGGCAACTCGTGGCGGCGGTGCATTCGACGCCGAAGGTCCATTACACATCAGCGGCATTGATGACATCCGTGAAGCCAGTATTTCAACCGGCAACATTCAAAGCCTGGCCGCCAGCGAACGCTGGACGGCGCTCGGCAAGGTGCTGGCAAAGACCAACCGCACACGCGGTTACGGTGATTATTATCATTACCACCGGCTTGCTGCGGGCCAACTGGATGCGGTGATCGAATCCGACGTGAACATTCTTGATATCGCTGCCTTATCAGTCATAGTCACCGAGGCTGGCGGCGTATTCACAGATCTTGACGGGCGGGCGCCGGACCTCGATACGCGCTCTGTCCTGGCCGCGAATCCATCGCTTCATGCAACGCTCAAAAACCAGCTGAACGGGGCCTGAGCAGCATGCCCACACTGCCCAAAATACATGCCAGGCTTAAACGGGATGCCGGCAAGCGCTTCAAGGTCGAAAGACTGGACCTGGAATTCAGCAACGGTGAAAAACGCACCTACGAGCGCCTTTTGACGCACGGCCTCGGCGCGGTGATCGTGGTCGCAATGCGCGATGATGAGACCGTTCTGCTGGTCAGGGAATATGCCGCCGGCCTGCACCACTACGAACTTGGACTGGTCAAGGGCCGCCTTGAGCCCGGAGAGTCTGTGCTTGAGGGCGCGCAAAGAGAACTCAAGGAAGAAATCGGCCTCGGGGCGAAAAGACTGATGCAGCTGACTTCACTCAGCCTGGCACCCGGTTACATGACACATGTCACGCATGTCGTTCTCGCCCGCGACCTTTACCCGGAAAAACTCCAGGGCGACGAGCCCGAAGAGCTCGAAATCGTACCTTGGCCGCTCGACGATTTACATTCACTTGTACAACGGCCGGATTGCACTGAAGGGCGCAGCATAGCGGCCCTTTACATTGCCCGCGATCACCTGCAACAGGAAACAACCGATGTTGAATGAAAGCCATGAAAAAACCCTGGCAGCCCTCGTTGATATCAGTCAACGTGCCGGTCTCGCTATCCTCGAATGGTACGACGGCGACATGGGTATCACCCGCAAAGCGGATGACTCGCCGCTTACCAGGGCTGACCTCGCAAGCCATGAGTTGATTGCCGCCGAGCTGGCCAGGCTGTGGCCAGAGATTCCGGTTTTATCCGAGGAGTCCGCCGACATCCCCTGGGAAACGCGCCAGACCTGGAAAAAATACTGGCTGGTTGACCCGCTGGACGGTACCAAGGAGTTCATCAACAGGAATGGTGAATTCACTGTCAATATCGCCTTGATAAGCAACCATCGGGCCGTCATGGGTGTGGTTCACGTCCCGGTCAAGAACGTCAGCTATTTCGGCGCCAGCGATGCCGGTGCATGGCGCCAGCAAACCAACTCACCCGCGCAGGCTATCAGGGTCAGGCAACCCGCCGCCGAGCCCGCGATCATTGTCGGCAGCCGATCACATGCCAATCCGGAACTCGCCGGCCAGCTCGAACAACTGGGGCCTCATGAACTCATCAGCATGGGCCGTTCTTTGAAGTTCTGCAGAATCGCGGAAGGCCTGGCAGATTTCTATCCGCGCACGGGACCAACCTGTGAATGGGACACCGCCGCTGCCCAGGCAGTTCTCGAGGCAGCTGGAGGAAAGGTCGTTAAAATCGACGGTACACCGCTGAACTATAACAGCAAGGAGGTTTACCTGAATCCCCATTTCTTCGTGTTCGGTGATTCTCAGAGGGACTGGTTACTGCCATTTCAGAATATCGCCTAGAAGCGGGTTTCAGCGCCGGTCTCCAGCTATCATGCAGGCAATAATACGCAAATTAGCGCTGCGTCAACTTGACGCAGAGCGGTTCAAGGAGTATAAACTTCTCAACCATCCTGTTGGGGCTTGCCAAACAACAACAACAATTGACAAAACCAATAATAGAATACAGGAATGTAAGCGGCTTCGGCCGCTTTTTCTTTGGCCGAGGAATAATTGACTCCAGATGAACTTTCCCGAGCTTCCAAAATGGCAACGCATTGCCCTGCCGGCCATGGTCATCATCCTGGGCACTTTTTTTTTCAATAAGTATTTTATTGCCAACGAACTGATTCATGCCCATTACCAGGTCGAAGCCCTGGAACAGGACCTGCAGACAGCGCTTGACCAACTCGAGGCAGAAAAATCCCGCGCGGCGGTTGCAGAGCGTGAGGCCGGTGTGATGCGCCAGGCCAACAACATCTTGCGGGCATCCGAACGCGAACGACAGGATGAGATTGCCGGATTACGGGCCGACCTGGCGTTTTACCGCCGCCTCGGTGGCGCCAATGGTTCCCAGGCCCCGTTGGCCGTTCACTACCTTGAACTGCAGGCGACGCAATCACCAAGGGTCTACCGGATCATATTCACGCTGACGCAGAACTTGCGCTGGGCCGCAGTCATTTCGGGCAGCATCCAATTGGGCGTCGACGGCATCAACAACGGGGTAGCACAACACCTGACGGAAGAACAGCTGCTGGCCGAAACGGCCGGGGCGCTGCGCTTCAAGTTTAAGTACTTCCAGCAATTTGAACGACTGATCACGCTACCGGAAGGCTTTGAGGCAAGCCAACTGACGGTTCGTCTCAGGTCGGGAAGTCTGCGCACACCCATTGAACAGTCGGTGACCTGGCAGAGCCTATTCAACCAGTCGGCGGAAACCGCGTCTGAAGACGAAGCGGTTTTATCCACAACCGACAATTGAAAAAAATGCCCTGAAGCGCCATATTAGAGAGTCTCTCGGACGGATAGCAAACCGGATGCAAAACGAAATACCCACAGACGCCATCAAGTTCACCAATGCCGCGGCCAGAAAAGTGATGGAACTGATCATGGAAGAACACAACCCGGAGCTGAAGCTGCGGGTATATATTTCGGGCGGTGGCTGCTCGGGTTTTCAGTATGGCTTTACGTTTGATGAGACCAGTGCGGAAGACGACATCGCCATCACCAACGAAGGTGTGACCCTGCTGGTTGACCCGCTCAGCTTTCAATACCTGATGGGTGCTGAAGTTGACTATAGTGAAAACCTGCAGGGTGCGCAGTTTGTTATTCGCAACCCCAATGCCGCGACTACTTGCGGTTGCGGGTCTTCTTTCTCGGTCTGAGTGCAATGAGCCCGTCCGGCACGGACCATCTGGCCCGTTCACGGCGCAACCGGTTCACCGCTGTCCGCCTCAACCGTGAAGTGGAATTGCGTGATGATGCCAATTGGGTGGCCCGCATGTTGCGCAACCCGGACACCCGACTGGTGCCACTTTGGCGCAGTCGCAGCCTGCTGGAAAGGCATGCGGACGGCACGCTCGCCATATACCTGTCACCAGCTGAATTGGCCGAGCCGGATCGCATCCAGCCTCCCACATTGCTGGGCAGTGACGGCGAACGCGAGTACTTCGCCGTATCGGTGACGGACAGTCAGAAAGATTCAATCCTCGAATATCACCTGCAAGCGCGTTTTGCCGACCTGCGCAGGGCATCCATTGATATGGCTGCCAAGCATGCCGGTATCCTGGCCTATGCAAGGGCTTTGCACTACTGGCAGCACCGCCATGCATTTTGCGGTGTATGCGGCGAGCCGAACCTGTTACGTTCAGCCGGTCACCGGATGGTATGCAGCAACGAGGAGTGCGCCCGGCAGTCATTTCCACGCATTGACCCGGCCATCATCGTGCTGGTCACGCACAAGGATGCCTGCCTGCTGGGTCGTAACGCCAAGTGGCCTCCAGGACAATTCTCGACACTGGCCGGGTTCGTTGAGCCGGGCGAAAGCCTCGAAGATGCGGTCGTTCGCGAAGTCTATGAAGAGGTCAGGGTGCAGTTACATGAAATCCGGTATGTTTCGTCTCAGCCCTGGCCATTTCCGGCATCCGCCATGTGTGGTTTTTACGCCGAAGCCCTCGACATGAATAATGGTCTTAGCGAAGAGGTAGAAGAGGCACGATGGTTCACCGTGGAGTCTTTGAAGCAGGCGGTGCTCGGGGGTGAAGTGCGATTATCACCACCTGTTTCGATAGCCTTCAGGCTGCTGGCAGACTGGTTTCGAAACAACGGCGGCGGCGACCTCGAAGATCTGGTCCGCAAGCAGCGGGCAATGAATGTTACCGCGCCAACCTGTTAAAATAGGTTCTGGCCTGTAAACCCTTAGCTGCAACATGGAACGGAAGGCACCCTCACAATGACCATTATCTCGATCCTGATCGCATTTGCACTTTGCCATTTTGTGCGTGATTTGCGCCATCTGCGCCGTTTTGAATGGGTCAGCTGGTACACCGGCCGGTGCAATGACACGCTCAACAAGTTACCGGGCTGGGCAGGCGCGACGGGGTTCCTGGTTCTGATTGCCCTGCCGCTGGTCGCGGCTTACTTCCTTAACCAGTTGCTGTATGAACTCCTGGGGCATTTGGGTGAGTTCCTGCTGGCCATCGCCGTGCTGATCTATACCTTCGGGCCGCGAGACCTCGATATCGACGTCCGCAAGGTCATCCACGCAGAAGATGACGAACAGCAGACCGAAGCGCTGGAGGCCTTACTGGATGGTCCCGTGCCGCCGGATAAAACGGACTGCGAAAATGCCGCTATCAACGCGGTTTTCAGAAAGGCTCTGAAACGCTGGTTCGGAATTATTTTCTGGTTCGCCGTGCTTGGAATCTACGGCGCATTGCTCTACCGCCTGGCTGTCTGGTTATCCAGTGACGACTTCCAGCTAAATGATGAACAGAAGGACCTTTTTACCCGGTTGTGCAGAATTATGGAGTGGCCAGTCGCCCAGTTAATGACCCTGTCTCTCGCCATAGCCACGGATTTCGACTCGGTATACCGTGCATGGAAGAAATATCATGACGAGCGCGGGCGGGATCTTTTCGAGGCCAACAACGAATTCATGCTGACCAGTGCGCGCACTATCGTCAAAACAGGTCACGCTGAAAACGACGGTTACGCTGACCAGTTGCAAGGGCCAATGGCCACCATCAAGCTTTCGATGGATCTGGTCTGGCGTTCCCTGGGTGTATGGGCAACGGTGCTGGCTATCTTGCTGTTGGTGAACGTGATCGCATGACCCGGCATCCGGTCCGGATGATTCCACGCCGGTTTTTGATCCTGTTTTTTGTCCTGCTGGTTATGCCGGCAACTCCCATGGTATTCGCCGATTTGAGCCTGCCGCAGGCAGACGGCGGCAGCCTGGCGCTTGCTGCGCCTGCAAAACGCATTATCACGCTGGCACCCAACCTCACCGAGCTGGTTTTTGCAGCAGGCGCCGGAGATCGCCTGGTCGCAGTTGTCGAATACAGTAATTACCCGCCGGAGGCCAGGCAAATTCCACGCATCGGCGATGCGTTCAGAGTCGACCTCGAGCGCATCGCAGAGCTTGAACCTGACCTGGTAATCGCCTGGAAATCGGGTAATCCCCAGGCTGCGCTGCAAAAGCTGACGCAATTGGACATCAGCGTCTGGCAAATTGAAATTACCCGGCCGCAGGAGATTCCAGCCGCAGTTGAAAACATCTCCCGGGCCGCCGGATCCGAAACCATCGGCCGGCCGGCCGCCAGGCAAATGCGCCAGCGGCTTGAAACCCTCAAACACCGGAACGCCGGCAAGACACCGGTGGACTATTTTTACCAGGTCGCAGCCAGGCCACTCTATACCGTCAGTGGTAACCACATCATTAGCCGTAGCCTGGCAATATGCGGTGGTGTCAACGTTTTTTCAGGGCTGCCTGCCCTGGCGCCCCAGGTCACCGTTGAGTCGGTTATCGTTGCAAACCCTCAAACCATGATCGCACCGGACACCAAGGGCGAAACCCCGGCACTTGCAAGCTGGTCCGGCTGGCCAAGGCTGCAAGCGACGCAGAACAACAATTTCATTTACCTCCCTGCAGATGAAATCAGCCAGGCCACACCGCGTTTGCTGGACAGCATGGAACTGGCCTGCGAGCTTCTGGACCGGGTGCGCGCCAGGAAATTCCGCGGTCGCGATTGACAAAGTTACATTGCGTGATGTCTTCCAGGCGCTCTCCTGGTACTTTTACCGGCCTAGATTCCCCCGCCGTTGAGGCGCCACTGGACAAAACCCAGGACCCAGCAGAACAGTAACCAGATGGCCACCGGCCCCACCAGGCGGGATGCCGCCGTTTTGACTGACCTGAAAGTCCTGATGACGACCAGTACAACAAGCCACCAGGCAGCGAGAACGACCAGCGCCCAGCCCGGGCGGTGCATACCAAAAAAAACCCATGACCAACCGATACCGAGTAGCAATTGCAGGACCCACCAGGCCAGGGCAACCCGGGCCAGGCCGCGCCTGGTATCCCAAACCATCCATGCAGCTACTGCCATCATTACATATGCCAACGCCCACACCAAAGCCATGACCACGGCCGGTGGACTCCAGGGTGGTTGCCGCATCGCCTGGTACCACTCGCCCCCGGTGAACTGTCCACCAACTGCCGCTGCGATCATCGCCAGTAGCAGAAACAGTGACAGGGAGGTCAGTCTGTGCATGGTCAAGCCTTTCTATGCTCTGATCCAACCATGCTATCGCATAGCTACCTTGAGCACCACGCTCTGACAGCGGCAAGCTTTTTCAGCGCTGTTTATCTGACCCGTAACATTGGTTTCTCCTATGGAAATGATTGCAAAAAACAATTTCAACTATCGTCAAAACAGGACTATGCTTGTATGTTCACAATTCCCTTTTCTGAAGAAAACAGGAGGACGTAACCATGTCACTGAAAGGCAGCAAGACTGAACAGAATTTGAAGGACGCATTTGCCGGCGAATCTCAAGCCAACAGGCGTTATCTCTATTTCGCTCAAAAAGCAGACATTGAAGGTTATAACGACGTGGCTGCCGTGTTCCGCTCCACAGCAGAAGGGGAAACCGGTCACGCACACGGCCACCTCGAATATCTCGAAGAATCGGGTGATCCGGCAACCGGCCTGCCCATTGGCAGCACTGCGGACAATCTCCGTGCAGCGGTCGCGGGTGAAACCCATGAATACACGGACATGTACCCGGGAATGGCAAGCGCCGCGCGTGACGAGGGTTTTGACGAAATTGCCGACTGGTTTGAAACACTGGGCAAGGCGGAACGCTCGCATGCCAATCGCTTCCAAAAAGCGCTCGACGAACTGGACTAAACCGACCAGCCGCAAAAGCCCCAAAATGATCTGAACCGGAAAGGGGCGTGTTTACGCCCCTTTTTTGCATGCAACAGGGAGTCCGGTAATGAACGAGTCAACCACCCCCAAGCGCGAAGGCAGTCTCGAGGCGCCGACACGCCACCCATTGAACTGGAAAGATTCTGAATTCTACGAAGAGGCACCGCTTTTCGAGGAACTCGAAAGGGTCTATGACATATGCCACGGCTGCCGCCGCTGCGTTTCCCTGTGTGATGCGTTCCCCACGCTGTTTGATCTGGTGGATGAGTCTGAGACCTTCGAGCTTGATGGCGTTGATAAAGACGACTACTGGAAAGTCGTTGATGAGTGCTATCTCTGCGATCTGTGCTACCAGGTCAAATGTCCTTACGTGCCGCCACATGAGTGGAATATTGATTTCCCCCACCTGATGCTGCGCGCCAAGGCGATCCAGTTCAAAAAGGGTGAGAGAAAACTCAGTCACCGGCTGATCAGCAGTACGGACATGACAGGCAAAATTGCCAGCATTCCGATCATTAACCAGACGGTCAATGCGGCCAAGGGTAATCCGGCCTTGCGTAAAGTGGCCTCGAAGATGCTAGATATTCATCCCGCGGCGGAACTGCCCGATTTCCACAGCAAAACGCTGCGCAAGCGCCACAAGAACCGCCAGCCCAACGGCATCAACGCTGTCGAGGCCGGGCCGACGCGTGGTCGCGCTGCGCTGTTCGCCACCTGTTACTGTAATTTCAACGCTCCGGGCATCGGTGATGATCTGATCGCCGTGTTTGAACATAACGGTATTCCCGTCAGGCTGACAGACAAGGAGTCATGCTGCGGCATGCCCAAGCTGGAGCAGGGCGACCTGGAAACGGTGGATAAGCTGCGGCAGGAAAACATACCGCAACTGCTTGGCTTAATCGAGCGCGGCTGGGACATCGTCGCCGCAATTCCGTCCTGCGTATTGATGTTCAAACAGGAATTGCCATTGATGTTCCCTGACGACGCGGACGTGATGAAAGTCAAGGAGCATATTTTTGATCCGTTTGAATACCTCTTACACCGTCACAAGGCAGGCTTGTTGAAAACAGAGTTTCACGCCGGCCTGGGAACTGTTGCCTGGCATGTGCCGTGTCACCAGCGGGTTCAGAACATCGGGCCAAAAACCAGGCAGGTCCTGGAGCTGATCCAGGATACGAAAATCAATGCGATTGAGCGTTGCTCCGGCCATGACGGCACCTATGGTGTGCGTAATTCAAGCTATGCCAAGTCGCAGAAAATAGCCCGTCCGGTTATCAACCGTGTGAAGAAAATGGAAGCGGACTACCTCGTCTCTGATTGTCCGATGGCCGCCACGCAGATTGCCGCCGGCCTGGAACTGAAGCACGGCGAAACCAGCCCCTTGTCACTGCTCAGGAAAGCATACGGAGTTTGATTATGACTCAACACCTATCACGTTCGGACCTGATGAGCCTCGAGCAGTATGCTGAGCAGCGCGACGAGTTCCGCCACCGGGTCATTGCCCATAAGAAACACCGGCGCGTGGGTATCGGGCCCCACCTTTTCCTGTATTTTGAAGACCGGTTGACGATCCAGTACCAGGTACAGGAAATGCTGCGAATCGAAAGAATTTTCGAAGCCGACGGCATCCGGGAGGAACTGGATGCCTATAACCCCCTGATTCCCGACGGCAGTAACCTGAAAGCAACGGCAATGCTGGAATACCAGGCTGTTGACGAGCGCAAACGGCAACTCGCGCTGCTCAGGGGTATCGAAGACCTGGTGTGGGTGCGGGTTGATGAATTTGCCCCCGTCTACGCCATTTCCAATGAAGACCTGGAGCGCAGCAATGAGGAAAAGACCTCCGCTGTACATTTCATGCGCTTTGAACTGGACGCAGATATGATTACCGCCTTGCGCAACGGCGCCGGGCTGACCATGGGTTCCAGCCATGAGTTCTATGCGCACCAGGCTCCGGTAGAAACTGCAACAAGGAATGCCCTGCTGGCCGATTTGACGGCCTGACCGGCGGCGCTCCAATACCCGGCCCGCCGGGATGGAGCAATGCAGGCACGGCGAGTAAAATACCATTCCAGCAAGGTGCGCGGCCCTGCGCAGGGCCATGCAAGTGACACTTTTCCGTAGAGAGGAACGCCCTTATGCAACGCTTGATATTCGATGAAGACCATGACATGTTTCGCGACGGCGTGCGCCGTTTCATGCAGGCGGAAATTCAACCCCATATCGAAGCGTGGCGGGAAGCCGGCGGGTGTGACCCGGAGGCTTTTTTAAAAGCCGGCGAACAGGGCCTCCTGTGTATGTGGGCCGATGAGAAGTATGGCGGCCTCGGCATCGAGGATTTCCGTTTTGAGCAGGTAGTCATCGAGGAAACAATCCGCCATGGTGACATTGGCCTGTTCCTGTCCCTGCACAGCCGCCTCGTCGCACCTTACCTGGGTCATTTGGGCAGCGAAGCCCTGCAAGAACGCCTGCTGCCAAAATGCATCAGCGGCGAGACCATCCTTGGCATCGCGATGACCGAACCCGGCGCCGGCAGCGACCTGGCGGGCATGAAATCCCGCGCGGTACGCGATGGCGACGACTGGCTGCTGAGCGGCTCAAAGACCTATATTTCCAATGGTATCAACGGCGGCGCCTTCGTGGTTGCCGCCAGGACCGTGGCGGACAAACCGCATGGCATCGGCCTGTTTGTCGTCGAGAGCGACATGCCGGGATTCAGCCGCGGACGCAACCTGAAAAAGATGGGGCTCAAGACGCAGGACACCGCAGAGCTGTTTTTTGAAAATGTCCGCATACCCGCTGATAACGTGCTGGGTGATCCGGAAAGAGGCTTCTACAGCCTGATGCATTTTCTGGCCGAAGAGCGCCTGATCAGTGCCTGCCAGGAAGTCGCCCATGCTCAGGTCGCCTTTGACCTGACAATGGACTATATCCTCGAACGCAAGGCATTTGGAAAGCCGATAGGCGCGTTTCAGAACAGCCGCTTCATGATGGCTGATATGCGTACTTCGCTGGATGTACTGCAAACATTTATTGACCAGTGTGTCCTGTTGCACAACCGCGGAGAGCTCACCGCGGAACTGGCCGCCGAGGCCAAGTTATATGCCAGTGAACTGGAATCCAGGGTGATGGACAACTGTGTTCAGTTGCATGGTGGCGCCGGCTACATGGATGAATACCGTATCTCGCACATGTTCACCGACGCTCGTGTTTCCCGCATTTACGCCGGCAGTTCTGAAATAATGAAAGAGATCATTGCCCGCAGCATCGGGCTGGATGAGCGCAAACTGAGCAGCTGAACGCAAAAAAGGGGCCCAAAAAAGGGGCCGGGTACCTTTCGCAGGGTACCTTTAATT
>JABDPJ010000286.1 GCA_013042835.1 Lysobacterales bacterium
CGGCCAGTTGGTTTGGCCCCGATATTTCGGACCAGTTGATTAAGTCCTCATTGTCCGGTTTTCGTACCCGGTCCATTCTTGATCGGATATGACGCCGTTTTGATGAAGGTAAAAAACTGCTTCGTAATGCCTCCACCGTAGTTCGTGGAAAATAATTAGTTGCGTTGTTTCGAAGTGACTTAGTTCCTGATTTACCCATGTTTTCGCCGCAGCAGAGGCTAATATGCCCGAATCAAGCATATGATCCAACGCGGACTGTGAATTAATAAATTCGGCACTAAGGACGGCTGCTGCGGTAGTGGCCGTGCCAACCAAGGCTCGAAAGTGCGACAGTGGCAAGACCACAACTTCAATTTCCTCAGGGGCCCATGCCAAACTACAAACTGTTTTGCCTCCATCGAAAATCGCCCAAAGGCCCCTCATTACCCAGGATTTGACCGCAGCTTCTAAGCTGACTTTTTCAGCTAATAATAAAAGCAAACGTATTGTGTCAGTAATTGTCACAATGCCTTAACAATTTGTGTCAAAAAAGAACAACACAAACTCCTGAAATCCATATCTCTATGTTTTTACTATTTATATTAATTTTGGCGCATTAATTGCATTATAGTAACCACGAGACGCTATCCGGTTGCAGGCTAAACGGACTTGGCCACACTTACATGGAAACTGAACCAACCGGTCAGTCATAAAGGGATAATGGGGACGCACGGATGCGAGCCATTCAAGGACGCACTATCGTGCAGTATATTAGGACATTATTGTGGATAAATATTTCAAAATTATGTACACAATTAGCAATGAAGCAAACAGAGTCCGTTCAGTTATTACATCGGGAAGTAATGAAGATGTGGCCAAAGCTAAATTCTTGATTGCACTGTCAGCTTGTTTGCCATCCATCTTGTCAGTTGAGAGGGCAGCCAACCCATACAATACGGCCACGGCTGCGCCACAGTCCAAACTGAAACCCTCACGATTCGCTTCACCCATGCAAATTGCGAGCTAAAGCGGTTGATATAAAGACCCTGCCGCCGGGACGGTATCGGCTGGTTGAAAACTAATAGCCCCAGCGCGGAACCGGGGCTATGACGCAAGGGGGAGTCCCTCCAACAGGCTGTTCCCCTTCCGGCTGGGCACTAGCAAAAAGAAGCCGATTCAAGGCTTGTTTCATTGTTTGGACAGAGCCTTTAAAGATTATACCCTATTGTTTATATTATATAATTGGTGGTGGATACAGTCTGCTGCGAACCCGTCTCCGTCCAAATTCCCTGTTACCCTGGGAAAATACAGGGAAAATTTCAATTTCTCACCTCACCTAGGGTGTAAGGTACTCGAGAAACACCGGGGTTGCTTGGCCTTCAAGTCATTAACCTAATTTTATCAAAATAATTAACAGGGAATTATCAGGATGAATCACTTCCCACTGTGACCGAACATCCAGACGTAGAGGCACCGGAACTATGTTATCTGGCTGCAGGCGAAAAAGAAAAAACACTGCTGGCCCATAACTATCTGTACGGTTGGGAGACAGGTGCGCAGTGGCCCCTGCTCGACCTGATCCGTGACGAGCCCCGATTCCAGGCAGCGATGGTGGAACGCAACCGGAAAATCGCAGTTCAGTGTCAGACCATCGAACTCGGAAAGAGCCTTGACCGATAATAGACTGCCTAAATAATTAGGTGTATATGGCACCTATTGGCCGGTTACTGCTACACACTACGTCGGGGAATGTACGTCTGGTATCAGCAGAAAAGCGGTCTTTAAATAAGCAGTGAGACTGCGTCACGTTTTTTGTTAAAATACACCGCCTTCACCGCGCCCGTAGCTCAGTAGGATAGAGCACCAGATTCCTAATCTGGGGGTCAGAGGTTCGAATCCTCTCGGGCGCGCCAAAATAAACAGGGTCCTTGGCAAAAAGGGGCCGGATACATTTAAAAAAAATGTATCCGGCCCCTTTTTGGGCCGTCTTAAACTCTTCCTGCACTTTATTCTGACCCCAAACTTTCGTTTCTACTTCCGCAACAGCGCTGAACGGTACGCGCCCACCACCGGGTGTGCTTATCCGAAATTCATTGTGGTGGCAGTGCCTTGACTAATGTATAGTACGTATGCTCTCAGAAATGAGTCTGGGATATTTAAAGAATGCATAACAAGGAAGGAGTGGGTCTAATGAGATCTTTGCTAATTTGCATGGCGATGCTTTTTGCTCAGCAAGCGACTGCGGCTGTGACGATTAATTTAAGTGAAACTGGCGGTAACGTACAAGCCGTTATGTCTGGAAGTCTGAATCTCGGTGCGACGGGTGGCATCGTTGGTAATTCAACCGGATACAATGGTTATGTAGCAAGTTCGGGCGGCTTATCATTTACTAGCGCCGACAGCGATTACTACGCCATAGACGTTGGCACCTGGACGCCTTTCGGGACTGGTGTCTTTGGTAATTGGGATTCCTCAAGTGGCGATGCCTGGCATATGTTCACAGACCCGGTGATCGGTGTTCCTGTGGGTTATGTCTCCGGAAACCCTTTATCTGCGACCGCTACCAAGAACGGCACCACTTTTGCCGCCTTGGGCTTCACCCCCGGGACCTATGTGACCACTCTAACCGGAATTGGAGGAACGGACACCGTAACCGTCACCGTGGGCGCGGCGAACCTCGAGCCTACCCCGCCGCCAGTCATTACCAGCCCGCCGGATGGCGCTGCAGTGACAGTGGAAGGACAGGCCACGGATCCATTCGTACCGATGTGGTCAGCGTCCACCGATCCAGAAGGTGCTCCGCTTGAATATACGTGGGAACTCTGGACCCCGGGCCCCACCACTCTCCTGCTGTCTGTACCCACCGGTGCGGCAACCCAGGCCGACCTGACCATGGGTGCGGTAGCCGGCCTGCTGGCGGCGAACGGCGTGACCATCGGCGGATCTATCGACCTCGTACACCGTGCCGTGGTGACTGATGGTGCCAACGTGGTTCCAGGCCCGACTGCGGCCGTGAATCTGACCCTGGGCGACCTTGAACCCTCCCCACCGGCCATTACCTTCCCGCCGGATGGTGCCGTGGTGACAGTGGAAGGACAGGCTTCGGATCCGTTCGTACCGATGTGGTCGGCTTCGGTCGATCCAGAGGGTGGTGCGCTTACGTATACATGGGAACTCTGGACTCCGGGCCCCGGTGTTCTGCTGCTGTCTGTACCTACCGGTGCGGCGACCCAGGCTGATCTGACCATGGGTGCGGTAGCCGGCCTGTTGGCGGCGAACGGCGTGGCTATCGGCGGGAATATCGACCTCGTGCACCGTGCCGTGGTGAATGATGGCACCAACGATGTAGCAGGCCCGACCGCGGCAGTTAATCTGATCCTGGCCGACCTCGAACCCACCCCGCCGGTCATAACCAGCCCGCCGGATGGTGCTACGGTAGCCATTGAAGGTCTGCCCACTGATCCGTTCGTGCCGATGTGGTCGGCTTCGGTCGATCCAGAGGGTGGTGCGCTTACGTATACGTGGGAACTCTGGACTCCAGGCCCGGGTGTTATGTTGCTGTCTGTACCTGTCGGCTCGGCAACCGAGGTCAACCTGACCATGGGTGCGGTATACGACCTGCTATTGGCGAACGGTTTAAACGGCCTCGAATCCATAGACCTGGTTCACCGTGCTGTTGTAACTGATGGTGTCAACGTTGTTGCAGGACCGACTGCAGACGTGACGCTGGAACTGATTTTCGTTGGCTACCCGGTCCCGACCATGGGACAGCTTGGCCTGCTGATCATGGTTCTGCTCATGGCGTTGGCAGGATTTGCAGGATACCGGCGCTTACACGTCTAACCCTGCTCGCGTGTCCCGGGGTTTACCGGAACGATACGCGATTTGAATTACCACTGTGAGAGGACGCACTGAGCGTCCTCTTACAGTGGCCATTACAGGGCTGTTTGAATCCAAATGGTGCTGCGGCAATACCCGCTCTGCTCTCCTATAATTACTACTACCCCAGCAGCAATTCGGAGAACCCCAAATGAACTTCAAAACCCTGATGACGCCATTTGTCATTCTGCTCCTTACTCTCTGCCTGTCGCAGGCGGCCTTAGCTGAAAAGGGCAAGGGTGGCCACGCCGGACGCCTCAACGTCATGACCCAGAACCTGTATGTGGGTGCCAACTTGTTCAAGATAGTTTCAGGTACGCCCGAGCAGGTGCCTTTCACTGCAGCGGAAATTTTTTCCGACATCCAGGTGACCGATTTTCAGCAACGCGCTGAAGCCATCGCGGACCAGGTGCTCGAGTTTGAACCGCACCTGATCGGATTACAGGAAGTTTCCCTGATCCGGACACAGTGTCCTGATGACATTGTATTTCCACCTAATGACCCTGCTCCCAACGCCACGGACGTGTACGCCGATTATCTGCAAATTCTCATGAACGCCCTGGCTGCGCGTGGATTGGATTACGAGGTCGCCGCGTCAGTTGAGAACGCGGATGTCGAATTGCCGGTCGCCAACCTCGGACTGCTGGACTGTCCCTACCCCCTGTTCGATGCGCGCCTGACCGATTATGACGTGACCCTGCGCCGCTCAGATGTCGAGGTAACGCTGGCCGTGGGCGCCAACTACCTGGCCAATTTCCCGGTGCCGACGCCGGCAGGTCCGATCGTCTTCAAGCGCGGTTATAACATCGTCGACGCTGCTGTCCAGGGCCGCAGCTACCGCTTCGTCAACACGCACCTCGAAGTCAATGGCGACCCCTTTGCCAATGGTTTCCAGTTCGCCCAGGCCTATGAATTGACCCAGGTGCTGAACGGCATAGCGGGCACTTTCGGTGATGAAATTTTGGTAGTCGTTGGTGACCTGAATTCGGACCCGGCCTGGGGGCCGACAGCTGATTGCATGGTGCCACCCGCATTCGACACGCTTGGGACTTGCCCGACGCCCTACGCGGTCATGGCCGCTAACGGTTATACCGATACCTGGACGATCCGGAACGGTGCACCGGGCCCCGGCTACACCTGTTGCCAGTCTGACCTGTTGATGAATGCCGAATCTGAACTGGACCAGAGAATTGACCACGTCTGGGTCAGGCCGCCTTTGAGTGGCGCCCAGGGACCAAATTTTCTCAGGGCAGTTCATGCCGTGGTGACCGGTGATGAGCAGGAAGATCGCACAATTGACGGACTCTGGCCGTCAGACCATGCCGGCGTTGCCGTAGGCATGACACTGCGCCAGGAGAAATAGTTAGTTTTCCGAAGCGATTTGAGAAGCAGCGATGACAATGACCCGCAGACAGATCTTACACATACTCGGGGCCGGACTGGTTGCCAGTCAAACCTCCATTGCCAGGGCTGCCGGAAAGTCTTCCAACCCGCCCCTTAAACCTCCCAGGCTCAGGGCCGGTGATACGGTCGGCCTGATAAACCCGGCGGGCGCGACCTTCTATCCGGATGACGTCGCGGTGGCAGAGGAAACCATGGCGGCCCTGGGGCTCAAGATGAAAACCGGTACCCACCTGCTTGACCGCTATGGGTACCTGGCGGGCTCCGACAAGGACCGGGCAGCGGACATCAACGCCATGTATGCCGACCCTGAAGTCAGGGCGGTGCTGACACTGCGGGGTGGCTGGGGTTGCAACCGCCTGCTGGACCTGCTCGATTACGGGCTGATCGCGAAGAACCCCAAGATCATCATGGGCTACAGCGACATCACCAGCCTGCTGCTGGCGCTCAACGCGAAGACCGGGCTGGTCACCTTCCACGGCCCGGTCGGGGTTTCGACCTGGAATAATTACACCACCGATTTCGTTAAAAGACTGCTGTTCAATGCCGAGGTTGTCAGCATGGAAAACCCCCGCGATACCGGCGACAACCTTGCGCAGACCAAGGATCGCGTCCTGACCATCCATGGTGGCAAAGCAACTGGCAAACTGCTCGGTGGCAACCTGTCCGTGCTGGCGGCCATGGTTGGTTCTGATTACCTGCCGGATTTCAAAGACAATATCCTGTTCCTCGAGGAGGTCGGTGAGGACATCTACCGGGTTGACCGTATGCTGACCCAACTCAAACTGGCCGGAATCCTGCAGCAGATTTCAGGTTTTGTGTTCGGTAAATGCAATGATTGCGGACCGGGTAAAGGCTACGGTTCCAACACCCTAGTTGAGTTATTTGACGACCACATAAAGCCACTGGGAATCCCGGCCTGGTATGGCGCCATGATCGGTCACATCGAAAACAAATTCACCGTCCCGCTGGGTATAGAAACCGAAATTGATGCCGACAGCGGCTTGATCAAACTGCTTGAACCGGCGGTGACCTGATACCCGTATTTCATTGGCTTGCCGGCCCGGTATTCCGTATTGGGATGTCATCAGCTCCGGCGCGCACAATTCAGCACCACGGACCCCGTGGGACCTGCCAGCCCTTGCACCTGCAGCAATGGGATGTATCCTTATAGCCACGCACTACCGGAAAACAAGCATGAAACAACTTTTATTGATGATGACGCTCTGCCTGGTCACAGGGCTGGCCCTGGCTGATTTTGAAATTAAGGACCCGAGCCAACCGGAAGAAATGATCATCGAGCAACCGGCAAAGACCAAGCGAAAACCCGGGAACAAAGCCACTCAGTTCCATGTTGAAACCATGCTGGTGCTGGCGGAGATGGGAGTTGACTATGCCCAGTTCCAGGTCGGCACTATGTACGATTTCGGCCATGGGCTTGCTGAAGACCCGGTCAATGCAACCAAGTGGTACCGGAAAGCCGCCTGGCAGGGAATCAAGGCCGCACAGTTCTACCTCGGCAGGATGTATCTCCATGGCAGGGGTGTACCCAAAAATTACGATGAGGCGTTTGTCTGGTTGAACATAGCTTCGATCGACTATGAAGCACCGGCCCATGAACGGGACGTTGCCGCCAACAAGCTCTCAGCCGTGCAACTGCAAGCGGCTCAACTGCGATCGGCGCAATTATTCGAAGAAATTTACGCCCAAAAAATGGAAGAATAGACGATGCAAAGATTTTTTCTGCTTATCTTGTTATCGCTGCTATGCACGACCGCCACAGCTGACTGGGCTATCAAGGGCGAAGGTAATTTCAGTTGCCCGGACTATGTCTCCGCCAAACGCACCAACAGTGCGAAACTCTACAGTTCCATTTCCTGGGTGCAGGGTTTCATAACGGGCGTGAACTACCAGGCGGCGCTTCCACGGGGCACCGATTCATTTGTCGGCCGGGATATGCCGGCCGCGTCGATGGTTTCCTGGCTGGAAAATTACTGCCGCGACAATCCGCAGGATTACCTGGCTGACGCCGCCGAGGCTCTCGTCGAGGATCTCAGGCAAAGCCAGTAACCGGCAAAACGGGGCCCTGAGACAGCGTCAACCGGTTGCGTGCGAAATTCCGGATTTTGTCTATGCTTAGAGATGAGCATGCGAGAGACCGCCATGAAACGACTTACCCTGATTGCCGTCATTCTGATACTCACTCCCGTCACCTTATGTGCGGAGGAGCCGCCCATGAGCGCGTACAAACTGGCTGAGACCCAGTTGCTGGCCGAATACGTCGGCTTGCCGGAGCAACAGGAAGCACTTGCGAGGGCCTACTACCAGGGCAAAGGTGTAGAGCGGAACGACGAGGCGGCTGCGAAATGGTTCTACGAGGCGGCCAACCAGGGCCTGGCGACATCCCAGTTCCAGCTGGCCATCATGTATGGCAGGGGTGAAGGTGTTAACAAGGACTACGTGAGGGCCGTAAAGTGGTATCGAAAAGCAGCGAAACAGGGATATGTGCCCGCACAATTTGAGCTTGGCAATCGATATGCCGCCGGCAAGGGCACTCCGCAAAACTATGCCGATGCATATGTCTGGTATAGCCTGGCGGCTGCTGCCGGTCACGAAAAAGCCCTGCAACAGCGCGATAATTACGCCCGCAAACTGACCCACGAAGAAATCATGGAAGCACAGCGGCGTTCCGCATCATTGTTTGCCGCGATGCAGCAAGCAAAAGCAATGGAATAACTGCATCATTACCGCAGCGGAAAACGTGATCCGTGGATTCGTCATGGAGCGCCACCAGGTGGTCACTGATATCGAAATTTGAAAGCCGCCTCCGGTGGTCAGCGCGGAGACTCCTCTTCGAAATAAAACAGGCTGACACCGGCGGTAAGCTGGTCTTTACTGGCTGCGGCCTGTTCAAAAGGCTTGATGATTTGCCTGGCTTTCTCATCGGCTTTCAGCAGGAACTTTTTCACCATTCGCCTTAACCTTACCCTGTCATTTTTATCGAGCCGATGGGTCCAGCAACCCCGTTGGTAAAAGGCCTCATCACCTGTTAAGGGCGCGGACAAATTATGAGTGATGGTATCGACGAGGTTCCCTACTGCCGCCATTCCTACCCTCGCCTGCTCGGTATGATCCTCTGAACCAAAGGGAGTGTAGCGCTTGTCGATGAGTTGAACGGAGTTTTCAGACTTGTTCACAATAACTGATTTGCTGGCCTGAAGCCTCTGCAGAAATGACTTGACGGTAACGCCCCGGGTTGAGTTTGAATCAGCTATTAACGATTCGAAACTGGGTTCCGGTCCCTTGATAGCCAGGGCCATTGGGGTGCCGGATTCGGGATCTGCATATTTTGAATGACTCTCCCAGACATCCAGCACGCTGCACTCCGGGGTAATGGCACTCAAAAAGCGCTTTTCTTCATGAAAAGGCTTCTGGTATTCATCGCTTGCCTTGATCCTGACGAGCGTTCGGGTATCTATCCCCGTCACGACGGCGAGATTCGATAAAGCGACATTCTTGCCCGGGTACTCCAGCTTGAGGCTTGCCTCTGCTTCTTCGACAAAAATGACCTGAATCATTTCCTGGAGCTTTTTCAAAGACATCTTGCCGATGAGCAAGCGTATGAGCTTTCTGAATACGTTTTCCACCGCCCGCGTCAGTATTGCAACGTCGGCCAATGAAGAACTGTCGGGTCTTTTCACCTGGCTTTCCATGTTGATAGCCCTCGTCATTCCCTTGCCAGACCATTTACCGCTGATGCCATACGCATGATGGAAGTTCAGCAGCAGGTCAGATATATGCTGTTTACTCCACACGAGACAAAGCCCAGCCGTTTTAAGACTGGAACTTTGCCCCCTTTTCCACAGGTAATTTCAAGGCTCCCCTTACGGCCGGATCTGCGTCCCCTTGCCACGCCAGCCCGCACTTTTCAATTCCTGTAGCCCCCCCTTTTCACTTTATTGCCAAATATGTCATTTATTGACATATATGTCTGTTATTGACAATAATGCGTTATATTGACATATATGTCAATATTAATTTTGTAGGCAATTGATGCGAGAGGCCGTAAGCCTTTGGTGAATTGAATCCTGCGTGGGCACAACTGCGCAAGTGCAACGGCTGGGGGTTGCCGGGGAAGCTAACCCTCTTCGAAGTAGAACATACCGATACCGGCCGTCAACTGGCCTTCCCTGCTCGTGGGCTCAGCCAGCGAGGTTATCAGCTCGCGGGACTGGTTATCCACCCCGGTTAGATATTGATGAATCACAGCCCTCACCTCTTCGATCCTGTCCGGGTCGAAGTGATAATTCCAGCTGCCCCTCTGGAAGTATCTGGCATCCTGGTTGAGGTTGCTCTGAATGTTGTGATTGATGGTACTTGCAAGGTTGCCCAGGGCAGTAAACCCGACATCCAACAGGTCCAGGTCATTCTTGCTGATGAATACATTGTCTTCCTGTTGCAGAACGACCGTTCCGGCAGCCGCGTCGTGCCTGACGATGCCAATATCTTCCAGCCGTTTCAGCACCGCCCTGGCGGTCAGTCCGCGCGCCTGAATCGCGCTTTTGACCAGGATGTTGAATGTAGCGCCCTCACCTTCCACTTTCAGCTGACGTGGTTTGCCGCTTTCCTGGTCGTAAAACCTGCCATCGTTCATCCAGACATCAAAAACCTTGAACAGCGGCATGAAGCCATCGAGGAAATTGCTGTCCTGGTAAAGGGGGTCACTGACCGCGATATGCGTTCTGATCTTCTTGATCGTTCGCGTGTCGAACCCGGTGTGCAATGCGATATCACCCAGGGCGACGCTCTTGCCGGGCGACTCGCGTTTCAACTTCGCCTCCGTCTCTTCAACGAAGATAATCTGGATCATTTCCTGGAGCTTTTTCAGTGACATCCGGCCAATGAGCAGGCGGATGATCTTCCTGAAAACATTCTCAACAGCGTGCGTTAGCGCGCCGACGTCGTGCCTTGTAGATGTACCGGGTCCAGCCATGGGGTTCTCCATATGATCCAGGCATGAATTCCCTGTTTAACCCGTCAGATTTCTGTATGGGTGGTTACCACGAAATCAATACCTGGGCCTCATGCCTCACCTCACTCAGGACCAGGCGCGGCGATTGAATTAACCGGCGCCAGGGCCTCCCCTTCCAAAATTTGACATAAATGTCATTGTTTGACAATTATGTCATATTTTGACATATATGTCATTTTTATTCCCCACAGTATCCGTTGGTCGCGGGCTCAGCGGCGGTCTTGCCAGCGCCCGGCCAGCAGCAACTGCTTATGCTTCGCTTTTGGCCTGCGCGAATTGGATCGGCCGGAACAGCCTTTTGATGACCTGCAGAAAAAGCCACAGAAAAGCGACCGGCAACAGACCGGTCTGCAATACAAACACAACGCTCAATTCGATCAAATGCTCAATGACCTCGCCGGCCCGCTCCTGCATGCGATCCAGCCTGGCGGACATATCGACCGAATCCAGCGTGTTGTTCCATGCGCGGCTAATGGACTCCAGCATACCGCTAGCGGCCTCTTCAGCGATTTCCGCGTCAGCCTGCGCACTCAGCGACTCGAGTTCCTCACCCGCCCGCGTGATGACTTCTGTGCTCTGCTGGTAGCGCTGCTCAAGAAATTGCTGGTAGAGCAGGTCATTGGCTATCAACATCACGGGCACGGCGAAGCGGATGAACAGCAACATCAGGAACACCCGTTTCAGGATCAGGTTGTATTTGCCGGGATTTTCACCCGGATACCAAAGGCGGATCAGCAACCAGGCCGCCAGCGCCGCCATCAGCAGTTGTATGAGCCACCAGGCGCTGACATCGAGCAGAACGTTCTGAATACCGAGGGAAATGGTTGCACCCATCATAACCCACGAAAAGCGCTCTACCAGGTCATTGACAGGATCCAGGATTTCACCCGGTGTGAGCGTAACGCCAACACCGGCTGGCTGGAGTGCAACCTCCGTGCCCTGCACGACGGAAATAACACCATTGATGGTACGGGCCAGGGCAAAGGTAACGAAGGCGCGTTGGAACAGCTGCTCATAATCCGCACTGGCCTTTTGGTCGATGAACGGCGTAACCGAGAGTATGCCAACCACGCAAAACACCAGGCTGAGCAGCCATTTTCTGACCGGTGTACTGTTTTGCATCGCTTCTCCTTCTGTGTTCATCACTCAACAGGGTCTAAACCAGAACCATGATGGTAACACCGGCAATCGTCAGGCCCATACCGACCAGCCTGCGACGGTTTATATGCTCCCCGAGCATCAGCCAGGCCAGCAAGACGATGAATACCACGTTGGTTTCATTGAGCACGGAAGCCACGGAAGCATCAATCAGTTTGTAACCGGCCAGCCACAGTATCAACGCAAAATATGAGCCCAGGAACGATGCTAACATGATCATGCCCCATGGTTGCTGCAGCTTGAAATTGTCCCTCACGCTCTTCCAGCGGTGACGGGCGAGCACAAACAGGAACATGCCGACCGCACCACCGACAAGACGCAATTCGACGGTCCACAGGAACGAGCGCGTTTCGAGTATCTCCTTTACCATGACGACGCCAACCGCCATCATGAAAACCGCCCCGGTTGCGAACATGACCCCCCTTTTGACATCTTCGACATCCACCTCGGAGCGGTGCGCGCGCCAGGTGACAAGCAGGACCCCCGCCATCACCAGCACGAAACCCAGCCATTGCCAGGGCACCATTCTTTCGTCGAGAAAAATTGCCGACAGCAAAATGACGAACGGACTGAAAAGGCTGGAAACGATCCCTGTCCTGCTGGCGCCCATCACATTAAGCGCCTTGAGGTACCAGGTATCCGCCAGCGCAATACCCAGCACGCCGGAAAAGAAGACCAGCCACAATTCAGCTGCCGTGTAATAAGGCAGCCCTATCCCATTGACCAGCAGTATGGTCGGTATAAACAGAACGATGCCGAAACAGTTCTTGAACAGGTTAAGTTCAAACGCCGGCAGGGTTTCGCCGGAACGGCGCAACAGGATGACAGCCAGGGCCCAGGTGAGCGCACTGGACAGTGCAAAGGTCTCTCCCCATCCCATCAGCCAGGACCTGTCAGCAGGTTCGTATTTCCAGCGGGGCAGCTGGCAGTCAGCGTCATTCCTTGACGCTGGCGCGGATCAGCAGAACCGGCTCAAGCGGCACATCCTCGGCATCCAGGGCTTCGCTGTATCCCGTTTCGACCAGCTCGATCTCGTCGAGCACCTCCATACCGGAAACCACCTCGCCAAACACGGTGTAGCCCCAGCTGCGCGAATTCGGATCCAGGCTGGTGTTGTCGTTCATATTGAAGAAAAACTGGCGCGAGGCCGTGTGTGGATCGTCGAAACGCGCCATCGCGATGGTGCCCTTCCTGTTTTTCAGGCCATTACCTGATTCGTTGAATATGTTCTCGTGCAGGGTTTTTTCCTCAATATCCTTGGTGTATCCGCCACCCTGCACCACGAACCCAACCATCACGCGGTGAAAAAGCGTGCCGTCATACTCGCCTTCCAAAACGTAGCGCAAAAAGTTGTTGCTGGTGATCGGCGCACGCATGCGGTTCAGCTCAATCTCTATATCGCCCATGCTGGTCTCAAGCTTGACAATGGGGAACATGTTCTCGGGGATCATTTCGGGCGGAAAACAGTCTTTATCCATGGACCAGGAATTTATCGGAATCGAGACCAGTAAGATCATTATCGACAGGACATACTTTTTAATCATGGCTACACTCCATTGGCGCATCAACAGCCTGGCCAGCGGCCGCTTGACGGGTTCCGGGCCTGACTGCAGTTATACTTGCAAATGGCCGGAGAAATTAAAACAGTGCCGGTATTTTCACATGACGCCCGGGAGTTAACCACATTGAACTTGCTTAAATCAGTATTCATCAGTGTCTATATCCTGTGGCTGATCCTGATCAGTGCCTTTGCGTTTGCCCGGATAAGCGGCGGGGGCGAGCCGTTGCTGTCCTGGTTCGGGCTTTGGTTGGCGGCATTTTCACCGTTACTCTTTTTTATCAAGGCTTTTCTTTTCAAGTACCCGCGCACGCCACGCCACCCTGTCGAGTTCAGCATCCTCTGCGGTCTTGGCCTGGCGATCACGATGGTGATGTCTTACCGGTTCGGCGATGCCGCCGGTAACCTGCATATCTGGGCAGGCATCACGCTGCTCGGCTGGCTGGCCTATCTGCGCTGGTAAACTGCCAGTTAAGCCAAAGGGGTCCGGTGCACGCGATGCCTGGCCTAGCCCGGGTGCCCACGAAACGCCGGCAGGGCGGACGGCCAGCGACGCAATCGCACTCAGCCATCTTCAGGATTTTCGTTCCGGGTATCACCGGGCCCGGGTAAACGCCCCGCTTTACGCAGGGCGTCTCTGAGCACGTACTCGATCTGGGCATTCACGCTGCGCAGCTCATCATCCGACCAGCGGCGCACGGCCTCCCAGACATCTTCGTTAATGCGCAGCGGAAACGCTTTTTTGGCAGCCATCAGTGATCAGTTATAGAGTGATCCGGTATTGAGAACTGGCTGTGCGTTCTCCTCGCCACACAGTACGACCAGCAGATTGCTGACAATGGCCGCTTTGCGTTCATCATCCAACTCGATCACGCCCTGTTCCTTGAGCTCGGTCAGTGCCATTTTGACCATGCCGACCGCACCATCGACGATCTGGCGCCGTGCAGCGACGATAGCCTGAGCCTGCTGTCTTTTCAGCATGGCACTGGCAATCTCCGGTGCATAAGCCAGGTGGCTGATTCGTGCTTCGATTACCAGCACACCGGCTTTTTCCAGGCGGTCCTGAACTTCGGTCTTGAGTTCGTCCGCAATCTGCTGAGGATTACTGCGCAAGGCGATCTCGTCGTCCTGGGCCTCGTAAGGATAGGAAGTTGCCAGGTTGCGCAGTGCAGCCTCGGACTGAATCTCTACAAACGAGATGTAGTCATCCACCTCGAATACCGCTTCGGCCGAATCGACCACTTTCCACACCACCACCGCTGCAATTTCAATAGGGTTACCCGAACTGTCATTGACTTTCAGTGGATCGCAGTCGAAATTCCGCACCCGCAATGAAACTGCCTTCTTGGCATAAAAAGGGTTGGCCCAGCGCAAGCCCGTCTCGAGCGCGCTGCCCACGTAGGTGCCAAACAGGGTCAATACCCGCGCCTGGTTGGGATGCACCATGAAAAACCCGAGGCAACAGACCAGCAG